>NZ_JBSFEV010000018.1:0-169644 GCF_053594615.1 Streptomyces sp. NPDC001858
CTTGCGGGTGAGGACGATCGAGTCCGGCGCGAAGGAGGTCACGGGGCTATCCGTACCGGTCGGGAACGTTCAGTGCAATGAGCCGTCGGACGGGGCGCGGCCGACTTTCCCCGACCTTGCGCGGCGAACGGGCGGCCTCCCGCCCGCGTTCCCTCATCGACAAGGAGCACAAGGAGCACGATGAATCCCCTCAGCACAGCCCCGTCGGCGGTGAGCACATCGCTGCTGGACGACTTCTCCCTGGAGATGACCGGCAAGGACGTGCCCAAGCTGGAGGAGGCCCGGGACTCGATACCGCAGGGCACGCGTATCAACGTCACCTTCCTCGGCAACGAGAATCCGCAGCTGCGCCTGGAGGCCTGCCGGGCGGTGAAGCGCCTCGGCTTCGTGCCGGTGCCGCACCTCTCGGCCCGCCGCCTCGGCTCGCAGGCCGAGTTCGAGGAGTTTCTCGCCGCGCTCCGGGCCGACGACGCCTGCGACAACGTTTTCACCGTCGGCGGCGACCCCGCCCGCCCGCAGGGTCCCTACGAGGACTCCCTCGCCCTGATCGAATCGGGCCTGCTCCAGCAGTACGGCGTGCGCCAGGTCGGCATCAGCGGCTACCCGGAGGGCCACCCGGCCATCTCCGGGGACGCGCTGTGGGCGGCGCTGCGGAACAAGAGCGCGGCCCTCGCCGCTCAGGAGCTGGACGGCGCCGTCATCACCCAGTTCGGTTTCGACGTCGACCCGGTCCTCGCCTGGCTCGAACAGGTCCGCGACCACGGCATCGTGCTCCCGGTGCGCATCGGGGTCCCCGGCCCGGCCGGGGTGCGGCGTCTGCTGTCGTACGCCGCCCGGTTCGGCGTCGGCACCAGCGCGTCCATCGCCAAGAAGTACGGCCTGTCGATCACCAATCTGATGGGGACCGCGGGCCCGGACAGGTTCCTGCGTGCGCTGGCGGAGGGCCACGACCGGGGTCGGCACGGCGAAATCAAGATCCACTTCTATACCTTCGGCGGCCTGCAGGCCACGTCCGAGTGGATCGCCCAGTTCAGGAAGGACAACCTCGTATGACCGTCACACAGGCCGCACCCGCCACCACGGCCAAGAACCGGGCCGGAGCGGGGCATCAGGCGTCGCTGATCGTGCAGGGCGCCGACGCCACCGGCATCGTGGCGGCCGTGACGTCCGTCCTCGGCCGGCACGGCGCCAACATCGTCTCCCTCGACCAGTACTCCGACGACCCGCAGGGCGGCGCCTTCTTCCAGCGCACCGTCTTCGGCCTGGACGGGCTGCGGGCGGCGACTCCCGCTCTGCGCGCCGACTTCGACAAGGACCTGGTGACGAAGTACGGGCTCACCTACACCCTGCGCGACCTGTCCGTGCCGAAGCGGGTCGCGATCTTCGCCTCGAAGTCCGATCACTGTCTGCTCGACCTGCTCTGGCGACACCGTCAGGGGCAACTCCCGGTCTCCGTCGCCATGGTGATCTCCAACCACCCCGACACCGCGGCGGAGGTGCGCGGCTTCGGCATCCCCTTCTTCCACGTCCCCTCGATGGGAGCGGACAAGTCGGCGGCCGAGGCCGAGCACCTGCGCCTGCTCAAGGACAACGTCGACTTCGTCGTCCTCGCCCGCTACATGCAGATCCTGTCCGCCGGGTTCATCGACCAGGTCGGCGTCCCGATCATCAACATCCACCACTCCTTCCTGCCCGCCTTCATCGGCGCCGGCCCCTACGCGAAGGCCAAGGAACGAGGAGTGAAGCTGGTGGGCGCCACCGCCCACTACGTCACCGAGGACCTCGACGAGGGGCCGATCATCGAACAGGACGTCGTGCGGGTCAGCCATGCCGACACCGCCGCCGACCTCGCCCGCCGGGGCGCGGACGTGGAACGCGCCGTCCTCTCCCGTGCGGTGCTGTGGCACGCCGAGGATCGGGTCATCCGCAACGGCAAACACACCATTGTCTTCGCCTGAGCCGTGTATCGCCCGCCCCACTCGCCCCGCCAGGGAAACCCGCCCGAAGCGGGGACCGGGTGAGTCGTTCACCAGCAGAAGGCGGTCCACCACCATGACAACCATGATCGACGGAGAGCGGCTCGCCCGGAGCATTCGGGCCCGGGTCGCCGAACTCGTCGCCGAACGGGTCGCCGAGGCCGTAGGCGTCGGAGGAGCGCCCGGACTGGCGACCGTCCTGGTCGGCGACGACCCGGCCAGTGCCGTCTACGTCGCCGCCAAACGGCGCGCCATCCGCGAAGCCGGCATGCGCGACTTCCACCGCCGCCTCCCGCAGCAGGCCACCCAGAAGCAAGTCGCCGCCGTCATCGACGAGTTGGCGGCCGACCCGGAGGTCTCCGGCATCCTTCTCCAACTCCCGCTGCCGGCAAAGCTCGACGCCGCGTCGCTGATCGACCGGATCCCCGCCGCCAAGGACGTCGACGGGCTGACCACGGCCAGCGTCGGCCGACTGGCCCGCGGCGAGCGCGGATTGCGGCCCTGCACACCGAGCGGTGTCATCGAACTCCTGGACGCCGAAGGCGTCGAACTCCAGGGTGCGCGCGTCGCCGTCGTCGGCTGGGGGCAGCTCGTCGGCCGTCCGCTGGCCCAACTGCTGCTGCGGCGCGGCGCGACGGTCACGGTCGCCCACGAGTTCACCGCCGACCTCGCCGCCGTCACCCGCCCCGCCGACATCGTCGTGGTGGCCGCCGGAGTGCGCGGTCTCATCGGCCCCGAGCACGTCAAGGCCGGCGCCACCGTCATCGACGTCGGCATCCACCGCACGCCCACCGGCCTGACCGGCGACGTCCGCGCAGCCGAACTCGACGGCATCGCCGGCCGCATCACCCCCGTGCCCGGCGGGGTGGGCCCGATGACGATCGCCATGCTCCTGGTCAACACCCTCCGGGCGGCCGAGTGGGACCGTGGGCGACCTCGTTGGGATCTCTGTCCACTGCACCGGCCCACTGCGTCGTAGACTCGCGCCTGTCACGGCTTAATCGTTCTAGAAGCCGTTCAAGAAGCCGTTCTGGCAGCGGGACGAGGGAGTGGGTCGGTATGAGCCGTTCCGGCCGGGTGACGTTGAGCGACGTGGCCGAGGCGGCCGGAGTGTCGCGGGCGACGGTGAGCTTCGTGCTGAACGACGACCCACGGCAGACGATCTCCGCCGCCACCCGCGAGCGGGTGACGGAGGCCGCCCAGGACCTGGGGTACGTCGCGCACGGCATCGCCCGCGCCCTGCGCGAGGGTTCCTCGCGCATCGTCGTGCTCAATGTCGACCGGGGCATGGAGGGCAACTTCTCCCGGAGTTACGTCCGGGGTCTGGACGAGGAACTCGCCGAGCACGACCACATCCTTCTGGTCCGGCACGGACATGCGATTCCGGAGGCCACGCAGAAGGTCCTGGACACGATCGTGCCGCGGGCGGTGCTACGGCTCGGCGAGGTCTATCTGGCGGGACACGCGCCGGACGAGCAGGACTGGGAGAACGGGTTCGCCGCCAACGCCGCGCTGCAGATCGGATATCTCGCGGAGCAGGGGCACGCCCGGATCGCGATGGCCCTGCCCGACCACGAGTTCCCGCTGACCGCGGCCCGCCTCGGCTTCGCCCAGGAGGCCGCCCGGCGGCTCGGACTCCCACCCCTGGAGCGGTTCGTCGTGCCGGGGCCCAGGGAGGTCGGCGCGGTCGCCGTCGAGACGTTCCTGACAGCGCACCCCGAGGTCACGGCCCTCGCGGCTTTCGACGACGACATCGCGCTGCGCAGCCTCACGGCCCTGCGTGACCTGGGACGACGGGTGCCCGAGGACGTGGCCGTGATCGGCTTCGACGAGATCGAGCACGGCTCGCTGTACACCCCCGCGCTCACCACCGTCCATATCGACGCCGAGGTCCTCGGACGGATCGCGGCCCGCAACGCCCTCGGCATCGACATCGGGGCTCTGGCCCCGGTGCCGGGGTGGATCGTCGTCCGCGCGTCGGCCTGAGCGGCGGCGCGCCCGCGCATGACGGCGGAGTTCAGGCAAGCCGTGCGTCGCGACGGTGAGGTTCCGCATTGTGTGCAGAGTGCGGCGCGGACGAGGGCCGGTGCCCGCTCCAAGGCGTCGGTATTCTCGGCCACGCCCAGGTAAATCGATCTAGTGATCTCGTCGGCGAGCGCCGAGGGAATCGGACCGCAGACAGAGCGGGAGCGTCGCATGGACGGCATGGACGGCATGGACGGCATGGACGGCATGACGCGGCAGCGCAGCACGTACGAAGCGGTACTCGGGCTGCGGGAGGCACGGTTCGTGGCGGAGCGTCCGCCGTTGTTCAGCCCCGCGGCCGCGGCCCAGGACGAGGCCAACGCGCGGGGTGCCTTCGGCTACTTCGCGCAGACGCTGCTGCCGCTGGAGTATGCGGGCTGGGTCGAAGAAAGCGCCGCCCATGTCCGTTCCTGCTACATCGGCGACTGGACCGCGCTGCACAAGGTGAGCATCCGGGGACGCCAGGCCCTTGAATTCCTCGGCAGGCTGGGCATGAGGGACCTCGCCCGCTTCGAGACGGGGCAGATCAAACACCATGTGCAGCTCGACGAGAACGGCTGGGTCGCCTCCGAGGGCGTGCTGTGCCGAGTCGGCGTCGAGGAGTTCGTCTACACGGCCGGAAGCTGCGACTGGCTCTTGTGGCAGCTGTCGGAGGGCGGTTGGGACGCGGAGGCGATCGACATCAGCCCGGACGTGTTCATCTTCGGCGTCCAGGGACCCGCGTCCCTGGACGTGTTGGAGAAGCTCACCGGAGACGATCTGACGGACATCGGCTTCAGCCGCAGCAGGATGTCACGGGTCGGCGGGGTCCCGGTGCGCGTGTTGCGGACCGGCATCTCGGGCGAGCTGGGCTACGAACTGCACGGACCGACCGAGCACGCCGACGAGATCTGGTCCGCGGTCGTGACGAGCGGGCAGGACCTCGGCATTCGTCAACTGGGTCTGCGGTCGCAGCCCGTGCAGCACATCGAGGCCGGCATCGCCACCAACGGGCTCGACTATCTCCCCGCCTCGATCCTCACCCCGGGCGCGCCCCGGCAGTTCCGCAGGGGCACACCCGGTGGCAGCTTCGTTCCCCGCAACGGCGCGACCGACTACTTCCGCAAGCCGGGCGAACTCGGCTGGGGGTTCCGCAAGGGCATACCCGAACGCGACTTCCTCGGCCGTGACGCCCTGGCTCGCGATGCCGCGAGCGGAACCCCGGAACGCGTGCTGGTCGGCCTGCGGTGGAACGCGCGGGACGTCGGCGGCGTCCTGACGTCGTTGCTGGGCGACGACGAAGCGCCCGACCAGATGGAACTCCCTCGCGTGGCCGGTCCCTGCTTCGACCAGGTTCTGGCGTCCGGCGATGCGGTGGGAGTGTCCACCGGCCGGACGCTGAGCGTGATCCGGCGAGCGATGATCTCCCTCTGCGTGATCGATCCCGCGTACACGACCCCCGGCACCGAGGTGACCGTGCTGTGGGGGAGGCCCGGAACACCGCAGCGGGAGATCCGGGCCACCGTGTCCGCTCTGCCCTTCAAGACGGACAACCGTCGAACCGACGTCGCCAAGCCCTGACGCAATCCAGCGGCCCAGGACCGGCCGGGCCGGGTGGGCGTCTCGCGGACGCGCGTGCCGCCCGCGAGCTGCCCGTCAGGGGCGGCGTCCGCCGTCGAGGAGCGCTTGGAACGCGTCGGTGACCGGACGGAGCGCGTCGTCGAGCTCGTCGATGTCGACGGCCTCGCCGATCCTGTCCGCCGCGGCCCACTGCCGGAGCACGGCGACGTAGGCGGCCTGCACCGCCCCGCCGATCGCGGCCGGAACCGGAGCGTTCGCATCGAGTCCCGTGCGCTCGCCCACGTATCCGCTGACCGTCTCGGCCCATACCCGCCAGTGCGCGGCGGTCTCCGCGACGAGCGCGGCGTCCTGGTCGAGCACCCGGAAGCGGTCCAGCCAGGAGTGCGGCGCCGCCTCCTGCGACAGGCGCGTCGACCGGACGATCGCGGAGCGCACGGCCGTCATGACGGGTGCGTCGTCGGCGTCGAGGAGCGCTGATCGCAGTCGCTCGACGGCGCGGTCGAACTCGCGCCAGACGATCCCCGCCTTCGAGCCGAAGTAGCGGAACAGCGTCGAGCGCCCGACGCCGCCCGCGGCCATGATGGCCTGCACCGTCGTCGCCTCGTAGCCGTCGCGGAGGAGGAGTTCGAAGGCGACCTCTTCGAGCGCCTCACGGGACGAGGCGGGCGGTCGTCCTCGGCGGGAGGGGGCGTCGGTCATCGTCCGATCCTAGGGCAGCGTATTTTTGGGACCAGGTACCATTAATCCGGAAGCGGCTGATCACCCGCTCCGCCCACCCACCGACCGCACGCCACCCCACCCCCATTCCCACCGCACCGGCCACCCGCCGGGAGACGGATGTCCGAGGAGCCAACGATGCGCGCATGGCAGTTCACCGAAGTCGGAGCACCCCTCACCCTCAACGAGGTGCCGACGCCGACGCCGGCCGCGGACGAACTCGTCGTGCACGTCCGCGCCGCCGGGCTCTGCCACAGTGACGTCGGGTTCCTCGACGGCACGCTGACGGCGCTGCTGCCGTTCCGTCCGATCACCCTCGGCCATGAGATCGCGGGCGTCGTCGCCGCCGTCGGATCGGACGTCACCCAGTTCACCGTCGGTCAGCGGGTCGTCATCCCCGCGGCCATCGAAGGGCCGGGCACCTCGAAGAACGGCGGCTTCGCGGACGAGGTCGTGGTGCTGGAACGACTCGTCGTACCGCTGCCGGACGGGGTGCCGTTCGACCAGGCGGCGGCCGCCACGGACGCGGGTCTCACCTCCTATCACGCGGTCTCCGTGCAGGGGAGGGTGACCGCCGGATCCCGGGTCGGGATCATCGGCCTCGGCGGGCTCGGTTCGCTCGGCGCCCAGGTCGCGCTGGCGCTCGGGGCGACGGTGTTCGTCGCCGAGAAGAACGAGCGCGTCCACGACTTCGCCCGGTCGATCGGCGCCGCGAAGGTCGCGAACGACATCACCGACTTCGCCGGAGAGGACCTCGACGTCGTGATCGACTTCGCCGGCTTCGGGACGACCACCGACGGCGCGATCCACTCCGTCCGCCGGGGCGGCCGCATCGTCCAGGTCGGCCTCGGCCGCGCCCGGGCCGAGATCGACCTGCAGGCGCTCACCCTCAACGAGGTAGAGCTCGTCGGCTCGCAGGCCGGGACGAAGGAGGACTGCGCGGCGGTGCTCGACCTGGTCGCCGAGGGCCGGCTCACCTCGCGCATCACCGAGATCGCGTTCGAGGAGATCGGCGACGGGATCGGCCGCCTCGAGCGCGGCGAGGTCATCGGCAGACTGGTCGCCCTCTTCGGCTGATCTCAGCTCTTCTCGTTCGGTCACAGGTGTTGCCGGGCCGCGCGCCGGCGGCGTTGTTCGGCCGGGTTCGCGACCGGTGCGGCGAGCAACAGCCTTTGCGTGTACGGGTGTTCGGGGCTCGCGGTGATCTCGCCCGCCGGTCCGGTCTCGACGATGTCGCCCCGGTGGATGACGCTCACCCGGTGGCTGATGTGCCGGATGACCGCCAGGTCGTGCGAGATGAAGAGGTAGGCGACCCCGGTGCGCCGCTGGATGTCGACGAGGAGTTCGAGAACGCGGGCCTGGGTGGTGAGATCGAGCGCGGAGACGGGCTCGTCGCACACGATGAGCCGGGGGGCGGGCGCCAGCGCGCGGGCGATGGCGACGCGCTGCCGCTGGCCGCCGCTGAACTCCCGGGGCTGCCGCTGCGCCGCGTCCCCCGGCAGCCCCACCTGGTCGAGGAGTTCCGCGACCCGCTGCCGGGCCGCACCCGGCGCGATGCCCTGCACGACCAGCGGCTCGCTGAGGATGTCGCCGATCGTCAGGGCCGGGTTGAGGGAGGAGTACGGGTCCTGGAACACCACCTGGATGTCCCGGGACAGCGCACGTCGTTCCCTGCGTCCGGCGTGGGTGATGTCGTGGCCCCCGAAGCGGACCGTGCCGCCGCTGGGCGCGGCCAGGCCGAGCACCGACCGGCCGATGGTCGTCTTGCCGGAACCCGACTCGCCGACGACGCCCAGGGTCTCGCCCTGCCCCACGGTGAGCGACACACCGTGGAGCACCTCGTGCGGTCGGGCCCTGAAGCCCCGTCCGGGGTAGGCCACGCGCAGGTCGCTCACCTCCAGCAGGCTGGTCATCGGGACTCCTTCTCCAGGGCGCCCACGGAGGCGGCCGGCGGGTCGGTGCGCAGGGTG
Organism: Streptomyces sp. NPDC001858; assembly: GCF_053594615.1. Taxonomy (NCBI): domain Bacteria; kingdom Bacillati; phylum Actinomycetota; class Actinomycetes; order Kitasatosporales; family Streptomycetaceae; genus Streptomyces; species Streptomyces sp. NPDC001858. The sequence continues at coordinate 8,249 of NZ_JBSFEV010000018.1, forward strand.
GTCTCGTCGAGGATCGAGTCCAGGAGGCCGCGCGTGTACGGGTGGCGGGGTGCGGCGAACAGTTCCTCCGTCGCGCCGGTCTCGACGACCGTGCCCTCCCGCATGACGGCCACCCGGCCGCAGCTGTCCGCGACCACACCGAAGTTGTGGGTCACCAGCAGGACGGCCATGTTCAGGTCCTTCTGCAGATCGCGCAGCAGGTCGAGGATCTCCGCCTGGACGGTGACGTCGAGGGCGGTGGTCGGTTCGTCGGCGATGAGCAGCAGGGGACGGCTGGCGACGGCGCCCGCGATGAGGACCCGCTGGGCCATGCCGCCGGAGATCTGGTGCGGATACGAGCGGAAGGTGCGCTCGGGTTCGGGGATGCCGACCCGGGCGAGCAGCGCCAGGACCCGCTCCCGGGCCTCGGTCCTGGACATGGGCGTCGCGGCGCGCACGCCCTCCACCAGCTGGGCGCCCACCGTGGCCGACGGGTCCAGGTTGGACATCGGCTCCTGGGGCACGTACGCGATGGACGTCCCGCGCACCGCCCGCAGTTCGCGTTCGCTCAGGCCGAGCAGCTCGCGGCCGTCGAGCCGGATCGAACCGCGGGTGACGACCGCCTCCGCGGGCAGCACCCCGAGCACGGCGAACGCGGTCTGCGTCTTGCCGGAGCCGGACTCGCCGACGAGACCGAGGGTCTCCCCGGCCGAGACGCTCAGGGTGACGCCGCTGACGACCTCCTTCAGTTCGCCGGTCGGCGTCGGATAGGCGATGGCCAGGTCCTCGACGGTGAGCAGTCCGGAGCCTGAGGACGTCTGGGTGGCCGGCGGCCGGTACCCGGTGGCGGTGACGATGCGGACCGGCTTCGGACGGCCGCCTTCCAGAGCGTCCCGCAGCGCGTTCCCGAGCAGCACCAGCGAGGCGGTGATGATGCCGAGCATGACGCTGGGCCACAGGAACTGCGACGGCTCCTCGTACAGGTTGGAGAACCCCTCGGAGATCATCGCGCCGAAGCTGGGCACCGTGTTCGAGCCCACGCCCAGGAAGGCCAGGCCGGACTGGACGGCGATCGAGGAACCCGCGAGGAACGCCGTGGCGATGACCACCGGCCCGCGCACCACGGTGAACACATGCCGTCGCAGGATGCGCCGGTCGGGCAGTCCCGACACCCGGGCGGCGTCCACGTACAGCTCGTTCTTCACACCGAGCACGAGGTTGCGTACGAGGCGGTAGATGCCGGGGGAGAGCAGTACCCCGAAGATCAGCATCGTGGCCTTGTAGTCGCCCTTGGTCACCGGCATCAGGACGATGAGCAGGAGCAGCCCCGGGAAGGTCATGATCAGGCTGAACAGCCACTCGGTGACTCCGCGCACGCGCCGCCCGAAGTACCCCCCGACCAGCCCGGACGTGATCCCGATCGCCAGGGCGATGCTCGCGCCGAGCAGCGCCGAGACCACGCTCGTGTTGATGGAGAACAGGAGCCTGGCGTAGATGTCACGTCCGCTCTTGTCCCCGCCGAGCAGATAGCCGTGGTCGCCGACGCCGGCGTTGACGGCGTCCAGGTTCGCCTCGTTGGCGCCGTGGTCGGTGAGGACGGGCGCGAGCAGTCCGAGCAGGACGACGACGATCAGCAGGCCCGCGCTGACGACGGCCTGGGGATCGGAGAGCAGCCGCCGCAGGGTCGACCGGCGGCGCGCGTTCGGGTTCGGCGTTGTCAACTGGTCATCCTCGCCTTCGGGTTGAGCCAGCCGTTGAGGAGATCGACGACGAGGTTGACGGCCACGACGAGCAGCACACCGAAGAGGCTGATGCCCATGATGATCGGCACGTCGCCTTGCAGGGAGGCGTTGAACGCGTACTGGCCGAAGCCGGGCAGCGCGAAGATCTGCTCGACGATCAGTGCGCCGCCGAGCATCTGGATGAACTCCAGGGACAGCACCGTCAGGGCCGGCCCGGCGGAGTTGCGCAGGGCGTGGCGCAGCACGATGGAGCGGGTGGGGATGCCCCGGGTGCGCAGGGTACGGACGTAGTCCTTGCGCAGTTCGCCGATCATCGCGCCGCGGATCTGCGAGGTCAGGCTCGCGACCCCGCCCATCATCAGGGCGACCACGGGGATGGCGATGCTTGCCGCCCAGCGGGCCGGGCTCTCGCCGAAGTCCGTGTAGCCGGTGGCCGGGAACATCTGGAGCTTGATGGCCAGCACGTACACCAGCGCGATGGCGACGAGCAGGCTCGGGACGAGATAGCCGGTCATGGCGGCGGCCTGCGCGAACCGGTCGACGGCGCCGCCGCGCGCGGCGGCGGCCACCCCGAGGGCGACGCTGATGGCGGAGGTGGCCAGCAGCGCGACGACGACGATGGACAGGGTGACGCCGAGCCGGGCGGTGATCGCGGAGCGGACCGGTTCGCTGGTGTAGTAGGAGGTGCCGAGGTCACCGCGCACGGAGTGCGAGAGCCAGTCGACGTACTGGACCGCCAGGGGCCGGTCCAGGCCCATCCGGGTCTTCTGGGCGAGCACCTGCTGGGGCGTGGCGCCGTTGCCGAGGACGCTGCTCGCCACGTCGTCGAAGGACGTGCTGAGCAGCAGGAAGGTGATCATGGTCACCAGGACCGCGAGCACGAGGCCCGCGGTCAGGCGACGCAGCACATAGAGCGTCATGAGGGGCGGCTCACCCGCCGGACCGCGACGAGCCGGCCACGCCGAACTGCCGGACGGTGGACATCGTGGAGGAGCCGTCGCCGAGGTAGGCGATGCCCTTCTTGGTGGCCCAGTCGCTGCCGAGGTAGAAGACGGGGGACAGCCAGGCGTTCTCGACGCCGAACTCGTTGATCTGCCGGTAGATCCCGGCGGACTTCGCCGGGTCGAGCTCCTTGGCGGCCTGGTCGAGCAGCCCGGTCAGCTTCGGGTCGGTGGTGTGGAAGACATTGCGGAAGCCGGCCGGGGTGTAGAAGCTGCGGGTCATGATCGCGTCGGAGGCGAGGCCCTCCACCAGCAGGAACATCGGGTACTTGCCCGACGCGACGGCGGAGGTGGTCTGCTGGGCGGGCACCGGCTCCCAGGTCGCCTTGACGCCGATGTCGGCGAGTGCCTGCGTGAACAGCGGCTCGAAGGGCTTGGTGAAGACAAGGCTCGGCATGGTCACCGAGAAGCCCTTCGGGTAGCCGGCCTCGGCGAGCAGCTTCTTGGCCCCGGCGACGTCGTAGGGGTACTTGGCGTTGAGCGCCTCGTCGTAGGCCTTCCCCTTCGGGTTGAACAGCTGGTCGGTGGCCTTGCCGGAGCCCTGCAGCACCTGGGTGACCATCTTCTGCCGGTCGAAGGCCATGTTGATGGCCTGGCGCACGCGCAGATCGCCCAGTGGCTTCAGCTTGGTGCCGGCGCGGTCGCCGAGGACGAGATAGGCGCCCGCGGTCGCCTCCACATGCGTGATCCGGAAGCCGGCCGCCTTGAGCGCCGACAGCTGCGAGACCTCGGCCGTGCCGGCGTTGGTCTGGCCCGCCTTGAGGGCGTTGGCCGAGGCGGTCCGGTCGGTGATCACGCGGATCTTGACCGTCTTGAAGGGGTACGCCTTCCTGTTCCAGTAGTCGTCACGCCGGTTGAGGACGTACACCGAACCGTTGACGGTGGTCTTGGTGTCGAGGGTGTACGGGCCCGAGCCGACCGGGTTGAGAGCGGTGCGCTTGGCGGCCATCGTCTTCGGGTCGCCGATCACCCCGGGCGCCGTCGACAGGGCGCCGAGCAGCGAGGCGTCGGGCCGGGAGAGCTTGAGGACGACCGTGGAGGCGTCGGGCGTCTCGACCGAGGAGACGGCGGCGAGCGACAGCTGGCTCTGCCCGGGCGTGGAGCGGATCCGGTCCAGGGTGGCCTTCACCGCGTTCGCGTCCACCGGGTCGCCCGAGCTGAACTTCATGCCCGGGCGGATCTTCAGCGTCAGGGCGAGGCCGTCCGCGGAGTACGCCCAGCTCTGCGCTGCGCCGGGGTGCAGCTCGCCCTTGTTGTCCTCGAGCAGGAGCGTGTCGAAGATCGAGTCCCAGACGTAGGTCGACTGACCCTCGATCAGCTGGGCCGGGTCGAACGAGTTGGGCGTGCCGAGGATGGACAGCGCGAGGGTCGCGTCGGCGCCGGAGCCCGACGTCGCGGCCGGGGCGCTGTCGCACGCCGTCGTGGCGGTCGCCAGCAGGGCGACGGCCGCGACGGCGGCCAGCGCCTGCGAGCGCCGGCGCGGCCGTGGCCCGGGCCTGGAATGCGAGGAGCGGATGCGCATGGGTGGATTCCTTCGTCCTGGAACCTGAAGAGCCGAGGCGTTGGTCGGTAGGTCGGTGCGGTCGTGCACGGATGCCTGCCCGGGCCGGCCGATGCACGCGTGGGGGAGTGCGGCGGAGCCCTGGGTGAGGCCGGCATGCGGTGGTGAACAGGGCCGCTGCGGTGGTTGCGGATCCGCCGCTGCGTCCTGCCGCGCGAACAGTTACCACGTGGTCGAATTTCATTCGGAAGGTAAGCCCCGGTGGCGGGCGCGGGAAGAGTGTGGACCGCGTTCGTGACCAGAGCGTTATCTGGCGGAAAATCGCCGTGCCCCGGCCCTTGTGTTCGCGGCGGTCACAGCCCACACTCCGAGCAGACCGTGAAAAGCTATGCCTTGGAAGGTTTTCAGAATCGTGCCCCGGGAGTCGGGAAGAGGATGCGCACTGTGACCCAGGCCAAGACCCGCGGCCCGTACACCAAGACCCCGGCCAGACGGGCGGAGATCGTCCGGGCGGCGCGCGAGAGCTTCGCCGAACACGGCTTCGCGAAGGCCTCCCTGCGGGACATCGCCGAGCGGGCCGGCATCACCCACGCCGGACTGCTGCACCACTTCCGCAACAAGGACGACCTGCTCGCCGCCGTGCTCGCCGAACGCGACAACGAGGAGCGCGAGTACGCCGAGTCACGGGTCCCGGACATGGACCATCTGACGCCGTACCTCGGCGACCTGCTGCTCCACCACCAGAAGGCCCTCGAGCTGATGCGCCTGTGGATCGAACTCGCGGCGGCGGCCTCACGTCCGGAACATCCGGCGCACGACTACTTCGCGGAGCGCTACGCCTGGGGACGCCATCAGTTCGCTCGCGGCATGCGCGTGAAGGCCGGGCAGGGGCAACTGCACGAGGCGCTCGCCCCCGACCACGCCGCCACCCTGCTGCAGGCCGTGCTCAACGGCCTGCAGTTGCAGTGGGCGCTGGACCAGGATCTCGACATCGTCGGCCCGATCCGGGCCTTCATGAGCATGACCTTCCCGCAGGCCGCTGCCGAACGGGGCGGCGAAGCATGAGACCCGGCGCCCTCCCCTGACGCTCCCGGGATCGCTGTACGGGCGTCTCAATCCGCCTTCCCCATGCGGCGGAAGGCGGTGAAGCCGCCGCGGGGGAGCGGGCCCACGGTCGTGCCGTCGGGGAAGACGATCCGAGCGGTGGTGGCCGCCGGGACGTCGACCGCGACGGTGAGCTCGTCGCCGTCCGTCCGCCACTCGACGGCGATCGTGCCCTGCGGCGACTCGTGCGTGCCCCGGGCCCACGGCACCGACGGGTGCGGCACGGGCGCGACCTCGAAGGACTCCCAGGCGATCGACCCCGGTGCCTGGCGCAGCCCGAGAACGTGGGTGTGCAGGAAGCGGACCACCGCACCCTTGCTGTAGTGGTTCAGCGACTCGTGGGCGATGCCGGCGCCGTCGACGCCCTCCCAGTCCTCCCAGACGGTGGTCGCGCCGCCGTCGAGCATGTACAGCCAGGACGGCGCGGTGCGCTGGAGCAGCAACTCGTAGGCGACGTCGGCATGACCGCTGTCGGCGAGCACGGGCAGCAGCTCGCCGGTCGCGAGGAAGCCGGTGCCGAGATGGGTGCCGGCCGCGCGGATCAGCTCGACCAGCCGTCCGGCGGCGGCCTCGCGCAACGCGTCGGGGACGAGCCCGAGGGACAGCGCGCGCACATAGCCGGCCTGGGTGTCGCCGGTGGTGCGTCCGTCGGGGGAGAGGAACTCGGTACGCCAGGCCTCCCGGACCCGCTCGGCGAGCACCGCGTAGCGCTCCGCGTCCGCCGCGCGGTCCAGCACCCGCGCCACGCGGGCCAGGGTCGCCGTCGAGCGGTACAGGTACGCCGTGCCGATCTCGCCCTTGTCGGCCATGAACCAGGCGACGGGATCGTCCTTGACGGGGTCGATGGGAGTGCCGTCGTGCGCCTTCGCCCTCGGTTCGGTCCACTCGCCCCAGTGGAAGGAGCCGTCCCACACGTACTGTTCGTGCGCGAGCGGCTCGGGCGAGCGTTCGATACGGGTGGGATGGCGGGCGGTGCGGGCCGTGTCGAGCGCCCACTCGACCCAGCCGACCATCGCCTCCCAGTTCTCGGCCAGGACCGCCCGGTCGCCGTACGACTCGTACAGCTCCCACGGGACGGCGACGACGGCGTCCCCCCAGCCGGCCGAGCCGGTCATCATGGCGAACTGGTCGTCGAGGTGGTGCTTGATACGGCGTCCGTCGGGCGAGAAGTTGGCGATCCGGCCGTCGGGCAGCTGGTCGTCGCGGACCGAGCGCAGCCATTTGCGGCTGAAGCCCAGCACGTCGTACAGGCGGGTCGCGGTGGGTGCGAAGACCTGGTAGTCGCCGGTCCAGGCGAGACGTTCACGCGTCGGGCAGTCGGTGGGTACGTCGACGGCGTTGCCGCGGAAGCTCCACTCGGCGATCTCGTGGAGGCGGTCGAGATCGGCGTGCCCGCAGCCGAAGGCGCCGGTGCGACGCAGGTCCGAGTGGACGACCCGCATGACGAGGCTCGCCGGGTCGAGCGGGGCGCCCTCGCGGCGGACCCGGACGTACCGGAAACCGTGCACCGTGTGGCGCGGCTCGAACGTCTCGCCCCTACCCGAGGACACGACCTCGTCGCGCTGGACGAAGGGGATCGGGGCCTGGCCGGGGCGCGAGGAGTCCAGATGGGCGGTCGTCAGGTCGCCGTCGGGGCCGAGATGCTCGCCGTGGTCGACGACCGTGCGCGTGCCGGGCGGCCCGAGGTCGCCCAGGGCGATCCGACCGGAGGCGTTCTGGCCGAAGTCGGCGATCCACACGCCGTCCGCGACCTGTTCGACCGAGCGTGCGGGCCGCGACTCGACCACGCGCACCGGCGGCGCCGGCGACCAGTCGACCTCGGGCGCCTCCACCTGGTCGACGAGGACGGGCCCGCCGTCCCCGGGCAGCAGCCGGAAGTCGGTGGTCTGCCCGTCCATGAGGTCGGCCCGGGTGATGGCCGACTCCGCACTCGTCCACGTCCCGTCGGTGCGGACGACCTGCCGTACGCCGTCCTCGTAGAGGATGTGCAGCTCGGCCCGTGCGCCGGGCACCGTGCCCCAGCCCGCCGGGAGGCGGAAGGCGCCCACCTGACCCCGGTACCAGCCGTCGGACAGCACGATCTCGAACCGGTTGGCACCCGCCTCGACGGCGGCCGTGACGTCGGACGCCTGGGCGTACAGCGTGCGGTCGTAGGAGGTGGACCCCGGCGACAGCTCGGCCGTACCGGCGCGCACACCGTTCACGTAAGCCTCGTACACCCCGAGCGCGGTGGCGTACAGCCGTGCCGAACGCACCCCGGCCCGCGCCTCGAACCGGGCCGACAGCACGTACGCGGGCCGGTTGCCGTATCCCGGATCGCCGGACTCGGCGGGACTGATCCAGCGGGCCTCCCAGTCGGCGGCGAGCAGACCCGTCTCGAACGCGTGCCACCGTGACCACGTCGAATCGTCGTCGCCGACCTCGGTGCCGAGCGCCCGGACCCGCCAGGCCACCCGGCGCCCGCTGTCCAGCGCCGCCCACGGCCAGGGGAGGAACCGGTGCCCACCGACGGCGACGCGCACCGCGGGCCGCGCCTCGCCGTCGACGGTGCACTCCACCTCGTACGCCACCGCGTGTGCCGCGCCCGACGGCGGCTTCCATGACAGCCGGGGCGCGGGCCCGGATACGGGGAAGTCGTCACCGCCGCTGTCGATGCTGAGGTCGTACGGTGCGTTGCGCATGCGGTGCCTTCTCGGGACTCGGCGGGACGGGATGTCTGTCGGGGCGGCGGCCGGGAGCCGGTGCTAACGGACCGACTTGATCTTGAACTTGACGATCAGGCCACCGACCAGGGCCAGGACCGCCCCCATCAGATAGAGCTGGGTGTAGTTCTTCTCGCCGCCGTCTTCGACGCCGAGGGTGATGACGAGCGGGGCGATCAGCGGGGCGACCGCGCTGGGGATCTTCTGCGCGAAACCGACGACGGCGAGATAGCGGCCGGCCTCGGCCCGGTCCGGCAGGATCGCGAACACGATCGCCTGGTCGACGGCGCTGAACACCGCGATGGCGAACTGCATCAGCACCGCGCCGACCACCAACTGGGGCAGCGAGTGGGCGAACGCCTCGGTCACGGCCCCGGCGACGAACACCGCGGAGCCGATGAGCGCGAACAGCTTGCGCCGGCCGAGCTTGTCGGAGAGGAAACCGCCCCCGATGGCGCCGCCCGCCGCGGCCACCACGCCGATGGTCCCGATGACCGCCACGATCCCGGCGACCTCCTTGACCGGCAGGTCGAGCCGCTGCGCGTAGAAGAACGTCCCGAAGGCCGTGTTGAAGTACAGGCCCATGAAGAAGACGAAACGGCCGAGCCAGTTCCAGCCGAAGTCCGGATACCTGCGCGGGCTGAAGCCGTAGCTGGCGACCATGCTCCGCAGGGTCACGCCGTCGGCGGCCACGAGCGCGCGGGAGTCGCCCTCGGGCTTGAACACCGGGAACAGGATCACCAGGGCGGCGCCCAGCACACCCGGGACCAGGAACACCAGGAACGTGCTGGAGGCCACCCCATAGGCGAGACCGATGCCGATCACCGGGGCGATCTGGGTCATGACGCTGGTCAGCGCCGACACCCGGCCGCGCTGCTCCTCGGGCACCCGGTCCGCCTGGACGTTCTGGACCGCCTGCCCGGTCGTGGCCCAGCCGAGCATGCCGACGGTCCACGCCAGACCCAGCAGCAGGACCGACGGCGCCAGGGCGACCCCGACGAGCGCGACGGTGCCGAGCAGGGCGCCGCCGATCATGAACGGGGTCCGGCGGCCGAGCGGGGAACGGGTCCGGTCGCTCCAGAGGCCGATCAGCGGGCTCAGGACCAGGTAGAGGAACTGCGCGGACCCGGTGACATAACCGAGCTGTTCCTCGTGGCCGGGCGCCAGGTCGTCGATCCGCACCGCGAGCGAGTAGGAGAGGGGGACCATCAGGGCCAGGGAGCTGCCGAAGCCGGCGGCCATCAGCCAGAGCAGGTAGTCCCGGCCGACCTTCGGCAGCGGCGCCTCGATCTCGGCGGGGTCCTGCGATGACACCGGGGGAGAGGGGATCACCACGCTGACATCCCCGTCGTCTTGGGGCATGAGGATTCCTTTGTCACATGAGCCGCAGGTGGTCAGTCGGCCGTCGTCCGGCCGGGCTTGTGGCCGTCCAGGCCGTACCAGCGTCGGCGCAGGGCGAACGCGGCCGACTTGGGCTTTCGGTCCCGGGTGAACACGCCCTTCTTGTTGCCGTCGACGCGGTGGATGCCGGGCGAGGTCTGGAAGTCGGCGAAGTTCCACACGTGTTCGCCGACGAACTCGGGGATGCGGTCGAAGACCCGGTGGTACATGGCGAGGAAGTCGCTCTGGTACTCCTCGCTCCACGGGGCGTCCCAGACGGAGTGCAGGCCGGGCTGCGTGTCGGCGCCGTACTCGGACATCATGACGGGCTTGCCGAACCGCTCGACCCAACCGCGCAGGTCCTGTTCCAGATACCCCTCGGCCGTCGCGAGATCGCCGGTGAAGAGGTACCAGCCGTAGTAGCGGTTGATGCTCAGGACGTCGAACAGGTCGCCGATCCGGTCGTTCTGCGCCGTCGCGAACATGACGGCCGCGTAGGTGAGCGGCCGGGTCGGGTCGAGCTTGCGGGCCAGCTCGACCAGCGGCTCGAAGTATTCCCGCGCGCCCTCCTCGTTGGAGGCCGGCTCGTTGGCGATGCACCACATCACCACGCTCGGGTGGTTCTTGTCCCGTTCGATCAGCTCCCGCAGATGCTGCGCGTGGACGTCCCGGGTGGTCCCGCCGAAGTTCTCCGGCGCGAAGGTGGGGGTCGGCGGAATGCCGGTGAGCCCGCCCTGGACCCCCAGGTTGAGGCCGACGGCGGCCGTCTCGTCGATGACCACGATGCCTTGGCGGTCGGCGAAGTCCAGCACCTCCTCGGCGTAGGGGTAGTGGGAGGTGCGGAAGGAGTTCGCGCCGGTCCACTGCATGAGCTGGACGTCGTGGACGAGGTAGGCGTCGTCGTGGCCCTTGCCGCGTACGGGGGTGTCCTCGTGCTTGCCGAAGCCGGTGAAGTAGAACGGCTCCCCGTTGATGAGGAATTCGGTGCCGCGCACCTCGACCGTACGAACCCCGAAGGACTGGGCGAAGCTGTCCACGGTCTCGCCGTCCGAGACCAACTCCACGACCAGGTCGTAGAGATAGGCCGCACCCGGCTGCCAGAGCGTGACGTCCTCGATGCGCAGGACGCCCTGTGCGCCGTGTCCCTCCGCGACGGTTCTGCCCGCCTCGTCCACCGCGCGCACCCGCACGGTGACCGCGTCGGCGTGCTCGCCGGCGGTCTCCACGGCGTAGCCGACGGTGCCGGCCGCCCCGTCCCGGCCGGTGACGACGGTGACGTCCTCGACGAACGTCCTCGGGGTGCTGTACAGCCGGACCGGGCGCGCGATGCCCGCGTAGTTGTAGAAGTCGTGCAGATACGACTGCCGTTCGCGGCCGTCGGGGCCGGTGGTGACGGTGCCGGGCGGGATGGTCACGTTCGTCAGCCGGTTGTCGACGCCGACGGTCAGCCGGAACTCGGCGCCGGGCTCGACGATGCCGGTCAGGTCCGCCTCGAACGGCGTGTAGCCGCCGGTGTGTTCGGCCACGAGCCGTTCGTCCACATAGACCTGCGCGGCATGGGTGACCGACCCGAAGCGCAGCACCACGCGCTCGTCGGACCAGCCGCGCGGTACGCGCACCTCGCGCTGATACCAGACGACGCCGACGTGGTCGCGTATCTCCGGGTCGACGAACAGGTCGTTGTAGCTGGCGGGCACGGGCGCTTCGAGCGGCGGGGCGAGCCGTGCGGCCCAGGGGGCGGCGCCGGCCCGGGTGCCGAGAGCGAACCGCCACAGTCCGTCGAGGCCGACGAGGTCGCGGGTGGGGGTGGTACGGGGCGAGAGCATGAGGTTCCTACCGGGGGTCGGGGCGGTCGGGGTGGGCGGCACGACGCGCGCTAAATCGTTTCACCGGCGTCCACGAGGAGCGTGCTGCCCGTCATGAACGCCGAGAGGTCGCCGGCGCAGAACAGCACCACCCGGGCGATGTCGTCGGGCACGCCGAGCCGGCCGAGCGGCCCCGGCCGCATCACGGACAGGATCGCCTCGGAGTCCAGGGGGACGCCGGCCGCCGCGGCCGCCGCCATGTTCCCCTCGGTCGGCACGAAGGTCGGCGCGACGCCCAGCACCCGGATGCCGAACGGGGCGAATTCCAGGGCGAGTTGACGGGTGAGACCATGCGCCGCGTGCTTGGAGCCGACGTACGCGGCGAGCCCGGGGGCCGTCCCACGCAACCCGGCCGTGGAGACGACGTTGACGATGACGCCCCCGTGCCCGGCCTCGCTCATCCGGCGGGCGGCCTCCCGCGAGCCGAGGAAGACCCCGCGGGTGTTCACGGCGAACACCTCGTCGAAGGCCTCGCCGGACATCTCCAGCGCGGGAACGCTGGGGAACACCCCCGCGTTGTTCACCCAGACGTCGATCCCGCCCAGCTCTCGGACGGCGAGGTCGGCGACGGCCACGACGCTGTCGGGGTCGGTGACGTCCAGCCGGGCGGCCAGGGCCCGGCCCGGGCCCCGGCCGCCGAGGTCCTCGGCGACGGCGGTGGCCAGATCGTCCCGGATGTCCGCGACGAGCACGTCGGCTCCCGCTTCGGCCAGCCGCTCGGCGATCGCCCGGCCGAGCCCCCGGCCCGCGCCGGTCACGACGGCGCGCCGCCCGGACAGCGAGACGAGTTCGGCCAGGGACTTGGCGGAGACGTCGGGTACGGATACCTGCACGGTGTGTCCTCCGGGTCGGGGTACGGTCAGATCCGGCCGCGGCGGGCGGTCTCGCCCAGCCAGGCCAGCGAGGGCTTGGGGCGGCGCTCGAAGGTCTCGCGGTCGACCGCGACCAGCCCGAACGTCGGCGCCCAGTGGCCCCACTCGTAGTTGTCGAGCAGGCTCCAGTGCAGATAGCCGCGTACGTCCACCCCGTCGGCGATCGCCTTGCCCAGGTGCTCCAGAGCTTCGCCCGTGTAGGCGATGCGGCGGGTGTCGTCGCCGATGGCGATGCCGTTCTCCGTGATCAGGATCGGCAGGCCGCCGGTGGCCTCGGCGGTGTGCCGCACCGCGATGCTCAGCGCGTCGGGCCGGTAGGCGGTTCCCACCAGCGTGTTGTCCGGGTGCGGCGGATAGGGCTCGATGCCGTCCGGGCCGACCCACTGGCTGGAGTACGACTGCACGCCCACGAAGTCGTCGCCGCGCGACCCCTCCAGGTAGAGATCCTCCCAGACGTGCTCCAGCTCCCGCTTCTTCTCCTCCGCCCCGGGACGGGCCACGAAGGCGCGGTTGGCCACCGTCCAGCCGACCTTGGCGCCGGTGCGCTCGCGCAGCACCTCCCGCGCGGCGTGGTGCGCCTCGACGAGCCGCTCGCCGATGGCCGTGTCGGGGGCGGGCAGTTGCGGGCGCGGGCCGTCGTTGTCGAGGGTCGGGCTCTGCCACTCCCCGTCGGCCTGCGCGCTCTGGAAGGCCCGCGCCATGCCGACCATGATGGCCAGCATGTTCGGCTCGTTCATGGTGAGGACCCACTCGACGCCGTCGAGGATGGGCGCGACCGTCTCGACGTACGTCCGGAACCTGTCAACCGCGCGCTCGCCGAGCCAGCCGCCCTCCTCGGCGAACCAGAGCGGGCTGGTGAAGTGGTGCAGGGTCACGACCGGGGTCAGCCCGAGCTCGAAGGCCGTCTCGATCATGCGCCGGTAGTGGTCGAGTTCGGCGCGCGAGACCAGGCCGGGGAGCGGCTCGATCCGGGCCCACTCGATACCGAAGCGGTAGGCGTTGAGCCCCGCGTCCGCGAGCAGCTGCATGTCCTCGCGGTACCGGTGGTAGCTGTCGCAGGCGTCGCCGCTGCGCTCCATGCCCGGAATGCGGCCTTCGTTGGCCCAGAAGTCGCTGTTGAGGTTGTTGCCCTCGATCTGGTGCGGTGCGGTGGAGGCTCCCCAGAGGAACCCGGGAGGGAATTCGGTCATCGTCGACTGCTTTCCGGCTGACGTGGCGGGCTCGTCGGCGTGCGCGTGCGTGGTGCGCGAGCGCCAACTCTTACCGTGTGGTTAGTTTTCGTTGCGACAGTAGACCGCGGCGGCAGCGGAATCCGGAAGATTGTCGAACGGCTTCGTCATCAGAACGTTATGCGGAGGCAGCGTCCCGGCCGACGGGGTGGAGCAGTTCGGTTCGCCTCAGGGGCGGTGACTGCGGGAACGGGGCCTCGGCATGGGTGGGCCGATCCGCACGTTCCCGCGCCGGTTCAGAGAAGTTCGAGCTCGGGGGCGGCGCGCTGCATCACGGCGTCGCTGCCGCGAGAGAGACCCTCGGGCCGCCCGTGAGCGCCTGCGGAGCGTGCGGCGCCGCGTTCATCGGGCGGCGACATGCTCACGCGTCGGCGGGACCCTGGTCGAAGAGCAGGCGTACGAAGTCGGTGACGGGCCCGACGATGTCGAGGTCCTGATCGAGCACCCACTGCAACTGGAGCCCGTTGAGCACGGCATGGAAGAGGATTGCCGCGCTTTCTGGGCTGACGCCCTCGTGCAGCTTGCCGCGCGCGGCCTCGTCGTTGAATCCTTCGGCGAACTGGGTGCGCCCGCGTTCGTAGCGTTCGGCGAAGTAGGCGTGGGCGGGATGATCCCGTCGCGAAGCCGCGGCGGCGAGCTCGATCCACAGGCGCATCAGCTCGGGCGCCTTCTGGTGGTGGCGGATGAGCTCGGCGAGGTAGGGGGCGAGCTGGTCCGGGCCGTCCACTTCTTCCAGGCCCTGCAGCCATTCCTCCGCATCGCGTTGAGCGAGCACCGCGGCGAGGAGTTCGTCCTTGTTGCTGAAGTGGTGCAGGAGGCCGGCGTGGGTGATGCCGGCTCGTTCCGCGATGTCGCGCAGGGAGGCTTTGGCGTAGCCGTTCTCGGCGAAACTGTCGCGTGCCGCTCGTACGATCTCCGCCTTGCGGGCCGGGGTCCTGGCGTACGGTCCACGTGCCTTTGCTTGGCCCACGGTGCGCTCACTCTCCTCGGCGAAGCCGGTCCGGGACGGTTCTAAGCGGCGGCTGAGCGGTTAAATTCTACCATATGGTTAGGATTCGCGTTTCTCGCTCTGTGACGGTCGCGGACGATCGACAGGCAACGCTCCGGATACGGAGATCGATCGTATCCGTCCTGCGCCGGCCGCGCGGGCCTGTTGATTGCTGTCGGCAAGGGGGCGGCCTCGTGGGGCTGGAGGAGCTGCTCGACGAACGCGAGGGCATGCCCGTGCCGGTCACTTCCGTTCCAGCGCGGCCAGCCGCAGCTCAAGTTGGTCGACCCGGTGCCGTAGCAGGGTGACCTGGGCCTCCAGACTCACTTCGCGTTCCGCCCTGCGTTGAATGCGCGGTGACGCGGCGGCACGTTCGATCACCGCGTCCAGCCGGACCAGGCGCTGAGGCCCGTTGGGGCCGTCCACCAGCCGGGACTGGATCTCGCCGTTGCGGTACCAGGACCGCAGGGCCGAGCGGGACACGCCGGTCTCGGTTTCCGCCTTGGCCAGGGTGACCCAGGGTGTCTCGTCCAGTTGCTCGAACAGCTCCAGCTCGCTCTGCCAGCGCGCGAGCCGGTCCTCCCAGTCCGACGGTGTCTCCATCACACCCTCCCTTCCCCACGGTGACCCTGTCAATGACAGTGTATTGACATGGTTGGGACCATGGAAGCATGCCATTCGAGAGGTTCACCGTGGAAGCCCGCAAAGTCGTCGTCACGGCTCAGGAGGAGGCGAGGCTGCTCAAGCACCACCACATCGACACGGAGCACATCCTGTTGGGGCTGCTCGACGCGCCGGACACGACGGCGGCGAAAGTTCTGCACCAGCTCGGGTACGACAAGGCGACGGCGCAGGCCGATATCGCCGCGGTGGTGAAGCCCGGCACACAGGAGTTGAGCGGCCATATCCCGTTCGCGCCGCGCGCGAAGAAGACGCTGGACCTCGCCCTGCGCGAGGCGCAGCAGCTGCACCACACCTCCATCGGTACGGAACACATCCTGCTCGCCCTGGTCAGGGAAGGTGAGGGCCTCGGCGCGAAGCTCCTTGCCGAGCGGATCAACCCGATCGGCAAGATCCGTGCCGCGGTGCTGGCGTCGGTGGAGGGGTCGCAGGACGTCGCGGCCGGCCCCTGGCCGGCCGGCACCCCCGCCACCGCGGACACCGTGTCCGTCGCCAGCGCGCTGGCCGGCGGCGCACCGGTCGGCAGCCACCATCTGCTGGAGGCGATGCTCCGGGCGGAGAACAGCATGGCGGCCAAGGTGCTGCGCGAACTCGGGGTCGACCCGGACGCGGTCGCCGCCAAGATCGACGAACTGGATCCGGAGACGACCACGGACGCGAACCCGGAGGAGGCAGCCGCGCGCAAGATGGAAATCCGGCTGGTCGACGACGAGGTGCACCTGATCCTGCGGGACCCGACCACGCTCACGGCCGCCAAGAAGGTCGCCGAGCTGTCCGACGGCCCGATCCAGGGCGTCGGGCCGGTCGCCGGCCTGTTCGTCCCGCTCTGGCGGTCGACCAACCAACTGCTGCTACAGGTACAGCGCATGCTCGAACCGGACCCCGAAGACGAGGACGGATCCGCCGCGAGCGACGTGGCCAAGGCCGTGCGCACCGTCCTCGCGCCCCGGCTCCGCCGGTGACTGCCGCGCCCGCGCAGGCGTAGCGCGGCTCCTGGCAGGCCGTCGGCGCGCAGGCCTGCCAGGCATGGGCAGTTGCGCTTGCCGACTCGGGCAAGACGCGAACGCGTTCCGCCGGGCACTGCACCGGCCGGCCCTCATCGTCCGGCGAATCGGAGACAACCATGACGACCCCGACCCCGACCCCAATCTCAACCCCAACCCCAACCCCGATCCCGACCATTCCCCCGACCGCCATCACCATCGTCGGAGCCGGTTTGGGCGGCCTCGCCCTCGCCCGTGTGCTGCACGTCAACGGCATCGACGCCGTCGTCTACGAACGTGAAGCTTCACGCGACGCGCGCGGTCAGGGCGGCATGCTGGATCTGCACTCCGGGACCGGGCAGCGGGCGCTGCGCGAGGCCGGCCTGATCGACCAGTTCCACGCGATCGCCCGTCGTGAAGGCCAGGACCTGCGTCTTCTCGAACCGGACGGCACCCTGCTGCTGCAGGAGGACACGCCCGACGACGCCCCGCTCGATCGACCCGAGGTCGACCGGGCCGATCTGCGCAATCTGCTGCTGGACTCCCTCCCCGCACACGCGGTGCGCTGGGGGCACGCGTTCGAATCCGCCGCCGAGGGCCTGCTGCACTTCGCCGACGGCAGCAGCGCGACCTATGACCTGCTGGTCGGCGCCGACGGCGCCGACTCCCGGGTCCGCGCCCTGCTCACCGACGCCCGACCGGCGCACACCGGCCAGAACGCCGTCGAGCTCGGCATTCCCGACATCGACCGCACCCATCCCGACCTCGCGGCGATGGTCGGGCGCGGCAACTACTGGGTGCTCGGCAACGGACAATCCCTGTCGGCGCAGCGCAACGGCGACGGCCGCGTACGCGTCTACCTCAGCTTCTACAACACTGCTGCGGACTGGTTCGCCACGACTGGGATCCCGTTCGGCGACCCGACTGCCGCCCGGGCACGGCTGATCGACCTGTTCGCCGGCTGGGACGCACGCTTCACCGCACTGATCGCAGCCTGCGACGACACGGTCCTGCCACGGTCGATCAGCACGCTCCCGGTCGGCCTGACCTGGCCGTCGACGCCGGACGTGACGCTGCTGGGCGATGCCGCGCACCTGATGCCGCCGGTCGGGCAGGGCGCCAACATGGCGCTGCTCGACGGCGTCCTGCTCGGCCTTGCGCTGGCCGCGCACCCGGACGACTTTCCCGCCGCCGTCAAGCAATACGAGCGCGAGATGTTCGAACGCACCAGCGCCGTCGGCCGGCAGTCCGCGCAGATCCAGGAAGTTCTGACGGCGCCGGACGCCAGCCGGAAAATGCTCGCGTTCTTCCAGCCGGACTGACGGCGACGGCGACCGAACACGACCAAGCGGCCGGGTCGTCGAGAAGAGATGCTTGCGGTGTGGTGGAGGGCATCGTCAGTGCTGATGCGTCATCGTCCCGGGGGCCGAACCACCGCGCTTGTCTTCCGGGCCGACTGGGCGGGCCTGTGCGGCAGTTGGGGAAGGAAGAGCGCCGGGAGGAGCGCGAGGGCGGTGAACGACAGCGCCCAGGCGAAGGTGTGGCCGAATGCGGCTGCCTCCCCGGCGACGCCCGAGTGGTCGGCGAGCTGTCCTTGCAGGATGACGGCGAGGACAGCCGCGCCGAAGGATCCACCGACCTGCTGCATGATCCGCGTGGTGCTGCTGGCGTGCGGGATCTGCGCGGGAGTGAGATCGCGGAAGGCCCCGACCATGACGGCCATGTTGGCGGCGCTGAGTCCCGCACCGCGAACGACGAGTGCGGTGGCAAGGACCAACCCGTTGGCATGCGCGCCCCCGTAGGCGAAGGGCAGCGTCCCCAGCGCGGTGAGCGCTGTGCCGACCAGTACGACAGGGCGGGACCCGATGCGGTCGGTGAGGCCGCCCGCCCCGCGGGCGAGGAGGCTGCCCAGGCCCTGCGGGCCCAGTAGCAGGCCGGCGGCGACCACGCTCCGACCGCGCAACTGCTCGTAGTGGAGCGGCAGCAGCATCGCGCCGAACATCGCCAGCCCGGACAGGAACAGCAGGGCAGAGGACGCGGCGAACGACCGAGTGGCGAACACCGGCTCCATCACCGACCAGATCCCCGACACCGGCGACTTGCGCGGCGACGTCCTGGCCGTGCTGGGGCGGATGGCTCAACGCCATCGTGAGATCGCCCCGGACATCATCCACGGACTCATGGCCGACGCCCCCGACCTCGACCCCGCGACCCTCACCACCATGAGCGGCGTGATGACCACCGTCCTCGAGCGGGCCGCGGAACGTGGTGAGATCGCGTCCGCCGACCTCAGCCCTCGCGTCATCACGTCCCCCACCAACCTCCTGCGGCACGAGATGCTGCTGACCCGCCACCCCATCTCCGACGACGTGCTCATCGAGATCGTGGACGAGGTGTTCCTCCCCCTCGTCCACGCCGCTAGGGGTGGATGGTTGCCCCCGGCGGTGCCGGGTCGGGGCTGATGATGAAGTCCTCCGGCCAGACCGTGAGTTGAATGTCCTGGCCCGCGGCCTCGATCACGTCGTGCAGGTTGCCGTGCTCGCCCCGGTCCAGAAGGAAGAGGGGATCGTCGCGGTGCACCGGGTCGCTGCGCAGCCAGGCGTCGAAGCCGTTGAAGTCGGGGGCTCCCGTCGCGAGGTAGGGCACGATCCGCCGGAACAGCTTGGGCCAGATCACCAACTGCTCCAGCGTGTCGAGGTCCGGGACGTTGGCCTTGCCGTTCGGGTCGGCCTTCGAGCGGGGCCACAACCCCGTTGCCGCCGCCGCTGCCCGCGCCGCACGGGACGTCGTCGCCAGGTGGGTGCGGAGCGAGGCGGGCAGGGTCGCGTAGAACGCCGGGTAGGTCAGGCCTTCCGTGAGCAGCGTCGCGTTGGCGGACCGGTCCACCCCGGCTTCGTCCAGGAACACGTCCGACCCGTCCGGCTCGGTCGGGTCGCCCGGGTAGACGAACCCGATCATTCGGCCGTTGGCGTCGATCCCGTTGGAGAGGACATGTCCGCGGATGCTGTCCTGGTCGGCCGACTTGACCTTGTTCGGATGGTCTTCGAAGAAGGTGACGTTGGTGAACCCGAGGAACTGCAGCAGCCTCTCACGGGCCGCGTTGGCGCCGGCCAGTTCCTGGTGGGTCCCGCCGAAGTGCGTCTCCAGCGCGTCGATCGCCTCCAGGCGCACCGAGATGCCCCGGGCGCTGATGTCCGGCGGCATCCCCGACGGCCGGCGCAGGCTCTCCACGAGGGCGGGCGAGTCCGGCTTGAACTTGACCGTGTCGCCGTCAGGCTCCGGCCCCTGCCGTGGCAGGTCGGGATAGCGGATGACGAACAAGCCCCGCAACAGCGTGTAGCCCATGACATTCTCCTCACCGACGACTAGCCCGATTGTAACTTAAAGATACTGAATATAAACTCTAAGTGACAAATCGGCGGCCGGCTTGCGGCGGTCAGGGCTCGTTCAGAAGGCGGACGGCGCGCACTCGGTGCAGGTGGATGAGGATGTCGTAGGAGCGGGCCAGAGCGACGTCGTACTCCGGCTCCGGGTATGCCGTACCGATGCTGCGGGTGGGGCGGGCCGTCGTCAGCCAGTCGCGCACGACGGCGGGAGCGGTGCGCAGGTCCAGGACGTAGCGGGGGTGGCGTACCCGGTCCAGAACGTACTCGTTGCCTCCCGGCGCCGGAGGGCCGACCGTCTGGGTGAGCATCGCGGTCTCGGCGGGGTCGGTGGCCTTGAACGAACCCTGGCCGAAGGTGAACCCGACGGCCGTGTACCCGGCGCCGAGCCGATCGCGGAGGAAGGCCCCCTGGGTCTTGGGCTGATTCGGCGGGTCTTCCGGTTCGTAGGCGACGTGTCCGTTGTGGGCCGACAGCAGGACCCGGGTCCCGGTCCGCTGCTGCCACCACACGACGTTCTCCGCCATGGCCGAGTCGCGCCAGCGCATGATCGCGGCCACCTGTTCCGGATCGGCGGGGTCGAACGCGTACTGGCGGGCGGTCTGGTCGATCGTCGTCGCGTCCTGGAGCGCCCAGGCATGCGCCTCGCGCTCCTCGTGTGCCTGCGGGTCGGCCGCGGCGGGCGGCGTGAGACGCGCGAGCAGTGCCACGGCCTGCCCGGTCCGCTCGGCCATCTCCTGGCGCTCGGCGAGCGGCCGGGCGAAGTAGGCCTTCTGGTGCGCGCCGGAAGGCAGGGTGGGCGGCAGCCCGCGGTACAGCTCGGCGATGCGTTCCCGAAGCTCGGGGCGTGCTGCGGCGACGTACCCGATCACCCGTTCGTAGAGCTCAGGACCCGTGTAGCCGAAGTCGTCGCCCATGATCCGTACCGGATCGCCCGGGTGCCGGAGGTTGTGGGCCCGCATCCATTCGACCAGGTCCAGATACTCGGCGCTGTTCCAGAGCTCGTACGCGTACTGGAGGTCCTCGCTCATGATGCGGCGCGGATCTCCCTGCCCGTGCACGATGTAGGCGTCGAGGCGCCGTCCGGTGCTCCAGGGGGCCTCCAGGGCAACCGTCCGAAAGCCCCTCTTCTCCACGAGGTATCGGAAGACGCGGTGCTTCATGGTGACGAACTCGTGGGAGCCATGGGTCGCCTCGCCGACCCCGACCACCCGCGCCCGGCCCACCATGGCCCCCACAGGACCGAGGTCTTCCAGACTGCCCGTCGGCTCGGTGGAGTGCAGCGGCCGGGCCGCGCGTTGGATTGCGGCCACGATCCGCCCGTCCCCGTCCCCGCCCCCGCCCCCGTCCTTGTCCCCGTCGCGGGGTGCGGCGGTGGCCGGACCTCCGACCACCATCGCGGCAATCAGCACCAGAACATGAGGAAACGTTCGCACGCACACGTGTTGCCCAAGGCGCGGTGCGCGAAATCTACGGTTCCGGGCAATCCGCTCGCATGGACCACGACGGAGAGAGGCAGCCTGCCGAGGTGGCGTTGACCTGGCGGTAGGCGTGGGCCAGGTCGCCGGCGGTCTTCGCCACCCCGGCCTTCCAGGCCGAGCAGCGGCTTGCACATAAGGCCCGGTGCCGCGCCGTGTCGTCGCCGACGGCCTTCGCGCGCAGGCACGAGTACGCGCGCAGGCGCGGGCCCGGCCGCGGGTGCGGCCGCGGACCCGGGCCGGGCGGAGGCCGCCCGACGGCCGCCGTGGAGGTCCTCCTGCCCCGTACGCGAAGCGTCAACTACGACCGGCGCAGCGCGACGCTCAGTATTGCTCGGTCTCCACGAAACCCGCGTCCGCGTCGTTGTCCACGCCGATGGCGGCGGCGGTCGGGTCGAATCCGGGCGGGCTGTCCTTCAGGCCCAGGCCCATACCGGCCAGCTTCGCCTTGACCTCGTCGATCGACTTCGCACCGAAGTTGCGGATGTCGAGCAGATCCGCCTCGGAACGAGCCACGAGCTCGCCCACCGAGTGGACGCCCTCGCGCTTGAGGCAGTTGTACGACCGAACGGTGAGCTCCAGCTCCTCGATCGGCATCACCAGATCCGCGGCGAGGGCGGCGTCCACCGGGGACGGGCCCATGTCGATGCCCTCGGCGTCGATGTTCAGCTCACGGGCCAGCCCGAACAGCTCGACGAGCGTCTTGCCGGCGGAGGCCATGGCGTCACGCGGACGCATCGCCTGCTTGGTCTCGACGTCGACGATCAGCTTGTCGAAGTCGGTGCGCTGCTCGACACGGGTCGCCTCGACCTTGTACGTGACCTTGAGCACCGGCGAGTAGATCGAGTCGACCGGGATGCGGCCGATCTCCTGACCGACCTGCTTGTTCTGCACGGCGGAGACGTAACCGCGACCGCGCTCGACGGTCAGTTCGATCTCCAGCTTGCCCTTGCCGTTGAGCGTGGCGAGGACGAGGTCGGGGTTGTGCACCTCGACACCGGCCGGGGGCGCGATGTCGGCGGCGGTGACCAGACCCGGACCCTGCTTGCGCAGGTACATCACGACCGGCTCGTCCTGCTCGCTGCTCACGACCAGCTGCTTGATGTTGAGGATCAGGTCGGTGACGTCCTCCTTGACGCCCGGCACGGTGGTGAACTCGTGCAGCACGCCGTCGACGCGGATGGACGTGACCGCCGCACCCGGGATCGAGGAGAGCAGGGTTCGGCGGAGGGAGTTGCCGAGGGTGTAGCCGAAGCCCGGCTCCAACGGTTCGATCACGAACCGGGAGCGGAACTCGTCGACGACCTCTTCGGTCAGGGACGGACGCTGAGCGATCAGCACGTGGTGTTGCCTCCAGTGGTTTGGCGCCCGCGATGTGACGCCGTGGACACCATGAAGCGTACGGGCGATTCGGACGGTTCGGCTTCCGAAGAGGCCGAACCGCCCGGCTGCGACCCGGCAAGAAGGCTTCGGACCTCCCTCCGCCCGCAGCTCGACGGCCGTTTCCGCTCCGCCCGCGGCCAGCTCCCGGGCACGCAGAACAGCCGGGCGGGCCTGCGCGCCTGGCGGGCAGCGGGCCGCGTCACGTTCGCGTGACGTTGCACACGGCCACCTGCGCCGCCAGGAAGCCCCGGCGCCGTGCCGCTCGCGCCGGGGCCTCCTGCGAGGACCGGGGCCTCCTGCGAGGACGGCCGTCTCGGGCCGTCCGCTACCTGCGCAGGCCCAGCGCTTCCGCGCCCGCGTAGCGCGCCTGGGCGCCCAGTTCCTGCTCGATGCGCAGGAGCTGGTTGTACTTGGCGGTGCGGTCGGCGCGGGAGAGCGAGCCGGTCTTGATCTGGCCGCAGCCCCTGGCGACGGCGAGATCGGCGATGGTCGTGTCCTCGGTCTCGCTGGCACGGTGGGACATGACGGCGGTGTAGCCGGCGCGGTGGGCGGTGGCCACCGTGGCCAGCGTCTCTGTCAGGGTGCCGATCTGGTTGACCTTGACCAGGATCGAGTTGGCGATGCCGTCCCGGATGCCGGCGCGCAGCAGCGTCTCGTTGGTGCAGAAGACGTCGTCGCCGGTGAGCTGGCAGCGCTCGCCGAGCCGGGCGGTGAGCAGACGCCAGCCCTCGTGGTCGTCCTCGGCCATCGGGTCCTCGACGGAGGCGACGGGGTAGCGGTCGACGAGCGAGGGAGATGGTCGGCGTGTTCGGCGGGGGCACGGCGGACCCCTTCGCCCGTGTAGTCGTAGACGCCGTCGTGGAAGAACTCCGAGGCGGCCGGGTCCATGACGAGGGTGATGTCGGGTGCCGGGCTTGTAGCCGCTCTGCTCGATGGCGCGTACGACGAAGTCGAGGGCCTCGTCGGCGGTGCGCAGATCGGGGGCGAACCCGCCCTCGTCGCCGACGTTGACGCTGTGTCCGGCGGCGATCAGGTTGCCGCGCAGGGTGTGGAAGACCTCCGAGCCCATCCGGACGGCCTCGGCGAAGGTGGCCGCGCCGATCGGGGCGATCATGAACTCCTGGAAGTCGAGCGGATTGTCGGCGTGCGCGCCGCCGTTGACGATGTTCATCATCGGCACCGGCAGCAGCCGGGCGTCGACGCCGCCGACATAGCGGTACAGCGGCAGCCGGTGGGCAGCGGCGGCGGCCTTGGCGGTGGCCAGGGAGACGCCGAGCAGGGCGTTGGCGCCGAGGCGCGCTTTGGTGTCCGTACCGTCCAGCTCGATCATGGTGCGGTCCACGGTCGCCTGGTCCTCGGCGTCGAGTCCGGTCACCGCGTCCGCGATGCTCTCGTTCACGGCGTCCACGGCCCTGCGCACGCCCTTGCCGTGGAAGCGGGCCGGGTCGCCGTCGCGCAGTTCGACCGCCTCCCGGGCACCGGTGGAGGCGCCCGACGGCACGGCGGCGCGGCCGAGCGAGCCGTCTCTGAGTTCCACGTCCACCTCGACGGTCGGATTGCCCCGGCTGTCGATGATCTCCCGTGCGACGACCCGGCTGATGGCGGTCACGGTGCAGCAGAACGTTCCACCAGTCTCCCAGCACTCTGGCGGCCTGGGCGAGTCCTGCGGGAAGCCGCCCGCGGCCACGTCCGCTTCGACGCGCTGGCCGCCGAGATCGGGCTGTCCCGCAAGGTGCTCACCGAGCGCCTCGGCCGGCTCGTCGCCCAGGGAGTCCTGCACCGCAGCCTCTACCAGCGGCGCCCGGTGCGCTACGAATACCTGCTCACGGACTCCGGGACGGCGCTGCTGCCCCTGCTCGTCGCCATGCAGGACTGGGGCGACCGCTGGCTGGGCGACGGCAGCGTGACGGCGACCGCGGCCGAGGACGGTGCCGAGCACGCCCGGCTGCACGCCCTGGCCGGCACCCGTCTGCCCGACGGCCTCGAACTGCCCGGCACGCAGGGCGCCGACCTGCCCCTGGTCGCACCGGACGCGGTCGCGACCGTGCTGTTCACGTACCCGGGCACGGGCGTCGAGTGGGGCGAGCCGCCGATCCCCGGCGTCGCAGGCTGCACGCTGGAGAACCGGCTCTTCCGTGACGCCTGGCCCGACTTCCGGGGCGCGGGTGTGGCGGTGCGCGGTGTCAGCACGCAACTCGTCGACGAGCAGAGGGAGTTCGCTGGAGCCGAGGGCGTCCCGTACCCGCTCCTCTCCGACGCCGCCCACCAGTTGGCGGCAGCCCTGCGGCTGCCGATGTTCCGCGGCGCGGGACGGCTGCGGCACAAGCGTCTGATCCTGGTCGTCGACGCCGAACGGACCGTCCGCCACACGCTGTTCCCGATCAGCGACATCCCGCACGCCGTCACCGAGAGCCTCCGCCTGGCCGTGGACTGCGCCCGGCATGATTGATCCATGGGGACTGTGACGGCGCTGTACCGGTATCCGGTGAAGTCGATGCTGGGTGAGGCCCTGATCGCCGTAGCGGTCACGGAAGGCGGGCTCTCCGGGGACCGGGTGTACGCCGTGCTCGATGAGGCGGGCACGGTGGGCAGCGCCAAACACCCCCGGAAGTGGGGGGAGTTGCTTCGCTGCCGGAGTCGCCTGGACGACTCCGGCAGGGTCCGGGTCGTGCTGCCGGACGGCACTGCCCGGTCCGTTCAAGGCGCCGACCTGGACGTGGAGTTGTCCAAGCTGTTGGGCCGTCAGGTCTTCGTCTCGGCCACCGTGCCGGAGCACACCGGACTGGAGCGCGCCGTGCCCGAGTACGAGGGCGGTGTCCCGCAGGCGGTACGGGAGTCGGCGACCGTCGATGCCACTGGGGAGAGCATCACGACGGGCAGTGTCTCCCCGGGGACGTTCTTCGACTTCGGCCAGGTTCATCTCGTCACCACGTCCGCTCTGGCCCGCGTGCGAACGGTGTACCCCGCCGGGGACTTCGACGCGCGGCGCTTCCGGCCGAACCTGGTCGTGGACACTCATGGAGGGCCGGGTTTCCCGGAGGACGCCTGGCCGGGGTCACGGCTGCGGGTGGGGGAGGCGCTGTTCCGCGTCGTGGTGCCCACACCCCGCTGCGTGATACCGACCCTCGGCCACGACGAACTGCCGCCGGACCCCGGCATCATGCGCGCGGTTGCCCGTGCCCACCGCGTTCCGGTGTTCGACCTGGGCCGGCTGTCGTGCGTCGGCGTGTACCTGGACGTGCTGGAACCGGGGGCCGTCCGCGTGGGCGACTCGATCTCGTTGCAGCAGACTCCCTGACCGGCATCCTGACCGGCTTCTTGACCGGCTGCTGTCCGGCACGGCGTCATACCGGTCAGCTCGCGCGGCAGAACGGGGTCTTGCCCATGGCGGACTCGATGCCGCCGAGGATCAGGCTCTGGAACTGTTCCGCGCCGGGGAACGAGCCGTCCGTGGAGAAGGCCTTGGCGTCGTGGCCGAGGGTGGTGAGCCAGGCGCGTCCGCCGTCGTAGTACTGGCACCAGGCGACCGGGTGGTGTCTGCCGTGGCCGGGGTGGCCCTGGTTGCCCGTGACGCCCTCCGCGAGCGTGGATTCGTCGACGGTGGCCAGGACGCGGACCTTCGAGGGGGCCGGGACGAGGTTGTACCACTCGTCGGTGAAGCTCCAGCGGGCCGGGAGACCCGCGGTGGAGGAGTCGTGGCGGTCCTGGACGACGACGGTGCCGCGTTGGTCGGGCCCGTGGTCGTAGAAGTTCGCGCCGCCCAACAGGCCCTCGTACCAGGGCCAGTTGTACTCCGTGCCGAAGGCGTTGTGGATCCCGACGAGGCCGCCGCCACCGCGGATGTACTGGCGCAGCGAGGTCTGAGCGGCGTCGTCGAGCGTGTCGCGGCTGGTGGAGTAGAAGACGACCGCGTTGTACCGGAAGAGCCGTGCGGGTGTGGAGAGTTGGGTGACGTCTTCGGTCCAGTCGACGGTGAAGCCGTTCTCCTCGCCCATCCCGACGACGGCTTTCTGCACGACGTTGGCGTCGGCGAGCGCAGGGTTGAGCCCGGTGCCGAGTGCGGGGCCGAGGTTGGCGTGGCGGGGGCCCGCGGTCCGGGTGTAGAGGAGTACTCGGTAGCCGTCGGCGGCCGGGGTGAAGTTGCCCCAGTCGTGGTAGCACTTGGCGCTGATGCCTCGGCAGACTCCGTAGTCGGGGTCGCCGAGTTCGCTGGCTCCGGCTCCGGCTCCGGCTCCGGTGGGGTGGCCCGCTTCGTGCGCTGCCGTCTGCCGCTGGAGGCCGAGGAAGGCGGCCAGGGCGATGAGCAGCGTGGCGCCGACCGCGGCCAGTACGGACACCGTCGTACGAGCTGTACGTGCGCTGGACGCCATGGCGGCCGGTCCTCTCACTGGACGACGATCTTGCCGGTGGACTGGGGGAAGACCGGGTCGTTGTAGAAGTACTCGCCGGGCTTGTCGAAGGTGTGCGTGTGCGACTGGCCCGGCATCAGCAGCCCGGTGTCGAACTCCGCGTCGAAGAAGGCGACCGCGCCGTGCGCCTGCTGGTTGCCGGCGGGGTTGGTGAAGGTGACCGCGGTGCCGGCCGGGACCGTCAGGTGCTGGGGCGCCATGGCGTTCTGGGCGACCGTGTTCTCGGTGGTGCCGGGCGCGCCGGCGCCGGTGTTCCAGACGCGGCCGAGCGTGACGGTGTTGCGCGCTGTCGCACCGGTCACCGCGGCGGTGCGGATCTGGTTGCGGCGGGACGGCGGGGTGGGCGCGGGTGCCTGCCCGACCTTGCCGCCGAGTTTGAACGCCCAGAGGTGGTCGCCGCGCGGGATGTCGGGGAAGGGGAGCCCGTTGCCGCCGGCGAGCACGGCGATGTACTGCTCGCCGTCGATCTCGTACGAGACGGGGATGGTGTTGACTCCGGCGCCGCACTGCCAGGTCCACAGGGTCGTGCCGTCGGTGTCGTCCATCGCTTCGAGGACGCCGTCCGGGCGGCCCTGGAGCAGGACGCGGCCCGCGGTGGTGAGGATGCCGTTGCCGTGGGCCAGCGACCAGGGGCCCTCCTTGCGCCAGGCGACCGTGTTGGTGCGGGGGTCCATCGCGACCAGCCCGCCGCCGAACAGCTCGCCCAGCGGCCGGGCCGTGTTGACGCGGCCACCGCGCGTGTTGGAGTAGGAGGAGTTGACGAGCCCGTAGCCGACGTAGACGTAGCCGGTCCTGGGGCTGAAGGAGGGAAAGCCCCAGTCGGCTCCGCCGCCCGCTCCGGGGAAGATGATGGTCGCCCGGTCCCAGAAGACGTCGTACAGGCCGCCGGCCGGGTAGAAGGGCACGGGCCGGGTCGTCTTGTCGAGCTCCGGATACGGGGAGACGAAGGGCTCGCCGCCGGGGAAGGGCTGGGTGGGCGAGGTCTTCTGCAGGGCGTGCTGGGGGACCGGGCGCTCCTCCATACCGTGGATCGCCTCGCCGGTGCGCCGGTCGAGGACGTAGTACCAGCAGGTCTTCGAGCCGTAGACGACGACCTTGCGCTTCCGGCCGTCGACGATCAGGTCGGCGAGCACCGGGGCCATGACGTTGTCGGCGTCCCAGATGTCGTGGTGGACCGACTGGAAGTGCCAGCGCCGCTTGCCGGTCTTGGCGTCGATGGCCACGATCGAGTTGGCGAAGAGGTTGTCGCCGCCGCGCGAGGAGCCGTCCGTGCGGGGATACGGATTGCCGAACGTCCAGTAGACCAGGCCGAGTTCGGGGTCGACGGCGGGGTGGATCCAGGGGACCGCGCCGCCGGTCTTCCAGGAGTCGCCCTCCCAGGTGTCGTGCCCGAACTCCCCGGGTCCCGGCGGGCCCCAGAAGGTCCACACGACGTCGCCGGTGCTGGCGTCGAGCGCGTATCCACGGCCGCGTGCGCCCGCGGTCGAGCCCTCGGTGCCGATGTAGACCAGGCCGTCCCAGTGCACGACCGCGCCCGCCAGCCCGCCGCTGTTGCCGCCGCACTGGCCGCTGTCGTTGTCGCAGCCGTCGTCGCCGCCGTTGTCGTCGACGATCAGCGGCTTCTGCCAGACGACCGCCCCGGTCTTCTGGTCGAGGGCGTAGACGACGTTGGCGCCGGAGATGCTGAAGACCTTGCCCTCCGCGACGGCGACGCCGCGCATGTTGGTGGTCTCGGTGCCGAGGCCGGCCCGCCAGATCACCTCGCCGGTCCTGCCGTTGATCGCGAAGACGTTCTGCTGGGTGGTCTCCACGTACAGCACGCCGTCCTGCACGACGATCGTGCACTGCTGGTACGCGCTGGTGGAGCCGCCCTCCAGGTTGGTGTGCCAGGCGCCGCCGAGCCGCTTGATGTTCTGCGGGGTGATGGCGCGGAGCGTGGAGTGGTTCTGGTTGGCGTAATTGCCGCCGACCTTGGGCCAGTCGACGCCGGTGGCGCCGAGGGCGGCGGACTGCGGGGGCACGGGGAGCGCGAGTCCCGAGGACCCGTTCGGGGTGCCGTTCGCGGCTGCTTCGGCGGGGTTCGCCAGGGTGGAGACGGTGGCCGCGCTGCCCGCCGCGGCCGTCCGGAGGAAGGTGCGTCTTTCCATCGTTCAGTTCCCTCGATTCGATCAAGGTCCGCTGGATGGTTCGCGTGATCCGCAGAATGGGTTCGCGTGATGAGAGGTCACGTTAGGGACGGCTGTGTGCCCGTGACAAGACGCCCGACGGCGGATTTTCCGGCGAAGAGGCTCAACGACGCGCTAGGGGTGCGCTGTTGGTGCCGCCAGGTGGACCGGCACCATGGACGGCGGCATGGGACTCTTGTTGCGGCGGCCCTGTCCGGTCTCTTCCCAGGCGTGCGCCAGGATGCCGACACTGCGGCTGAGGACGAAGAGGCCGCGGGCCAGCGGCGCGGCGAAGCCGAGTTCGGCGTAGATGACGGCGGTGGCGCCGTCGATGTTCATGGGCACGGGCTTCCTGCCCTCGCGCCCCCGGTTGAGCCGCGCCTCCACCGCGCGGGCCGCCCTCAGGTGAGCGCCCGCCACCAGGCCGTCCGCCACGGCCCGGTCCACCAGGGCCAGCAGGGGGTCGCGGCGCGGATCACGGGGGTGGAAGCGGTGGCCGAAGCCGGGCAGATAGCGCGAGCGGGCCCGCCACTCGCCGACGACCTCCGTCACGGAGAGGTCGAACTCCCGCCCCTGTCCGTGCCGTTCGGTGATCGCGCTCAGCAGCTCCACGCACTGCTGACCTGCCCCGCCATGGACGTCGCCGAGCATGTTCACCCCGGTGGCCACGGCGCTGTTGAGCCCCACCCCGCAGGTGGCGGCCATCCGGGCGGCGGCGATCGAGGGCGCCTGCGGTCCGTGGTCGACGCCTGCCACCAGCGCTGCTTCCAGCAGCGCGGCCTGCGCGGGACGGGGAAGTTCGCCCCGCAGCATCAACCAGATCGTCTCCACGAAGCTCGCGTGGCCGATCAAGTCCTGTACGGGGTGTTCGCGCAGTTCGATGACGCCCGGTTCGACCCGGCTGACGGCGGTGGCCCACCACTGTGCGACCAGGCCGTCCTGTGGCCCGGCCGTCATGACGCGTGGGCCTCGGTGGCGGCGGGGTGCGCCCGCCAGCGGGCGATCAGCCGCTCCCGTTCCTCGGCGTGCTGGTCGAGCAGCGGGGGAGGGACGTCCGGGGTGAGGGGTTCGCCGTCCACCAGCACGCCGTTGCCGCTGACCCGCAGTGTGCGGCCGGAGTCGTCCGGATAGGGCAGATCGGTGAAGAAGCCGCGATGCGCGAGCTGTTCCAGCCGCACCGCCTCGGGGACCGTCAGGACGCGGGCCGCCGGCACTCCGGCCGCGGACAACGTCGTCTCCCACTCCAGGGCGGTCCGCCGGCGCAGCGCCGCGTTCAGCTCGGTGTTGAGCTCCGCGCGGTGCCGTTTGCGCGCCTCGCGCTCGGCGAACCGGGGATCGTCGATCAGCTGGGGGAGTCCGGCGAGACGGCAGAGCGTGACGAACTGCTCCTGCCGGTTGGCCGCGATGTTCAGCCCCCCGTCGGAGGTCTCGAAGGTCCCGGACGGGGCCGCGGTGGCGTTCTGGTCGCCCATCGGCTCCGGATCGACCCCGCTGACCAGGTAGTTGGAGACCGCCCAGCCCATCGCGGAGAGCGAGACCTCCAGCATGGAGACGTCCAGCCGCGCCCCTCGCCCGGTCCGCTCCCGGCCCAGCAGCGCCGCGCTGATCGCGAGGGCCGCGCCGAGACCGCCGAGCGAGTCGCACACCGGGAAGCCCACCCTCAGCGGCGCCGTGTCCGTGGTGCCGGTGATGCTCATCATGCCCGACAGGCCCTGGATGATCTGGTCGTAGGCGGGCGCGGCGCTCATCGGTCCCGACTGCCCGAAGCCGGTGATCGCACAGCTGACCAGGCGCGGGTTGAGTTCCCCCAGCCGGTCGGCGCCGTACCCCATCCGGGCCAGTACCCCGGCCCGGAAGTTCTCCAGCAGCACATCCGCGCCGCGCACCAGTTCCTCGAAATCGGCCCGGTCGCCGGGGTCCTTGAGATCGAGGACGAGGGATTTCTTGCCGGCGTTCTGGGCGAGGAACGAGGCGCCGATACCGGCCCGGTTCAGCTCCGGATCAGGGCCGAGACCACGGGCGAGATCGCCCCGGCCGGGCTGTTCGACCTTGACGACCTCGGCGCCGAGGAGCATGAGGTGATAACTGCAGTACGGTCCTGCCAGCACATTGGTGAGATCGAGTACGCGGATTCCTGAGAGCGGTCGTTCGGGCATGCACCGGCTCCTTCTGCGGTTCCTGCGGTTGCTCGGGGGTCTGTGACTGCTCCGGGTTCTGTGGCTGCTCCCGGTTCCGCGGTCGCTGCCGTGGGCTCATTTCGACGGGCTGAGCGGGTGGTCGAAGCCCTGCTCGGACATCTGCCGGGCGACTTCGGCGAGGGCGCTGGCGAACCGCTCGATGACGGACTCGGGGAAACGGTGGCTCGGCCCGCTCAGCGAGAGTGAGGCGACGACCGCCCCACTGCGGCCCACGACGGGCACGGCGACGGCCGTCAGCCCCTCGTCGCGCTCGCCCCGGCTGACCGCGACGCCGCGCTCCGCCGCCAGATCCGCCCACACCCGCAGCTGCCTGGCGTGCCCCTCGCCGTGCGGGGAACCCGCCGCGATCCGGCGCAGCAGGCTGTCGGGAGCCGTACGCAGCAGGATCTTGGACGAGGCGCCCGCCCACAGCGGGAGTTCGTCGCCGACCCGTACGACATGGCGTAGCGGCTGCGGGCTCTCCTGCTGGGCCACACAGACACGGGACAGACCGCGCAGCATGAACAGGTTGACCGTCTCCTGCTGCTCCTCGGCCAGCTCGCGCATCAACTTGCGGGTTTCCCGGGGCAGTTCCCAGCTGGTCTGCGCGAGATGCGCCCAGCGCCACAGACCGGGACCCGCGGTGTAGCCGGCCGGGGTGTCCCAGAGCAGACCGCACTGCTCCAGCGTCTGCACCAGCCGGACCACCGTGGTCTTGGCCAGGCCGGTGGCGTCGACGATCTCCCGCAGCGTGGCGGTCGGCTGATCCTCCGTCAGCAGTCCCAGGATGTCCAGAGCCCTGCGCACACTGCGCACCCCGGTCGCCTCGGCCGCCCGCTCATGGTCGCTGTCGCTCACGCGCCTTCTCCCTCCGCTTCGAAACTTCCTCGAACTGCCCTCTTGCCACCGCGAGTTGGCGCCCGTACGTTACACGCCGACCCACAGAGCAGTCCACCAGTACCACTCAGCGGTTTCCTGGGAGATCTCATGCTCGAATCCCTTCTCAAGGCCGGCGCGGACACGACGGTGGCCGAAGCGCCTCCGTACGTGGCAGGCCAGTGGGGTGGCAACGGTCCCGCCGCAACCCGAACAGGCCCGTACCTGCGCCGAGTCGTCAGTCGGACGACCACGGCGACCGGCGAGGAGATCTCCCGCGCCCTCGCCTACGCCCGCTCCGCGGCCCGCACCCCGGCCGGGCTCGCACCGGCTCTGCGCGCAGACATCCTGGACCGAGCATCCCGCGCCGCCTGCGCCCACCGCGAGGGCCTGGCCCGCCTCCTCGCCCTGGAACTGGGCAAACCGGTCAAGGACGGACTCGGCGAGATCGACCGGGTCGCGGAGACCTTTGCCGTGTGCGCGGCGGAGGCCCGCCACATCGGCGGCGAGACCCTCCCCGTCGCGGGCTGGCAGCGCGGCGTCGGCAACACCGCCTTCACCTACCGCGCACCGGCCGGAGTGGCCCTCGCCATCACCCCCTTCAACGCCCCCGCGAACCTCCTCGCGCACAAACTCGGAGCCTCCTTCGCCGCAGGCAACACCACCCTCGTCAAGGCTCCGCCGCAGGCCCCGGCCGCCACCGCCGCCGTCGTCGCGCTGCTCCTGGAATCGGGCATGCCCCCGCAGGCCGTGCAACTGCTGCACGGCGGCGGCGAGGTGGGCGCGCTGCTGTGCGCGGCCGACGAGGTGGCCGTCATCAGCTTCACCGGCAGCGCGGCGACCGGCCGGGCCGTCGCCCGCGCGGCCGGGGCCAAACGCCTGGTCCTCGAACTCGGCGGGAACGCGGCCACGGTCGTCTGCGAGGACGCCGACATCGCACAGGCCGCGAAGGAGTGCGCCCGCACCGGCTACAGCAACTCCGGCCAGAGCTGCATCTCCGTCCAACGCGTCTACGTCCACCGCTCCCGCTACGACGCCTTCCTCGACGCCTTCACCGCCGCCGTCGACACCCTCAAGGTCGGCGACCCGTTCGACCCGGACACCGACGTCGGCGCGATGGTCGACGAGGAGGCCGCCGAACGCGTGGTGCGCTGGTCGGCCGAGGCCGCAGGCTCCGGCGCCCGGGTGCTGCGCGGCGGCACCCGGGACGGCGCCACCGCCGCGCCCACCGTCGTGGCGGACCCGCCGCCGGACTCCTCCGTCGTGCTGCACGAGGTCTTCGGCGCGCTGGTCGCGGTGCTCCCCTACGACGACTTCGGCGCGGTCATCGACGCCTGCAACACCAGCCGCTACGGCTTGCAGGCGGGACTGTTCACCCGCGACCTGGGCCGCATCATCACCGCCTGGCGCGAGCTGGAGACCGGCGCGCTGATCGTCGGCGGCAGCTCCAACTACCGCCTCGACCATGTCCCCTTCGGCGGGGTCAAGGACTCCGGCTTCGGACGCGAGACACCCCGCTCGATGATCGACGACTACACGGTCGTCAAAACCCTCATGCTCCGCGGCCAGTCCGTGTGGGGCACCACGACCTCCATCGACACGACCTCCATCGACACGACCTCCACCGACACGACCTCTTTCGACGGGGAGACCGACGCATGACCGTGACCGCCGCCGAAGCCCTGGCCGCCCAACTGGAGTCGTACGGAGTCGAGTACGTCTTCGGCACCTGCGGCCACACCAACATCGCCCTGCTGGACGCCCTCGGCCCCAGCCCGATCGAATTCGTCATCGCCCGCCACGAGCAGGCCGCCGCGCACGCCGCCGACGGCTACGCCCGCGCCTCCGGAAAGCCCGGCGTCCTGCTCACCCACGTCGGCCCCGGCATGATGAACGCCGTCACCGGAGTCGCCACCGCCGCCCTCGACTCGATCCCGCTGATCGTCATCTCCGGCGACATCCCCTCCTACTACGCCGGCCGCCACCCGCACCAGGAGGTCAACCTCCACGCGGACGCCGACCAGACCTCCATCTACCGGCCCTTCACCAAGCGCGCCTGGAACGTCCAACGCGTCCAGGACCTGGCCCGCACCACGGAACGGGCGTTCTGGACCGCGACCTCCGGCCGGCCGGGAGCCGTGCTGGTCAACGTACCGATGGACCTGTTCAGCCGACAGGTCGAGGAGTACACCGACGCGTACCCGCTGCCCGGTGGCGGCGCACTCCCCGGACTCGACCGGGCCACCGCCGAGCGCATCGCCCAGACCCTGCTGAACGCCGAACGCCCGCTGATCTACTTCGGCGGCGGACTGCGCGAACAGGGCGCCCGGCAGGCCCTGTCGGCGCTCGCCGAGCACCTCGACATCCCGCTCGCGCACTCCCTGATGGGCAAGGGCGTCCTGCCCGACCGCCACCCCCTGCTGCTCGGCATGCCCGGCTTCTGGGGCCTGGAGACCACCCACGCGTACACCAAGGGCGCCGATGTGGTCCTCGCGCTGGCCACCCGGTTCGCGGAGACCGACGCCAGCTCATGGAACCCGGCGTACACCTGGACCTTCGGCGACAAGGACAGCCCGCCCAGCAAGCTCATCCAGATCGACATCGACCCCGCCGAGATCGGCCGCAACTATCCCGTCGACATCGGCGCCGTCGCGGACGTCGGAGACGCGGTACGGGCCATCGACGAGGCCGTACGGACCGCCAGGCCACAGCCGCGGGTCCGGGACGGCCTGCGCGAAACCATCGCCACCGCCCGCCGCGCAGTCTTCGACACCGCCCTGGAGGACGGCCGCAGCGACAACTTCCCGCTCCGCCCCCAGCGCATCCTCGCCGACCTCCGCGAGGCGCTCCCCGACGACGCGGTGCTCGTCACCGACGTCGGCTGGAACAAGAACGGCGTCGCCCAGTGCTACGAACTCCCCGAAGGCGGACGGTTCATCACCCCCGGCGGAGCCTCGACCATGGGCTTCGGCCCGGCCGCCGCGGTGGGCGTGCAACTGGCACAGCCGGACCGCGTGGTGGTCGCGCTGATCGGCGACGGCGGAATGGGCGCCCAGTTGCCCGCGGTGCCGATGGCCGTCGAACAGGGCCTGCCCGTCGTCTTCGTGGTGATGAACAACCGGGCCCACGGCACCATCGCCGACCTCCAGGCCTCGTCGTTCGGCCGGTCCTACGGCTGCGAGTTCACAGACGCCGAAGGACAGCCGTACAGCCCGGACTTCGCTGCTTTCGGCCGCTCCTGCGGCGCCGACGGACACACCGTCACCGCCCCCGCCGATCTCTCCAAGGCCCTCGCCGACGCGATCGCCCGGCGCAGGCCCGCCGTCATCGACGTACCGATGGTCAACGAACCCGTGCCGACGCCGGGCCACTGGAACATCAAGGACATCTACCGCGGGTCCTTCGCCGAATGACCGCCCCACGCCTTCCCGCCCGCTCACAACGAGGTGACCTCATGACCCGCAGCAGCACCCCGAGACCACGCGCCACCGTCCGAGCCGCCGTCGGCACGGCCGCCGCGCTCGCCACCGCCCTCACCGCGTGCAGCGCCCCCGGCGAGTCGGCCGACGACGCCAAGGCCTCGTCCGGACCCATCAAAGTCGCCGTCGTCAACGCGCAGAGCGGGCAGCTCAGTTCACTGGGGGACTGGGAGTACAAGGGCGCCAAGCTCGCCGTCGACGAGTGGAACGAGAAGGGCGGCATCGACGGCCGCAAGATCCAGCTGAAGCTCTTCGACGACCAGGGCGACCCGACCACCGGCACCAACCTCGCCCGCAGACTGGTCAGTGAGAAGTACGTCGCCATGATCGGCACGGCGGAGAGCGCGGTGACCATCGCCATGGGTCCCGTGCTCCAGCAGGCGAAGATCCCCAACATCACCTCCGGCCAGTCCGACGGCCTCGTCGCGCTGAAGAGCCCGTACCTCTTCCTCAACGGCCCGACCAGCACCACCTACGACTCGACGCTCGCCCAACACCTGGTGACGGACAAGGGCTTCAAGAAGATCGCCATGATCACGAACAACGGCTCCTTCGGAAAGGGCGAGCACAACGCCTTCCTGAAGGCCATCGGCGACCTCGGCGTCAAGCCGACCACCGACCAGGTCGTCACCACCGACCAGAAGGAGTTCAGCGCCGCGCTGACGAAGATCCGGTCCACGAAACCCGAGGTCATCTTCATCGGCTCGGAGGAGGTCGAGGCCGGACTGATCGTCAAGCAGGCCCGCGACCTCGGCATCACCGCCCCCTTCGCGGGCGCGGCCCCGCAGGGCACCCCCGTCTTCATCGACACCGCCGGCAAGGCCGCAGCCGAAGGCACCATCGTCAGCTCCCCGTACCTCAGCAACGAGGTCAGCGACGCGTCGAAGAAGTTCGCCGCCGCCTACGAGAGCGCCTACGGCGAGGAGGCGGAGATGCACGGCGCCAAGGCCTACGACGGGGCGAACATCCTGCTCACCGCCCTGAAGACCAGCAACGGCGCGACCGGCGAGGAACTCGCGGACGCCATCCGCGCCACCCGCTACAAGGGCCTGCTCGGCGACTTCCAGTACGACGAGACGGGAGTCGGCATCACCAAGACGACCATCGGCGTCATCCGCGACGGCGAACTCGTCCCGCAACCGTAGCCACCGGGAGCACTGACGTGCAGGAAACACTCCAGACACTCGTCGGAGGCCTGAGCCTGGGGGCGGTCTACGCCCTGGTCGCCATGGGGTTCTCCCTGGTCTACCGCACCATGGGCCTGGTCAATTTCGCCCACGCCGACATCGCCATGATCGGCGCCTACGCGGCCTCCACCTTCTATCTGACCTCCCGGTTGCCCTTCGCCGTCGCCATGGTGGTGGCCATCGCGGTCACCGCCGCGATCGGCCTGGTCATCGAGCGGGTGCTGCGGCCCCTGGAGAACAAGGACTTCGACCTGATGCTGATCGGCACGATCGGCTTCGGCATCGTCCTCCAGGCCGTCGCCATCCTGATCTGGGGCACCACCGGACGGGCGGTCCGCTCACCCGTCCGCTCCGCCCCGCTCGACCTGTTCGGGGTGCGCGTCCGCACCTACGACCTGCTGGTGATGGCCGTCGCGGCCCTCGCCGTGATCGGCCTCGCCTGGTTCCTCGCCCGCACCAAGCGCGGCGCGGCCATGCAGGCCGTCGCCATGGACCACGAGGCGGCCACCGCCGTCGGCATCGACGTCGGCCGCAGCAACGCCCTCGCCTTCTCCATCGGCGCGGGCCTCGCCGCCCTGGCCGGCGGCCTCGTCGGACCGATGCTGTACGTTGACGCCTCGCTCGGCGGCGCCCTCGGCATCAAGGGCTTCGCCGCCGCCATGCTCGGCGGCTTCGGCTCGATCCCGGGAGCGGTTGTCGGCGGCCTTGCGATCGGCGTCCTCGACTCCTACGCGGCCGGCCACTTCCAGGGCTACTCGGTGCTCGTCACCTTCCTGGTCTTCACCGTCGCCATCATGATCCGCCCGATGGGCGTCTTCGGGGAGAGGACGGTGAGCCGCGCGTGAGTTTCCGTGTCGGAGCGCTCGGACGGTACGGAGCGCTCGGGGCGCTGGCGGTGGCCGCCTGGCTGTTGCCGTACGGCCTGGGCGGCTACTCCATCCATGTCGTCAACATCGCGCTCATCTATGCCCTGTTGGCCATCGGTATGGGGCTGGCGATGGGCGTCTCCGGGCAGATCAACCTCGCCCAGGTCGCGTTCTTCGGCGTCGGCGCGTACACCCTCGCCATTCTCACCACCGACTCCGGGTACGGATTCTGGGCGGCGGCGGCCGTCGCCGTCCTCGCGACGGTGGCCACCGGCCTCTTCGTCGGCATCCCGGCCCTGCGCATGCAGTCCCACTACCTCGGGATCGTCACGCTCGGCCTGGCGCTCGGCTTCATCAACTGGATCACCAACGCCTCGGTCAGCGGCGGCGCCGACGGCATCTCCGGCATCCCGCTGCCCACCCTGCCCGGCATCGACCTCTCCAGCGAATACCTCTACTACTACCTGGAGTTGGTGGTCTGCGCGCTCGGCCTGGGCTTCGGACTCTTCGTCGTCCGCACCCACCTGGGCCGACGACTGCGCGCGATGCGCGACGACTCCCTCGCGGCGGGCGCGACGGGCGCGGAGATCCCGCTGCTCAGGATGACCGCGTTCCTGCTCGCCAGCCTGTACGGGGGCCTGGCCGGGGTCCTGTACGCGGGCCTCATCCGCTATGTCGCCCCGGAGACCTTCTCCATCGGCAACATGTTCATCCTGCTCGCCATGGTCATCATCGGCGGCCGGCGCTCCCTCGTGGGCTGTGTGGTCGGCGCGATCGGGCTGACCCTCATCAGGGAATGGCTCTCCGACTTCTCGACGTACGCACAACTCGGATACGGCGTGGTGGTCGTCCTCATGGTCGTCTTCGCGCCGACCGGCCTCGCCGGAATCCCGTCCAGGGCAAGGGAGTTCGTGGGCAGGAGACGACGGCGGGGGATCGACGGGAGGGCCCGGCTGGGCCCCTTCCTGCCGTACGAGGCGGTCGAGACACCCCATGCGACGGACGAGCCGCTCCTCGAAATCCGGTCCGTGACCAAGGACTTCCGCGGACTGCGCGCCCTGGACGACGTCTCCCTGACGGTCCGCCCCGGCGAGATCCGAGGGATCGTAGGACCCAACGGCTCAGGGAAAACCACCCTGTTCAACGTGATCAGCGGCTTCTACCGGGCCACTTCGGGACAGGTGCGGTTCGCAGGCCGGGTCACCACCACGGCCCGCCCGTACACGCTCTCCCTCCTCGGCCTGGCCCGCACCTTCCAGAACCTGCGCCTGTTCGGCCAGTTGACCGTCCGGGAGAACATCCTCGTCGCCCTCGACCGCACCAGGACCCACACCATCTGGCAGTACGCGGTATGGCAGCCCGGAGTCGTCCGCCGCGAGCGGCGGCTGCGCCACCAGGCCCAGGAACTCCTGGAACGCTTCGGCCTCACCGACTTCGCCGAGGCCGCACCCGGCTCCCTCCCGTACGGCATCCAGCGACGCATCGAGATCGCCCGTGCCATGGCCGCCCGGCCCCGGCTGCTGCTCCTCGACGAACCGGCCGCCGGACTGAACGGCGAAGAGGTGCAGCAACTCGCCCGCATCGTGCGCTCCATCCGCGACAGCGGCACCACGGTCGTCCTCATCGAGCACAACATGGGCCTGGTCATGTCGCTGTGCGAGCGCGTCACGGTGCTCTCCAGCGGCGGCATCATCGCCGAGGGCACACCGGCGGAGGTGGTCGCCGCGCCCGAGGTGATCGAGGCGTATCTGGGAGATTCCGCGATGGCCGACGTGCCGCGACCGGATCCGAACGCACCCCCTGCCGCACCGCCCGCCGCGCCGTCGGCCCCGCCCCAGACCCCCGCTTCGAAGGAGGCGACCCGGTGAGACTGCTCCCCCCTCCCCGTGTCTCCCGTACCGAAACCGCCGCCACACTCACCGTCGACGACCTGTCCGTGCACTACGGCGGGGTCCGCGCGGTCAGTTCGATCAGCTTCAGCGTGGAGCCGGGGGAGTCGGTGGGCATCATCGGCGCCAACGGCGCGGGCAAGACGTCCACCCTCAAGGCGCTCATGGGCCTGGTACCGCGCGGCGGCGGACGCATCACGCTGGGCGAGCGCGACCTGACCCGCGTACGGGCCCGCGACATGGTGCGCCACGGCATCGGCTACGTACCGGAGGGCCGGCATGTCTTCCCCGGCCTGAGCGTGGAGAAGAACCTGCTGCTCGGCGCGTACGCCCGCCGCTGGGACGCCGAGACCCGGGCCACCCTGGCCGAGGTGCACGAACTCTTCCCGGTGCTGGGCGAGATGGGCCAGCGGCTGGCGGGCGCCCTCTCCGGCGGGCAGCAGCAGATGCTGTCCATCGGCCGCGCCCTGATGGCCGGGCCGCGCATCCTGCTGCTCGACGAGCCGTCCATGGGCCTCTCGCCGAAACTCGTCGGCGAGATCCTGAGCTCGCTGAAACGCCTGCGCGAGGAGGGCCTGAGCCTGCTCCTCGTCGAGCAGAACGCCAAACTCACCTTCGGCGCGACGAGCCACTGCCTGGTCATGGAGAACGGCAGCGTCGCCATGACCGGAACCTCCGAGGAGCTCAGCCAGGACGCCCGGGTGCGCCGAATCTACCTCGGACTGTGAAGCGCTGACATGGCCCACGACTCGTTTCTCATCGGTCTGATCGGCTCCGGCATCGGCGCTTCGTTCAGCCCCGAACTCCACCAACGCGAGGCGGACCGGCACGGCCTGCGCTACCTCTACCGCCTGATCGACCTCGACACCCGCCCCACCGCCCCCGAGAGGATGGGCGAACTACTGCACGCCGCGCGGAACATGGGCTTCACGGGCCTCAACATCACTCTCCCATGTAAGCAGTTGGTGGTCGACCATCTGGACGCCCTTTCGGAGCAGGCTGAGTTGATCGGCGCCGTCAACACGGTCGTCTTCGGGGCGGACGGGCGGGCGACGGGCCACAACACGGATGTCACGGGTTTCGGGGCGTCGTTCGCCCACTCACTGCCCGAAGCCCGGCTGGACCGCGTGGTGTTGCTGGGCGCGGGCGGTGCGGGAGCGGCCGTGGCCCACGCGATCCTCGCCCGTGGCGCCGGCCACCTCACGATCCTCGACCCGCTGACCCACCGCGCGACCGCCCTCGCGACATCGCTCACCCGGCGCTACGGGACAGGACGAGCCTCCGCGGAAACGCAGGACCGACTCCCCGCACTGCTGCCCCACGCGGACGGTCTCCTGCACGCCACGCCCACCGGCACGGCCGCACACCCAGGCCTGCCCCTACCGCCCGAACTGCTGCACCCCCGATTATGGGTCGCCGACGTCGTCTACCGCCCGCTGGAAACCGCGTTGCTGCGCGCCGCCCGCACCCGCGGCTGCACCGTCCTGGACGGCCTCGGCATGGTCGCCTTCCAGGCCGCCGACGCCTTCCGCCTCTTCACCGGCAGGGAACCGGACAACACACGAATGCTCGCCGACGCCGACGAACTCGCCCACGCGTCCGAATAGCCGCACCGGGCCCCGCCCCGAGACTGGCCCATGCAGTGCCGGGGTCGACCGCGCCCCTGTGTCAGTGCCCTGCGGCATGATGACCGCTGTGAACACCGAGATGCTCATAGAGACCTGGCAGCGGCTTCTTGACGACCCTCAGAAGTCATGGGTGCTGTTCGAGCACGGCACTTGTGTCGTGCTGACTGCTCCGGACGGAGACCTTGCTGAACAGGCCACCGAGATCCTGAGGGAGTTCGGCCCGGCGCATGCCGGGTCTTCGGCAGGAGACTTTGGGGTGATCGATCTGAAGGACGCTGAGGGATGGGTTGTCACCGGGCACCACAACGATGTCCTCACCT
Organism: Streptomyces sp. NPDC001858; assembly: GCF_053594615.1. Classification (NCBI taxonomy): domain Bacteria; kingdom Bacillati; phylum Actinomycetota; class Actinomycetes; order Kitasatosporales; family Streptomycetaceae; genus Streptomyces; species Streptomyces sp. NPDC001858. The sequence goes on from NZ_JBSFEV010000018.1 coordinate 49,516, forward strand.
ATGTCGGCCCTGATGAGCCTCATGATCCGTCACAGATCGCCGTCGGGCTGTCCGGACGTTCCAAGCGCCACCGGGATGGCACCGAACTGCGCATAGTCCACGTCGAGGACAGGAGAGCTTCAACGAACCACGCGTAAGCGCCTGCATCACCGTTGCCTTGACCCCGTGGGGCCCACGGCCGGTGCCGGCCGCAGCCCGGCGGCTGCGCATCGAAGCACGCCTGGCAGGCTGGCCGCATGGACGCTGACGCACTGACTCCGGTCCACCTCGACAAGGTGATGGACGGGCTGGCGATGAATCCCGCCTTGCCGGCCCTCATGGTCCGGCGACTGTTCGCATGGCGGCGGGGTTGGGGGAAGGTGGCGATGCGTCCGGACCTCACCGACGACATGCTCGCCGAGATCATCGCGAGCGACGACCACATGCTCCTGCACAGCCTGGCGCGCAACGACCGGCTGCCGGACCGGTTCCGTATCCGTCTGGCCGCCCATCAGGACGAGGCGGTGCGGTCCACGCTCGCCAGCCGCGCGACGACCGCGCCTAGGGAGATGCTGGAGCAGCTCATCGACGATCCCGACCCAAAAGTCCGCGAGTGTCTGGCCAAGGGCCGTCACACACCGCCCGACCTCGGGGCCCGCCTCGCCGCTGACTCCGACCCCGCGATCCGCGCCGCGCTGGCGCAGCACTGGACACAAGCGCCGGAAGCGGTCCGTCGGACCCTGCTGACCGATCCCGAGGCAAAGGTCCGCGCCGCGGCCTGTTCGACGTACTTCCCGCATGGACCGCATCCGATACCGCCCTCGGACCTGCTGCCGGAGCTGTTGGCAGACCCTGTGACTCGGGCGGGCGCGGTGATTCACGCCGTTCTCGACGCGGACACCCTCCAGCAGCTCGCCGGTGATCCGGACAGCGAGGTGCGTGCTGAGCTCGCCCGGCATCCCGACTTGCCTCCGTCGATCCGCGAGGTCCTTGCCGTCGATCCGGCCTTGAACGTCCGGGTGAAGGTCTTCGCCCGCCCTGACACGCCGGAGCGCACGCGGGCACGGATCCACACCTCGGTCCACGAGCTTGCGCGTTCGATAGCCGATCCGAGCGACGATGCCGACGACGAAGCCATCCTGCAGTGGTATCTGGACTGCGGTGCAGTCACGGAGCTGCGGATCCTGCGCCTGCAATGGGTCACGGCCGATCCGCTGCCGTACATCGACTCGCCCTATGTCAGCTTCCGAGTCTCAGCGGCCGCCAGCAAGGCCCTTCCGGCCGACGCGGTGGCCCGACTGCTCGACGACGAGGAGGAGATCGTTCGCCTCACCATGGCTCGCACCGCCCCGCACCGGGTTGATCCCGCGACCGCAGAGAAGATCGAGCGCCGCTACCGCCGACGGGACAAGTTCACGTTCTGGTGGGACAACGCGGAGGCGTTGACGTTCCCCTCAGAGACCCTGCGCCGCTTCGCCACCGATCCTGTACCCCGGCTCCGCTCGTTCGCTCCCCGCGATCCGGATCTGCCGTCGGAACTCGCCGAGAAGCTGGCCTCCGACCCCGAAGAACGCGTCCGCCGCGCGGTCGCGCCCCACCGCAATCTCCCGCTCCCATCCCTGTTCCGACTCCTCGCCGACACCTCGGAGCGCGTCGCGGAGGCCGCCGGCGCCTCGCCGTTCCTTCCGGTCGAGCGCATGGAGTGGCTGCTGACCCGGGCGGGCCTGTAGCCGCCATGTCTCCCAAGCTCGGCAATTGCGGCATTCATGCGTACGTCGCCGCAGCGTCGAGGGGGGCATACTGCCGTCACCCCACGCTTTGTGCGTCGCGACGGTCTTCCTGGAGGGATTCGCCCAACCATGACACTCCTCGTCCCAGTTCGAGGGATTCCATCGGGAGTTGTTCGCCTCGAAGGACGACATCGAGCGGGCCTTGGCGCTTCGCCCTGACGACCCCACTCCGCTCGTCGCGGAAATCTGGAGGGCGCTCGGACTGGGCTACCCCAACCGGGAGATGCAGGTGCTCTGGTCCGAGATCACGGCACGGGCACCGCATCACTTCGAAGCGCACAGCAGTGCCCTCCAGTACTGGACCGAGAAATGGCGAGGCTCGAAGCGGATCGCGCGGGAGTTCGCCGAGAAGTCGGCTGCCGGTGCGCCGCCGGGGAGCCTGTTGGCCGCACTGCCGTTGATCGCCTGGTACGAGAACCATGCCGACGAGCTGGGTGATTTCGGATTTCGCAGTCCGCAGGTACATGCATTGGTTGACACGGCGCTCGCCGACGCGGCACTCGCTGACCCGGACCACCCGAGGCTCCCGGAGGTACGGCACCTGCTGGCGTACTTCCTGTACCGGCAGGGCCGGTACAGGGCGGCCAGGGAGCAGTTCCGCCAGGTAGACGGCTTTACCGAGGCGCTCCCGTGGCGGTATTCATTTGTGAAACCGCTCTACTACAGAGCAGCCCGTACGAAGACGGCCCGCAAGGCACTCGCGGAGCGCCGGCCTCGCTGATCAGCAAGCTGTCGTGGTCACGAATACGATCGCCGTCGGCGCCTGCCGGATGGTAACAGCTGTTACCATCGGGGTATGGCGAAGACACAGCTGGGTGCGCGCGTCGACAGCGAGATCAAGCAACTGGCGGAAGCCCGGGCCCGGGACCGCGGCTTGAGCCTCGGCGACTACATCGCCGTCCTTGTGCAGGAAGACACCGAAGGCCTGCGGCAGCGCGGCTTGGCCGCCGCGGAGCGGTTCCTCAGCGAGCACCAGGACGTCTTCGACGAAGCCGAAGACGCCGACCTCCGCACCTCCGGAGCCCACGCCGCGTAATGGACCTGCACATCGACGTCCCCTGGATCCTGCAAGTCGCGGAGATCGCGGGCGCGGGGGATCCCGTCCCCGAAGACTACGGAGTGCCGGTGGCCGCGGTCGCAGGTCACCGGGCCGAGCTGCTGGACCAGCCCGTCTACGACGGCCCCTACGCCCGTGCCGCCGCCCTGGTGCATGTCCTCGGCCGGTGCCGATGGCTGGAGCGCTCCAACATGGCCGTGGCCGCGGCGACGGGAGTGATGTACCTGGAAGCCTCAGGGATCCCGGTCAAGCCCGCCCGGGAGGACGCCGTGGCGCTGCGTGACCTGCTGCGGGACCCCGCCTGCACCGCTGCGAGGATTGCCACCCAACTACGCGGCTGGCCAAAGGCCACCTGACCCCCCGGCCGGGGCGATCGTCCCCAACTGCTCGTCGATCCGGCCGCGTGTGATCAGCGACGCGGCGCGTGGCCGGCTCCCGTGGACAGGCGGCGCTCCGTCGCGGTGATCAGGATGCCGAGCAGTACCGCCAGATCGGCCGCGCCTTCGGCGTCGTCGGCCCAGCGGGTGGCCTGCAACGGGTGCACCTGGTCGACGTAGACGCCCTCGCGGGCCAGAACGAAGGCCAGCGCCAGCATGGCTGCGCGGGCGTTGCCGTCCTCGAACGGATGGAAGAAGAGGACATCGAGGTACGTCCGGGCGGCGCGTGAAGGGAGGGGCAGGTCCCGGCGGCTGCTTTCGGCGAGGCAGCGCTGGAACCGTGCTTGTGTCTCGGGCGCGAGCCCGTACCGCTCGCGTCCGCCTTTCGCGAAGGCCGGCATCGTGCGGAAGACGACGGCGGATTTGCGGTGCAGCACGGTCCGCTGCCAGTTCGCCATGAGGGCGAAGGTCAGTTGTACGCCCTGCTCCGCGTCGGCGAGAGCCTGGTCGAGGGCGGTCAGCACCCGCGCGGCCCCTTCGGCGTCGCGCCCGCCGCGTGTCGCGGTGAAGAAGTCCCGGAAACCGTCGAGCGGCGTCGGCGGTTCGGCGACGGGGAGCTCGCCGTTCCAACGCGGCCACGCGATCTCGGTACGGATGCGCAGCCAGTCGGCGAGGGCGTCGTCATGGTCGTCGGGCATGTCGTTCATCGGTTTCCGCCCATGGTCCGGGCGAACCGCGAGCTCACCGCGTCGACGACCGTGACGTCTGGCGCGATCCAGCTGCCGAAACGGCCACCGACCGCACCCTCCACGATCTCCTTGGCTCGCTCAGGGTCGATTCCGTTGTAGGCGAGGAACCATTCGAGCACCTGCCTGCAGTGCCCGTACCAGCCGCTTTCGGCATGAGTGCGATCGGCCACCACAGTGACCAGCCGCGTGCACGCCCGCTCCCAATGCCAGGGATCCTTCGAGGACTCGGCCGAGTTCGAGGGTGGCGCCAGGGCGGAGAAGCGCTCCGCCAGATCCTCTAGCCAGTCACGCCATTCAAGGAGGGCCGCGACGACCAGCGGGGCGGTTGCGTCCGCGGTCGTCACGGTGTGGGCGGCGCAGCACCATGTGTCGACGACCCCTCCGTCGGTGTCACCCTCACCCACCGACCAGTTCCAACCGCACGCCCACCGGCCGTAGCGGTCCACCAGAAACCTGGTGATGGGATCCAGCGAATGCCACCGGTTCTCTTCCATGGCCTGGGCGTCGGGCACCAAGGGCGCGACAAGACCGCCCAGTGTCTTCGCCGCATCGTCATCGAGCTCGAACGGATGCCGCAACGGATCCACTTCCGCCCAGGTCAGGGTGTGCGCCCACAGCTCAGTCACGACGCCACTCTGTCGTGCGCAGGCGCTCGAACACCAACGAAATATCGAGCGGCAGCGCCACAACGGTGGGAAGGATCTCCATCGCGTTCGCCGCAGCCAAAGGCCGAGGTCGTCATCTGGTCACGCGAGCTGCGCCGCCTCCCAGTGTGATGCAGGCCACAAGGTCCTGTCGGTCGATCTTGGAATGCGTGGGCCTGTGCCGTGGCTGTACTCGTTGTGGGCCTTCCCTGTCCTGGGGGGCGCACCGGGCAATGGTGGCCGGCGCGACTGGCCACAGGAGCAGGAGCAGGACAGACACAGTCCCGTCTGCTCCGCCGCATCCGGATCGCTGCCCGTGAAAGGTACTCCCGCTCTATGCCACTGGCCCTGCTGGCCCTTGCCCTCGTTGCGTTCGGTATAGGTACGACCGAGTTCGCGACGATGGGGCTGTTGCCCCAGATCGCCGACGGGGTCGGCGTGTCTGTCCCGCACGCCGGCAACATCGTCTCCGCCTACGCACTCGGCGTCGTCGTCGGCGCCCCCGTGCTGACGGGCATCGGCGCGCGCATCGCCCACAAACGACTCCTGGTCCTGCTGTCCGCACTGTTCGTGGTCGGCAACGTCGCGTCCGCCCTCGCTCCCAGCTTCGGCCTGCTGTTCGCCGCACGATTCCTGGCGGGCCTGCCCCATGGAGCACTGTTCGGCGTGGGCGCCGTCGTGGCCTCCCGGCTGGTCGCCCCCGAACGAGCCGGACGGGCCGTGTCGAGGATGTTCCTCGGACTCACCATCGCCAACATCGTCGGCGTCCCGGCCGGCACGGCCCTCGGGCAGCAACTGGGCTGGCGGTACGCCTACTGCGCCGTCGCCGTCATCGGCCTGATCGCCCTGGCCGCGCTGGCCGCCTTCGTCCCCCACCAGCCCCGCGGCAGCCAGGCCGGCATCCGGCACGAGCTGCGCGCCATGGGCAACAGGCAGGTCGCCCTCGGCCTGGCCACCGCCGTCGTGGGATTCGGCGGCTTCTTCGCCGTCTACAGCTATCTCGTGCCGATCCTGACCCACCTGACGGGCTTCTCCGAATCCTCGACCACCTGGGTCCTCGCGCTCTACGGCATCGGCATGACGCTCGGCACACTGATCGCGGGCCCACTGACCGACCGTGCCCTGCGTCCGACGCTGTACGGCGGGCTCGCCCTGCTCGGCGCGTCGCTCGTGACGTTCTACTTCACGGTCCACAGCGCCGTTCCCGCCCTGGTGACGCTTGCCTTCATGGGCGCGATGGGCGCCCTGGTCACCACGCCCGTGCAGATGCTGCTCATGGCCAAGGCGAAGAACGCCCCGACGATGGCAGCGGCCTCCAACCACTCCGCCTTCAACCTGGCCAACGCCGGCGGAGCCTGGCTCGGCGGCCTGGCCATCTCGGCCGGCTGGGGCTGGGCCTCACCCGCCCTGGTCGGCGCGGCCCTCGCCGCCGCCGGCCTCGGCCTCGCCTTCCTCGGAGGCATCACCGACCACGGGAACGGGAGCTCCGAGGTGATCACTTCGTCGGGAGCCGAAACCTCGTCAGAAGCCGGACAGGTTCCGACGGCCCCTACCGCCCCTACCGCCCCTACGGCCCCGACAGCTCCGACGGCCTGACGGCGCGGCAAGCGATGGCCGTGGGACGGCAGGGCGGTCAGCCTGAGCACGTCTCGAGCATGGCCTCCTGACCGCCGTCCTCACCCAGGCCGCCGAGATACGCACGCCGGGCGTGCCGCAGCCGCACGGGCTGCTACCACCAACCGTGCAGAGCGTCGATCAGGCTCGACACGGCGGTGAAGAACGCCGCCCAGGCGAGGATGTCCCTGCGGTGCGGAGGCGGGGAGTCTGGGGTGGTCGGATCAGGCATTGCTGGGCCCCCTGGGCTGCCGGCTTCGTGTCGTATCGGTCGTCCAAGGCCTTTGTAGGCGGTTCGCCTGCCGCGTACATCGGGCCGGTTGCGGCGGCGTTGCTGAGTGGCCGCAGGCAGGGGGGCGCGCCGAACACCGCGCAGCTGCGCGCCTGTTGCACGGTGCCGATTGCCGCGACGATGACGGCATGGACCAGGAGCGAACTGTCAAGGGCCGGCTGCCCTACCCCTACGACCAGGACCTTTCAGGTGTGCTGTGCCGAATGAACCGGCGCACGCCCTTCAGCAGACGAAGACTGGCCAACGACCCCGTGACCGCCGCCTACGTCCTCGCCGGCATGCAGTTGATCCGCCGTCACCTGGGCCCCGGGGCACAGCGAGTGCTCAGCGATCCGGACGACGACAACTCGCTCGGGCGTCCTCTGCTGAGCTTTCTGTCCCAGCGGGCCATCGCGGCCGAAATGGCCAACAACCCAGAGCCCTTCTCCCGTTTGGGCTCGACCGCAACTCTTCGGTGCAGCTGGAGGTCACACTCGGACTACATCGCCGACCTGCTCAGTTTCGGCCTTTGGTCGTTGCACGAGCCGGCGCTGTACGACTCGCGGATCGGTCCGGACACCGAACGGCTCCTTGAGGGGCCGGAGTTCGTCGAAGCGGCGCATCGGCTGTGCTTTTACGACCTCACCACCATTGTGGACGGCCCGACGTTCCGCCTCGAACTCGTGGCCACCGCCGCCGCCGAGGGCGACGAGGTGATCCAGGAGGCTCTGGCGGCGAATCACCAGGGCGCGATGGCACCTTGGAAGCAGATGTACCAGGAGATGTTTCTGGCTCGTGGACTGCGATTGCGTCCCGGCGTCAGTCTGGACGACTTCGCCGGAATGCTCGCCGCCTTGGCATCGGGGTATGCGCTGCGTCGCATCGGCAACCCCGCCCTGGTCAGCATCGATACCGCGCAGGAGCGGTGCATTTTCGGCACCGCGGCACTGGCCCTGCTCCTGGGCTGCGTGGAGCATGTCGCTGAAGGCGACACAACGGGTGTGAGTATGGACGACGCGGTCCATGAACTCATCTACGGCCAGCATGAGCCTGCGCCCGAAGGGCAACCGGCCTGCTCCGAAAGCGAGTCGCGCGCATTCCTCGCTCAGCTCGACCGACTCTGCGACGAGCCACAACAATCCGAGGTAAGGCACGCGGCGACGGCCCTACGCGACCTGCTCCTCCCACAGACCCCTGACCGGTAACCGCCGACACGCGCACTCAGTTGCGGCACTCCATCTTCCGCCCTGCGGCACGACGGCCCGGAGCAGCACCACAGCTCCCTGGCCGGCTCTGCCGCGGCGTCGGCGCTTCACCCTCGGCGGGCCGGGTGTTGCTGATGTCGGTCGCGCTTCCCCTCCCCGACCAGGCTGCAGTCTCGCGCACTGCATCCGGTCGTCCTCGGGCCGGCCGGACCGCGCCCTCGGCGAGGCCGCGAACGTCGCTGCCCGCACGGGCACCGTCCTCGGCGCGTGCGACCGTCGCATCGTCGGGCGCCGCGGCCATGCCGAAGCCGTCGTCGCCGTCGCCCGCTCGGCACTCGTCACGACATGGATTTTCCGATCGGCTTCAGAGTCAGGTTCAGGGGGCCAAGGTGAGGTCGCCGTGGTCGGACTTGGCCAGCGACCGTCCGATGACCATGCGCTGAATCTGGTTCGTGCCTTCGAAGATCTGAGTCACCTTGGCCTCCCGCATGTACCGCTCGGCCGGGAACTCGCGCGTGTAGCCGACCCCGCCGAGCACCTGGACCGCATCGGTGGTGACACGCATCGCGTTGTCGGTCGCGACGAGTTTCGCGACCGACGCCTCACGGCTGAACGGCAGTCCCGCGTCCTTCAACCGGGCGGCATGGAGCGTCGCAGCACGCGCTGAGAAGACCGCGGCCTCCATGTCGGCGAGCAGGAACGCGACTCCCTGGTGGTCGATGATGCGTGATCCGAACGTCTCCCGATCGCGCGCATAGGCGACCGCGCAGTCAAGCGCGCCCTGGGCGAGACCGACCGCGACGGCCGCGATACCGAGCCGGCCGGAATCCAGGCTCGCGAGAGCGATACGCAGGCCGTCGCCCTCGGCGCCGATGCGCCGCTCGACGGGGACACGGACGTCCCGGAGCACCATGGTCGCGGTCGCGGACCCGGTGAGGCCCATCTTCCGTTCAGGCACATCAGCGGTGAGGCCCTCGGCGCCAGCGGGGATCATGAAGCACGAGACACCCGTGCGATCTTCCGAGGTGCGGGCCATGACCTTGTAGTAGTCCGCGTGGCCGCCATGGGTCGTCCAGGCCTTCGCGCCGTTCAGGACGTAGTGATCGCCGTCCAGACGGGCCCGGGTCCGCATCGCGGCCGGGTCCGAGCCGGCGTGCGGCTCCGAGAGGCAGTAGGCGCCCAGCAGCTCGCCACCGAGCATCGCGGGCAGCCACTCCTGCTTCTGCTCCTCGGTACCCATCGTCGCCAAGCCGAAGCACGACAGCACATGCACCGAGACGCCTACACCGACCGTAACCCACACGGACGCGAGCTCTTCGACGACCTGTAGGTACACCTCGTAGGACAGACCGCTGCCACCGTAGGCCTCGGAGTACGGCAGACCGAGCAGGCCGACGCGTCCGAGGAGCCGGAAGACGTCACGAGGGAACGCCTCGTTCGCCTCATCGGCATCCACCCGCGGCGCGAGTTCATCGGCCGCCAGCTTCCGGACCAGCCTGATGAGGTCAAGGGACTCCTCGTTCGGTAACAGACGACGCGCGCTCATGGCACCTTCCAGCTGTCGGGGCGAAACATCGTGCGGCGGTGCAGAACGCGCCGATGCCCGCGGCGTCCGCGCGTTCGATCGCGCAGGCGGCCTGCCGCAGGGACCGGACGTGCCCTCGTGCACCACCACGCGCTGCAACGCAGCAGCCGCAGCACCTCATCACAGCTCATCCGACCCACCTCTCACGCCGGCTGATCAACCAGCTACCGCAACGAGACGGGCAAGACACCGGACACGGGCGACCTCGCCAACCTCACTGAACGAGAACGCACCGGCATCCGTCGACACCTGATCGTCAAGGCCATGGAGGCTCACACCGACGCCGTTTGGGTGGATGAGGCCGGGCTGTGGTCGCATCCCGACCAGGTCGACATCCGTACTCCCAGGACGAGACGGGACGAGCCAGGACAAGACGGGGCAAGAGGCGGCGCGGCTCATTCGGGGACGCGTTCTTCACCTGGCTGGGGTTCCTGCCCGGGACCGGCTAGGGCGCGCTGCGGGCGGGCCGCGCAGGGTGCACAGCAGGTGCAGGAGCAGGCCCCAGAAGTGCATAGAGTGCGGCGTGGAGGGAGTCCAGGTCAGGCGTCACAGCCGACCTTCGGGCTCCCTCGCTTCATCTCATGCGTGCCAGCAGGCCCTTGGCATCATTCATCCAGCCGGACCGGGAGTTCAAACGTGAGGCCTCAGACCACCGACGTGCGCCAGATCGCCGAACCACGCCGGACGGCCGACCACGGCAGAACCGGCCATCACACCCCGACCGCGCCGGCCTCCGTGTACGCATCCACCGCGCCCTTCCCCGACCCGCGCGGACACCCTGCCCTGCGCGCCGCGCTCGCCGCTGCCGTCGAGGACACCATCGTCTACGACCTGAGCGGCATCGGCCGCCAGTACGCCGCCCTGTGCGCCGAACTGCCCGGCGTCGCAGTCCGGTTCGCGATGAAGGCCTGCCCGGTGGACGAGGTCCTCGGCCACCTCGCCCGGCTCGGCTCCGGCTTCGACGCGGCGAGCCCGCAGGAGATCGCCCAGGCGCTGCGTACCGGGGTGGCCCCCGGGCTGATCCACTACGGCAACACCGTCAAGTCCGACCGCAACATCGCCGAGGCCTACCGGCTGGGCGTGCGCGACTTCGCCACCGACTGCCTGGAGGACGTCGCCGCGATCGCCGAACACGCCCCTGGATCACGGGTGTTCTGCCGGATCGCGACCACCGGCGAGGGCGCGCTGTGGGGCCTGAGCCACAAGTTCGGCTGCTCGCCCGAGGACGCCCCGCGGGTGCTCGGCGCCGCCCGGAGCGCCGGGCTGGTGCCCTCCGGCCTGTCGGTGCACGTCGGCTCCCAGCAGATGACCGCCGAGGCCTGGGTCGCGGCGATCGACTCCCTCGCGGCGGTCCTGGAGGCGCTCGGCCGGCACGGCATCACCGCGGACCTGATCAACCTCGGCGGCGGACTGCCCGCTCTCGGCGTCCTCGACCGGCGCGGCCGGCCGCTGGAACCGCCGCTGGACAAGATGTTCGTGGTGATCCGCGAGGGCATGGAACGGCTGCGCGCCGTCAACGCCGCTCCGCTGGACTTCCTGGTGGAGCCCGGCCGCCACCTGGTCGCCGACCACGGCGCGATCCGCGCCCACGCGGCGCGGCTCACCTCCCGACACCGGCTCGACGGCACCCGCGAGGACTGGCTCTACCTGAGCTGCGGCAAGTTCAACGGCCTCTACGAGATGGACCAGTTGCAGTACCGCCTGGAGTTCCCCACCCACCCCGGCGGGCCGTTCGCCGACGCTGTGGTGGCCGGCCCGACCTGCGACAGCGACGACGCGTACGCCAAGGTCGGCACGGTGCGCGTTCCGCGTGCGATCGCCTCCGGCGACCCGGTGTGGGTCCACTCGTGCGGCGCTTACGCCGTCGCCTACGCCACCCGGGGGTTCAACGGCTTCGCGCCGCTGCCGTACACCTGCGTCGGCGGCCCGGCTGCGGACGGAGGAGGCGCATGACCGACAACCGGATCCGGCTGCTTCAGGAGGAGGACTGGGACGAGGTGGTCGCGCTGGAGGAACGCGCGTACGCCGCGAGCGGTCTGTCCGAGGGGCGGGAGGCGCTGCGCTCCCGGCAGCGCGCCTCGCCCTCGACCTGCTTCGTGCTGGAGCACGCGGGTGGCTTCGGCGGCTACCTGCTCGCCTTGCCGTACCCGCTGTTCCGCTGCCCGGACTTGAGCCGGGCCGAGGAAAACGAGGCACAGGACAGCGACGGGACGAGCAACCTGCACACCCATGACCTGACGATCGCCGAGCGGGCGCGCGGCCGGGGCCTGGCCCGCCGGATACAGCGGCATCTGGAGGAGATCGGGCGGGCGGCCCGCTACCGGACCCTCTCTCTGGTCGCCGTACGTGGCTCCGAGGCGTTGTGGTCCCGGCTGGGCTACCGAGCCCGCCCCGAGATCGGGCTGCCCGCGAGCTACGGCGCCGAGGCGGTCTACATGGCGAAGCCGCTGGAACCTGCTGTCACCGCTCCGACGCTTAGGTCCTCCCCCAGAGTTCAAGTGGACTGATGCAGACCATGCTTCTCACGGTGGCCGGCACCGTCACCCATGCACGGGCACGGCCGAGGAACTGCTCCTCACGCGCTGCGGCCGCATCCTGCTGTGCTCCGTGAAACCTGTCAGTAGCGCCAGCGGACGGCGTCGATGACGGCCGCATCCGTGTGCCCCGCGAACAGCTCGGCCTCCGCCCGTCGGACGGCCAGCACGGCCTCGTACAGCTCGGGACCGAGCGCCTGCCGCAGCAGTGCGGACTTCTCGTACGCGTCGATCGCCTCCGGCAGGCTCGCCGGGAGGCGCTCGACGGCGCCGAGGACGGCGGGGTCGCTCGGAGTCTCGGGCGGCAGGGGCAGGCCGGACTCCAGGCCGGCGAGTCCGGCGGCCAGCACGGCGCCGACCTCCAGGTACGGGTTGGCGGCGGCGTCGAAGCACTTGAGCTCGGCGTTTGCCTGCCCGGCGGCGGAGCCGGTGATCAGGCGAAGCGCCGCCTCACGGTTCTCCAGGCCCCAGCAGCGGTAGGCCCCGGCAAAGCGGGAGGGGACCAGCCGCAGGTAGGAGGCGACGCCGGGCGCGCCGAGGGCGAGCAGCGCGGGCAGCTCGGCCAGCACGCCCGCGAAGAACTGCTCGGCCTCGGGGTGCAGCCCATGGCGGCCGGGGCCGCCGTGCCCGAGGTTCTGCTCCTGTCGCCACAGGCTGAGGTGCAGGTGGCCGCCGTTGCCGACCGAGCCCTCCGTGAAGACGGGCGCGTACGAGACCCGCAGGCCGTGCCGGGCGGAGACGGCCCGGATGGTGTGGCGCACCAGCATCGTGGTGTCGGCCGCCTCGACCGGCCCCTCCGCGCCGACCGAGACCTCGAACTGCCCGGCGGCGTACTCGGGGTGGAGCTGGAGCACGGCCAACCCCTGGGCGGTGAGGGCGCGCAGCACCTCCCGCAGGTAGTCGGAGTGCTCGACGAAGCGGGTCATCCCGTACCCGGGCCCGAGCGCCGCGGGGGTCCCAGCGGCGTCGGCCACCACCCACTCGACCTCGATCCCGGCGCGCACCGAAAGCCCGCGCCGCTCGACGTCCTCGGTGACCCGGCGGGCGAACCCGCGCTGGCAGCCGGGGTGCGGGGCGCCGTCCTGGGCGTAGCGGTCGGCCGGGGCCCAGGCCCAGCCGGGCTGGGCGGCGAGCGGGGTGAGCCGGTCGAGGTCGGGGACGAGCCGCAGGTCGCCCACCGGGCCGGTGCTCGAAGACGCCACGGTGAAGGAGTCGTCCACCAGGGAGACGTCGAAGCACGGGACGGCGCCGACGCCGTACTCGGCGGCGTGTTCGAGCTGGGCGAGCGGGACGGACTTCACCCGGGTGAGCCCGGCGTTGTCGACCCAGCCGAACACCACCCCGTCGATTCCGTCGGCGGCGAGCTGGGCTTGGGCCGCCCGGGCCTGGGCGGCCCGCTCGGCTCGGGGGTGCGTGGTGGCCATGGCGGCCATGCTGGCGTTCGCGGCAGCCGGTGTGCCAGTGGCCGGCTGGGAGTTCACTCGTCCGTGAACCGTCGGAGCCGGATGTCGGTGACTCGCCGCGGCACTGCTTGGTGAATGCACTCACCGCAATACGTAGCGGTCCGAAGAGGGATAGCACTCGCATGAGTGAAACTCGCTGGCACCGTTTGGCCTCGATGGACATGACTGGACTACGGTGACCGAGGAGCGGACGGTTTATCCCATCGACTTGTCCCATCGACAGTAAATTCAGCCCGACAGGGAGCCCCGCACGGGCTTATCGAGAATTCCGGAAATGGGTGCCTCCGCCTTCCCCGCTGTGCGTGCTCCGGCGTTCGCAGTGCCCTGGGTTTCCTCTGTCATACATCCGCGTAGAGAAGTGGGAGCATCATGCCGCCCGTCGTTCCGCCGTTTCTGATCGGTCTCCTCGTCGCGCCACTGGCCAAGCGTGTCCTCAGGCCGCTGGTGCGCGGTGTCGTCACGACGTCCGTCGGTCTTGTCATGGAGGTGAAGAAGGCGGCCCAAGAGGCCGGAGAGAACATTCACGACCTCGCGGTCGAGGTGGCTGCCGAGATGGTGGCGGCGCAGATCGCCTCCGGTGACGACCACCGGCCCACCGAGGGTGCGGCCTCGCACGGCGAGAAGGAAGAGGCCAGGACTCCGAAGATCCGTACGACCGCGGCCGCCGCCGCGAAGGCGCAGTGACGCGCTGATGCGCGGCCCGGCCCGCCGCCTGAGCGCGTCTTCCGCCGACCTCGGAAGACGGGTCCTCGCGGCGGTCGGCCTCGGGCTTTTCGACCACGCCTCCGCCCTCTCTCGGACTTTCCGCTCCGTCGCGGTAATCCGCCGTGCGCCGAATTCCGCCGCGCTCGTCGACGGATTACCCGTGACCTCCGCAAACAGGTGATCGTACGCATGTCATCGCTACTGGGTGCCGCAGCCGGATTCCGGTCCGCGGAAGGGGACGTGAGCCCGCGCTCGGTCACTCCGGGCCGCCAGCGCTGGGACGTCAAGCCGGTGCTCGGACGGCCACGGACGGCCGAGATCCTCGCCGCCGCGCTGCGCCGCATTCCCGGGATCACCGAGGCCCGGGCCAACCCGGTCACGGGCGGGGTGCTCGTCCGGCACGATGCACGGCTGCGTGCCGCGGACGTCGGCCGGATCGTCCGCAGAGCCGTCACCCTGGTCGCGCAGGATTCGACCGGAGCGGGACGCCCGGCACCGGCCCCACCCGTCGCCGCACCGGTCCCGCAGGCGGACCGCGGCGGGGTCGTGCGACCGGTGCTCGCCGTCGGCGGCGGGGTCGCGGCCGGGATCGCGTTGATCAAGGGGTCGGCGCTGAGCAGGCAACTGGTGGCGGTGGGCGGGGTGGCCGTGCTGACCACGGCCGTCCTGCGCAAGGCCTGGCGCAGAACGGTCGACGCGTCCCGGGAAGCGGCCGGGCCCGGCGTCGAACGCCACCCTCTGGTGGAGATCGTCGGACCGCACCGACGCCGTCTCTACGGGGCCGTTGCCCTGTCCGTCGCCTGCCAGGCCTCGGAGATGGCGCTCGGTACCTTCCTCGGCTGGACCGGACTGGTCCTCATCAAGGGGCAGGCGGCTCCGCTGGTCCACCTCGGCCTGACCACCGCGTCCGCCCAACTCTTCGGTCTGGCGGGGCTGATGACCGTCGCCTGTGCCGCCGTGGCGGGCCTGTCGTACGCCTCGAACCTCCAGTGGCGCCGGCTCGGCCAGGACATCGAGCACGACTGGCGCAACCGGACGTACGCACATGTGCAGCACCTCGAACTGCGGCACCTGGAAGGCGAGCGGACCACCCGGATCGCCGGCGCGCTCACCGACGACGTCCGTCAGCTGGGCACCTTCTTCGCGGGCTCGGCGGGCGACCTGCTCCAACTCGGCACCAGCATGGCCCTCCTGGTGCCGCTCTTCCTGCTGCTGGCACCGCAGATCGCCTGGATCGCGTTCCTGCCCATCCCCGTCATCGCCTGGCTGTCGTTCCACTACCAGGACCAGGTCGCGGCCGACTACGCCGTCTCCGGCGAGCAACGGGCCAAGCTGCACAGCCAGTTGGTGAACACGCTGGAGGCCGGCGCCACCGTCAAGAGCTTCTGCACCGAGGACTACGAGGCCGAGCGCATCGACCGGCTGAGCGGGGAGGTCCAGGACAGCAACGGGCGTACAGACCGGAGCACGATCCGCCACGCCGAGATCGTCCGGGTCTGCACGACCAGCTCGATGGCCGGAACCCTGCTGATCGGCGGCCGGGCGGTGCTCGACGGCAGCCTGCCGTTCGAGGTGTTCAGTCCGCTGATCGGGCTGCCTCAGATGGTGCTGCTGCGGATGAACCGGCTCGGCGGCATCGTCGACCAGTACCAGCGCACGATCACCGCCTACGACCGGGTCCAGCGGCTGCGCGCCCTCCCCGTCGAGCCCGACGGCACCGGCGGACCGCTCGACGCCGAGAAGGTGCGCGGGGAGATCGTCCTCGACAAGGTGACCTTCGCCTACCCCGACCGGCCACCGGCGCTGAAGGACCTCTCGCTGACCGTCTCCGCCGGGCAGGTCACCGCCCTCGTCGGCGCCACCGGCTCCGGCAAGACGACGATCGCCAAGCTGCTGATGCGATTCCAGACCGCGGACGTCGGCAGCGTGCTGCTCGACGGGCGGGACGTGCGCGAGCTGTCACGGCACGACCTGCGCCACGCGATCGGGTTCGTCGCCCAGGACCCTTTCCTCTTCGACGGCACCGTCGCCGACAACATCCGCTACGGCAGCTTCGGAGCCTCGGACGAGGCCGTGACCGAGGCGGCCATGAAGGCCGAGGCGCACACCTTCGTCGCGACGCTGCCGGACGGCTACGACACGGTGATCGGCGAGCGCGGCGCCGCGCTGTCCGGCGGCCAGCGACAGCGGATCGCGCTGGCACGCGCGATCCTCAAGGACGCGCCGGTCGTGATCCTCGACGAAGCCACTTCCGCCGTGGACAACGAGACCGAGGCCGCCATCCAGCGCGCGCTCCGCGTCTTCGCGGCCGACCGGACGGTGATGATCATCGCCCACCGGCTCTCCACGGTCCGCCACGCCGACCTGATCTACGTCATGGACAAGGGCGGCGTCGTCGCCGAGCAGGGCACGCACGACGAACTCCTCGCCCAGCACGGACTCTACGCATCCCTCTGGCAACTCCAGGCCGGCGAACCCGCCGCCTGACCGCAGCAGCCGCCCTCGGCCGACCGACCGTGTGACGACACCACGGTCGGCACGGTCCTGCGTGCCCCCCACCACGCCTGCCCAGACCTTCGGAGGTACCCCCATGTCCCGTCGCGATGGTGACGCCCTTCCCCTGACAGCGGCCCAGCGCGAGATCTGGCTGGCCGAGCAGAGCTCCCGGACGCCGATCCCGGGCTACCGCGTCGGCGAGTGCCTGGAGATCCACGGGCCGGTGGACCGGGAGCTGTTCGAGACCGCGCTGCGCCGGGTGGTCGACGAGGTCGACGCCCTGCACGTGACGTTCGTCGACGACGGCGAGGGCCCGCGCCAGGTCCTCCGGGAGAGCTGGGACTGGGCTCCGGCGCACCTCGACCTCAGCGCGGAGCCCGACCCCCGGGCGGCGGCCGTGGCCTGGATGGAGCGGGACCTGCTGCGCCCGCTGGACCTCGCCCGTGACCCGCTGTTCGGCCACGCGCTGATCAAGGCCTCGCAGACGGAGTACCTCTGGTACCTCAACTACCACCACGTGGTGCTGGACGCGATCAGCAGCTCCATGCTCCGGCAGCGGGTCGGCGAGGTGTACTCGGCACTGGCCGAGGGCGGCGCCGTGCCGCCCTGCCCGTTCGGCTCGCTGCGGGACCTGGTCGACAGCGACGCCGCCTACCGCGCCTCCGCCGACTTCGCCGCCGACCGCGCCTACTGGACCGAGCGCTTCGCCGACCTCCCCGCCCCGACCCGGCTCACCGACGCCTCCGCGACCGACCCGCACCGCGCCCTCCGGCTGGCCGAGGAGCGGGAACTGCGCCGCCCGGACGCCCTGCGGGCGGCGGCGGGACGCTGCGGCGTGCGGTGGTCCCGGCTGGTGGTCGCGGCGACGGCGCTCTACGCCCACCGGCTGACCGGAAACCAGGACGTGGTGCTCGCCCTGCCCGTCACCGCCCGTCGGGGCGCCGACCGAGACCTGACGGCGGTGCCGGGCACGACGTCCAACGTGGTGCCGCTGCGGCTGACGGTCCGGCCGGACATGCCGTGGCGCGAACTCGTCGCCGAGGCGGCGCGGGAGGTCGAGACGGCCGTCGCGCACGAGCGCTACCGCAGCGAGGACCTGCTGCGGGACCTCGGCGCCCCCGGCAGCATCGGGACGGCGTTCCCGCTGATCGTCAACATCATGGCCTTCAACTCCAGGCCGAGCTTCGCCGGGCACCCGGCCTCCGTGCACCACTTCGTGTCCGGGTCGACCACCGACCTCGCCGTCTGGGTCTTCGACTACCGGGACGGCAACCCGCCGCTGCTCCGGCTGCACGGCTCGCCGCAGGCCTACGGCCCCGACGACCTCGCCGGCCACCAACAGCGGCTGCTCGCGCTGCTGGACACCCTCGCCGACCGCGACCAGGACGAGCCGGTGGGCCGGATCGAACTGCTCACCGCCGAGGAGCGCCGCGAGCTGGCGGAGCTCGGCTCCGGACCGGTGGCGCAGGCCCCGGCCACCAGCCTGCCGGAGCTGTTCCGGGAGCACGTCCGGGCGACTCCGGACCTGGTCGCGCTGGTGTGCGGCGACGTCTCAGTGACCTACGCGGAACTCGACGCGCGGGCCAACCGGCTGGCGCACGCGCTGATCGCCCGGGGAGCGGGCCCGGAGCGGCTGGTGGCGGTGGCCCTGCCACGCTCGGCGGAGCTGGTGGCGGCGATCCTCGCGGTGCTGAAGACCGGCGCGGCCTACGTGCCGGTCGACCCCGAGTACCCGGCCGCCCGGATCGCCTACGTGCTCGACGACGCCCGGCCGGCGCTACTGGTCACGGACTCCCGCAGCGAGGGGCGGCTGCCCGAGGCCGGCCCCTGCGACCGGCTGGTGCTCGACGATCCGGAGACGGCCGCCCTGGTGAGCGACTGCCCGGCGGCCGACCCGATGGCGGCCGTCGACCCCGGACTCCCGGCCTACGTCATCTACACCTCCGGTTCCACCGGCAGGCCCAAGGGCGTGCTGCCGACCCACGGCGGTCTGCTCGACCTGCTCACCGACCTCCGGCAGGTGCACTTCGCGCCGGTGCTGAAGGAACGGCAGCGGCTGCGGGTGGCGCTCACCACCTCGGTGTCCTTCGACGCCTCCTGGAACCAACTGCTCGCCCTGTTCGGCGGCCACGAGCTGCACGTCCTGGAGCACGCGACCTGGACCGACCCCGACGCCCTCGTCGCCTACGCGGCGCGCTGCGGACTGGACTACCTCGAAGCCACCCCGTCCTACCTCCAAGTACTCGTCTCCCACGGGCTGTTGAACGACCAGCAGTGGCGCCCGGCACTGGTCGGGGCGGGCGGCGAGGCCGTGCCGGAGCGGCTGTGGGAGCAACTGAGGGCGGCGGAGGGCGTGTCCTGCCTCAACCTTTACGGACCGTCCGAATGCACCGTCAACTCGGTGGTCGCGCCGTTGGAGTCGAGCCCACGCCCGGTGATCGGCCGGCCGGTCGCCAACACCCGGCTGTATGTGCTCGACGGGGCCCTGCGGCCGCTGCCGGCCGGTGCGGCGGGTGAGCTGTACATCGCGGGCGCGGGGCTGGCCCGCGGCTACCTGAACCGGCCGGGGCTGACCGCCGGGCGGTTCGTCGCGGACCCGTTCGGACCACCGGGATCGCGGATGTACCGCACCGGGGACCTGGTGCGCTGGGACGCGGCCGGGAACCTGGAGTTCCTCGGCCGCACCGACGACCAGGTCAAGATCCGCGGCTTCCGGGTCGAGCTCGGCGAGATCGAGGCCGTTCTCGCCGAGCACCCGCAGGTCGCCCGGGCCGCCGTGACGGTGCGCACCGAGGAGGAGTCCCGGCTCGTCGCCTACGCGGTGCCCGAGCCCGGCGCCACCGTGACCGGCGCCGCCCTGCGCGACCACCTGCGGGACCGGCTGCCCCGGCAGCTGGTGCCGGCCGCCTACGTGCTGCTGGACGCGCTGCCGCTGACCCCGAACGGCAAGCTCGACCGGCGGGCCCTCCCGGCGCCCGGGCGACAGCCCGCCGCGCCCGGCCGCGCACCGCGCACCGCGACCGAGCACCTGCTCGTCGGGCTGTTCGCCGAGGTGCTCGGCGTGCCCGAACCCGGGCCGGACGACAGCTTCTTCGACCTCGGCGGCCACTCCCTGCTGGCCACCCGGCTGGTCGCCCGGGCCCGCTCGATCCTCGGAGTGGAGCTGCGGCTCGGCGACCTGTTCGACGCGCCGACGCCGGCGGAACTGGCGGCGGCCGTGGATGTCGCGGGCCGGGCGCGTCCGGCGCTGGGGCTGCGCGAGCGGCCCGACGCGATCCCGTTGTCCTTCGCGCAACGCCGGTTGTGGTTCCTGCACCGCATGGACGGCCCGAGCGCCACGTACAACATCCCGCTGACGCTACGACTGTCCGGGAACCTGGACCAGCGGGCCCTGGAAGCCGCCCTGGCGGACGTGGCCGAGCGGCACGAGAGCCTGCGCACCGTCTTCCCGACCGTCGACGACGAGCCGTGCCAGCGGGTGCTGGAGCCGGAGGAGGCCCGGCCGCGGCTGCGGGTGACCGAGCTCGGCGAACGCGAGCTGCCGCAGCGGCTGGCACAGGCGGCCCGGTACGGCTTCGACCTCGCCGAGGAGCCGCCGCTGCACGCCGAGCTCTTCCGGCTGGCGGCCGAGGAGCATGTGCTGCTGCTGGTGGTGCACCACATCGCCGGCGACGGCTGGTCGATGGGGCCGCTCTCGCGCGACCTCACGGCCGCCTACGCGGCCCGCGCCGAGGGCGCGAAGCCGGAGTGGTCGCCGCTGCCGGTCCAGTACGCCGACTACGCCCTCTGGCAGCGCGAGCTGCTCGGCGACGGCTCGGACCAGGACAGCCTGTTGAACAGCCAACTCGCCTACTGGCGCGAGCAGTTGGCGGGACTTCCGGAGCAGGTGGAGCTGCCGTTCGACCGGCCCCGGCCGGCCGCGATGTCCTACCGGGGCGCCCACCTGCCGGTGCGGATCGACGCCGAGCTGCACCAGGGCCTGCGCTCGCTCGCCCGGGACGGCGGGGCCAGCCTCTTCATGGTGCTCCAGGCCGGACTGGCCGCCCTGCTGGGCAAGCTGGGCGCGGGCTCCGACGTCCCCGTGGGCACGCCGATCGCCGGACGCACCGACGAGGCCGCGGACGACCTGGTCGGCTTCTTCGTCAACACCCTGGTACTGCGCACCGACCTCTCCGGCGACCCGTCGTTCACCGAACTCCTGGGCAGGGTGCGCACCGACGCGCTGGCCGCGTACGCGCACCAGGACGTGCCGTTCGAGCACCTGGTCGAGGCGCTGAACCCGGCCCGGTCGCTGGCGCACCACCCGCTGTTCCAGACCATGCTCGCATTGCAGAACGCGCCCCTCGGCACGTTCGACCTGCCCCGGCTGCGGGTGGCGACCGACCTCGTCCACACCGGGACCGCCAAGTGCGACCTGACCTTCATCCTGGCCGAACAGCCGGGTGAGGACGGTCTGTCGGGCGTCGTGGAGTACAGCACCGACCTGTTCGACGAGGCCACCGTGACCGGGATCGTCGAGCGCTGGCTGCGGCTGCTGCGTACCGTCGTCGCCGACCCCGGCCGACGGATCGGACAGGTGGACGTGCTGTCCGCCGACGAGCTCCGCGCACTGTTCCCGGCGCGTACCGACCGGAGCGAGGCACCGTCGGAGAGCAGTCTGACCGCGCTGTTCGAGCGGCAGGTACGGGCGAACCCGGCCGCCGTCGCCCTCACGGACAGCGAAGTCACCCTGACCTACGGCGAGTTGAACGCCCGCGCGAACCGGCTCGCGCACACCCTGATCGACCGCGGGGTGGGCCCGGAGCAACTGGTGGCGCTGGCCCTGCCGCGCTCGGCCGAGCTGGTCGTGGCGGTGCTCGCCGTGCTGAAGGCGGGCGGCGTCTACCTGCCGGTGGACCCGCGCTACCCGGCCGCCCGGATCGCCTACCTGCTCCAGGACGCCCGGCCCGCGCTCCTGGTGACCACGAGCCGGACCGGCGACCTGCCGGGCGCGGACCGGGTGGACCGGCTGCTGCTGGACGCCGCCGACCTGGACGGGCTGCCGGACACCGACCCGGAGGTCCCCCTCGACCCCGGCAACGCCGCCTACGTCATCCACACCTCCGGCTCCACCGGCAACCCCAAGGGTGTAGTGGTCCCGCACCGGAACGTGGTGCGGCTGTTCGGCGCCACCGAGAAGCTGTTCGGCTTCTCCGCCGACGACGTCTGGACGCTCTTCCACTCCTACGCCTTCGACTTCTCGGTGTGGGAGCTGTGGGGTCCGCTGCTGCACGGCGGCCGTCTGGTGGTCGTGGACCACGAGACCAGCCGATCGCCCGGCCGCTTCCTGGAGCTCCTCGCCAGCGAGCGCGTCACCGTGCTCAACCAGACGCCGTCCGCGTTCTACCAGCTGATGCAGGCGGACGCCGAGCAGCCGCGTGAACTCTCCTTGCGGACCGTCGTGTTCGGCGGCGAGGCCCTGGAACACGCCCGGCTGGCGAGCTGGTACGAACGGCACCCGGAAGACACGCCGCGGCTGGTCAACATGTACGGCATCACCGAGACCACGGTGCACGTCACACACGCGGCGCTCGACCGGGCCGCGACCGCCGCCGGCGAGATCGGCGTGGCCGTCGCGGACCTGCGGACCTACGTGCTGGACGCCCACCTGAGGCCGGTGGCGCCGGGCGTGCCCGGCGAGCTGTACGTGGCGGGCGCCGGCCTGGCGCGCGGCTACCTGAACCGGCCCGGCCTGACCGCCGGGCGCTTCGTGGCCGACCCGTTCGGACCGCCGGGATCGCGGATGTACCGCAGCGGCGACGTGGTGCGCCGCGCGGCGGACGGCAGCCTGCGTTACGTCGGCCGGGCCGACCAGCAGGTGAAGGTGCGCGGCTACCGGATCGAGCTCGGCGAGATCGAGGCGGCGCTGGCCGCGCACCCCGGCGTCGCCCAGGTCGCCGTCCTGGCGCGGCAGGACCGGGCCGACGACACCCGGCTGGTCGCGTACCTGGTGCCTGCCGCGGGTACCGCACCGAGTTCGGCCGAACTGCGCGCGCACCTGCGCGAGCGGTTGCCGGAGTACATGGCGCCGTCGGCGCTCGTCGTGCTGGACGCGTTGCCGCTGACCGCCAACGGCAAGCTGGACCACCGGGCCCTGCCCGCCCCCGACCTCGCCCCGGCGGCCGCCGCCCGCGCGCCGCGCACCCCGCAGGAGCAGGTCCTCTGCGAGCTGTTCGCCGAGGTCCTGGGCGTGGCGTCGGCCGGCGTCGAGGACGGCTTCTTCGACCTGGGCGGGCATTCGCTGCTCGCCACCCGCCTGGCCGCCCGGATCCGCGCGACGCTCGGCGTGGAAATGCCGCTGCGCACCCTGTTCGAGGCGCCGACCCCGGCCGGCCTGGCCGCCGCCCTGGTGGCGGCCGGACCGGCGCAGGCCGCCCTGGCGCGGCGCGAGCGCCCGCAGGCGATCCCGCTGTCGTTCGCGCAGCGGCGGCTGTGGTTCCTGCACCAGCTGGAGGGCGCCGGCGCGAACTACCACATCTCCCTCGGCTGGCGGCTGTCCGGGGAGCTGGACCGGCGGGCCCTGGAGGCCGCCGTGGCGGACGTGGTGGCCCGGCACGAGAGCCTGCGCACCGTCTTCCCGGCGGTCGACGGAGTGCCGTACCAGCAGGTGCTGGAGGTCGAGGCAGCCCGCCCGAGGCTGCTCGTCGGCCGGACCACCGAGGCCGAGCTGCCGAAGGTCATGGAGGAAGCGAAGGCCCGCCGGTTCGACCTGGCGGTCGATGCGCCGCTGCGTGCCGGGCTGTTCGAGCTGGCGGCGGACGAGCACGTGTTCCAGGTGGTGCTGCACCACATCGCGGGTGACGGCTGGTCGCTGGGCCCGCTCGCGCAGGGCCTGACCACCGCCTACGCGGCGCGCTGCCGCGGCGCGGAGCCGCAGTGGGAGGAACTGCCGGTCCAGTACGCCGACTACACCCTGTGGCAGCACGAGCTGCTCGGCGACGCCACCGACGGGGACAGCCTGTTCGCCCGCCAGGCGGCCTACTGGACCCGGCAGTTGGCCGGCCTGCCCGAGCAGCTCCAGCTGCCCGGCGACCGGCCCCGCCCGGCGGTCGCCTCGCACCGGGGCGGCTCTGTGCCTGCCGGGCTGGACGCCGAGCTGCACCGCGGGCTGCGCGAACTCGCTCGCGCGCACGGCACCAGTCTGTTCATGGTGCTTCAGGCCGGCCTTGCGGTGTTGCTCAGCAAGCTCGGCGCGGGCGACGACATCCCGGTCGGCAGCCCGGTCGCGGGCCGGACCGACCAGGCGCAGGACGAACTGGTCGGCTACTTCGTCAACACCCTGGTGTTCCGTACCGACACCTCGGGCGATCCGACGTTCGCCGAACTGCTGGGCCGGGTCCGGGAGACCGCGCTCGCCGGCTACGCGCACCAGGACCTTCCGTTCGAGTACCTGGTCGAGGCCCTCAACCCGGTGCGGTCGCTGGCGCACCACCCGCTGTTCCAGGTCATGCTGGTGCTGCAGAACGCGCCCCGGGCCGACTTCGCGCCGCCCGGGCTGCGCGTCGGCGACCTGCCGTCGACGTCGACCACCGCCAAGCTCGACCTGATCTTCACCCTGTCCGAGCGGCACGCGCAGGACGGCACCCCGGAAGGGATCGACGGGTCCGTCGAGTACACCGGCGACCTGTACGACCCGGCCACCGTCGAGACGATGATCCAGCGGTGGGAGCGGCTGCTCCGCGCCGTGGTCGCCGACCCGCGGCTCAGGCTCAGCCGGTTCGGCCTGCTCACCGCCGAGGAGCACGGTGAGCTGACGGCGCTGGGCACCGGCCCGTCGGCCCAGGCCTTCACCGAGAGCCTGCCGGAACTGTTCCGGGCTCAGGTGCGCGCGACCCCGGACGCCGTGGCGCTGGTGGGGCCGGAAGCGTCCCTGACGTATGCGGAGCTGGACGCGCGGGCGAACCGGTTGGCGCATGCGCTGAGCGCGCGGGGCGCGGGGCCGGAGCGGCTGGTGGCGGTGGCGCTGCCGAGGTCGGCCGAGCTGGTGGTGGCCATCCTCGCGGTGCTCAAGACCGGCGCGGCGTACCTCCCGGTCGATCCGGAGTACCCGGCCGCGCGGATCGCGTACATGATCGACGACGCCCGGCCGGTCCTGTGGGTGACCGACGCCCGCACCCGGGGCCGACTGCCGGAGACCGGTCCCGCCGGGTGGCTGGTGGTCGACGACCCGGAGACGGCCGTGCTGGTGGCGGGCTGCCCGGCGACGGACCCTGCGGTGCCCATCGATCCGGGCCATCCGGCCTACGTCATCTACACCTCCGGTTCCACCGGCAGGCCCAAGGGCGTGGTGGCGACGCACGGCGGCCTGCGCAACCTGTTCGCCGACCAGTGTCCGCTCATGTTCCGGACGGGGGAGCGGCTGCGGGTGGGGCTGACGACGTCGGTGTCGTTCGACGGCTCCTGCGACCAGATGTTCGCTCTGTACGCCGGCCACGAGCTGCACGTCCTGGACGAGGCGACCTGGTCCGACCCGGACGCCTACCTGGGGTACGCCGCGCGGGTCGGGCTGGACACCGTCGGCGGCACCCCCTCCTACCTGCAAGTCCTCGTCGCACATGGCCTGTTGGACGATCCGCGGTGGCGTCCGTCGGTGGTCGGGCTGGGCGGGGAGGTCGTTCCCGAGCAGCTGTGGGAGCGGCTGCGGGCGGCCGACGGGGTGTCCTGCCTGAACTACTACGGGCCGTCCGAGTGCACGGTGGACTCGACCTTCGCACCGCTGGAGTCGAGCCCGCGCCAGGTGATCGGCCGACCGCTCGGCGGCGTCCGGCTGCACGTGCTCGACGCCGCGTTGCAGCCGGTGCCCGCGGGTGTGCCGGGTGAGCTGTACATCGCCGGTGCGGGGCTGGCGCGCGGCTACCTGAACCGGCCGGGCCTGACCGCGGAACGGTTCGTGGCGGACCCGTTCGGCCCGGCCGGCACGCGGCTGTACCGCACCGGTGACCTGGTGCGATGGAACCCGGACGGGAACCTGGAGTTCCTCGGGCGTGCCGACGACCAGGTCAAGGTCCGCGGCTTCCGGATCGAACTCGGCGAGATCGAGGCGGCCTTGGCGGAACACCCGCAGGTCGCGCAGGCCGCCGTGATCGTCCGGCAGGACCGGGCAGGGGACACCCGCCTGGTCGCCTACCCGGTGCCCGCCACCGGCGCGGAGCTTCGACCGGAGGACCTGCGGGCGCACCTGCGCGAGCGGCTGCCCGACTACATGGTGCCGGCCGCGTTCGTCACCCTCGACGTCCTGCCGCTGACCCCCGGCGGAAAGCTGGACCGGCGCGCGCTGCCCGAGCCCGAGTACACGGCGTCGCGGGCCGGCCGGGCCCCGCACACTCCTCAGGAACACGTGCTGGCCGGGTTGTTCGCCGAGGTGCTGGGCCTGCCTCAGGTCGGTGTCGACGACGACTTCTTCGACCTCGGCGGGCACTCCCTGCTGGCCACCCGGCTGGTGGCCCGGGCCCGTGCGGCCCTGGGCGTGGAACTGGCACTGCGCACCCTCTTCCAGACCCCGACGGTGGCCGGACTGGCCGCCGGTCTGGGCGGCGCGGACCGGGCCCGGCTCGCCCTGGCGCGGGCGGAGCGGCCCGAACGGGTGCCGCTGTCGTCCGCGCAGCGGAGGCTGTGGTTCCTGCGCCAGCTGGAGAGCGCCGACTCGGTCTACAACATGCCCCTCGCGTGGCGGCTCTCGGGACCACTGGACCTCGCGGCCCTGGAGGCGGCGCTGGGCGACCTCGTCGACCGGCACGAAACCCTGCGCACACTCTTCCCCGCCGTGGACGGCGTGCCCTGCCAGCAGGTGCTGGCCACCGGACAGGCGCACCCGAGCCTGTCGGTCACCCCGGCCGACGAGACGGACCTGCCGCACCTGCTGACGACGGCCGCGGCGCGCGGATTCGACCTCGCGGCCGAACCGCCGCTGCGCGCCCAGGTGTTCGAGGTCTCGGCGGACGAGCATGTGCTGCTCCTGGTGATGCACCACATCGCCGGTGACGGCTGGTCGCTGGGCCCGCTGGCCGCCGACCTGGCCACCGCGTACGCGGCACGCCGCCAAGGCGGGGAACCGCAGTGGGCCCCGTTGCCCGTGCAGTACGCCGACTACACCCTGTGGCAGCACGAGCTGCTCGGCGACCCGGCCGACCAGGACAGCCTGTTCGCCCGCCAGCAGGCCTACTGGACGCGGACGCTGGCGGACCTGCCGGAGCAGATCCGGCTTCCCGCCGACCGCTCTCGCCCCGCGACCCCCTCGTACGCGGGCGGCCACCTCGCGATCGAACTGGACGCCGAACTCCACGCCGGGCTGGTCCGGCTGGGCCGGGAGCACGGCGCCAGCGTGTACATGGTGTTGCAGGCCGCCCTGGCAGCGCTGCTGGACAAGCTCGGTACGGGAACGGACATCCCGGTCGGCAGCCTGATCGCCGGCCGGACCGACGAGGCCCTGGACGACCTCGTCGGGTTCTTCGTCAACACCCTGGTGCTCCGCACGGACACCAGTGGCGACCCGACCTTCGCCGAACTGCTGGGCCGGGTCCGCGAGGGCGCGCTGGCCGCCTACGCGCACCAGGACCTGCCGTTCGAGCAGGTCGTCGAGGCCCTCAACCCGGACCGGTCGCTCGCCCGTCAGCCGCTGTTCCAGGTGCTGCTCGCGCTGCAGAACGTGCCCCGCACCGAGTTCGCGCTGAGCGGTCTGACCGCCGAGATCGTCCTGGTGCGGACGCCGACGGCGATGTTCGATCTCGGCTTCCACCTGCTGGAGCGCGGCGGCACCGGCGGTCCGGCCGAGGGCATCGTCGGGCGGGTCGAGTACAGCACCGATCTGTTCGACCCCGCCACGGTGGAGGCACTGGTCGCCCGCTGGCTGCGGCTGCTGGCGTCGGCGGCCGCGGCGCCGGACCGGCCGCTGAGCCGGATCGACGTCCTCACCCCCGAGGAACGGCACGAGCTGCTGGTCGCGCGCAACGACACCGCCCGCCCGGCTCCCGAGGCCGGCCTGCCCGCTCTGTTCGAGGCGCAGGTCCTGGCGACTCCGGAGGCTCCGGCGGTGGTGTTCGAGGACACCGTGCTGACCTACCGGGAGCTGAACCGCAGGGCCAACCGCCTGGCCCACGCGCTGATCGCGCGCGGAGCGGGGCCGGAGCAGGTCGTCGCACTGCAGCTGCCGAGGTCGGCCGAGCTGGTCGTCGCCGTCCTCGCGGTGCTCAAGACGGGTGCGGCCTATCTGCCGGTCGACCCGGACTACCCGGCGGCCCGCATCGCGTACATGCTCCAGGACGCGCGGCCGGCCGTGCTGCTCGACGACCTCGCGGCCGTCACACCGGACGGGGACCTGCCGGAGCACGATCCGGCCGTCGCCGTGGACGCGCGCCACCCCGCCTACGTCATCTACACCTCGGGCTCCACCGGCCGGCCCAAGGCCGTGGTGATGCCCGCCGCCGGACTGCTGAACCTGCTGGCGTGGCACCACGGCTCCGTCGGCGGTGAACCCGGCACGCGCACCGCGCAGTTCACCGCGATCAGCTTCGACGTCTCGGTGCAGGAGACGCTCTCCGCGCTGCTGTACGGCAAGACCCTCGTGGTGCCGACCGAGGAACAGCGCCGCAGCGCCGAGCTGTTCGCCCGGTGGCTGGACCGGCACGGGGTCGAGGAGCTGTTCGCGCCCAACCTCGTGGTCGAGGCGCTGGCCGAGGCCGCCGAGGAGGCCGGACTGGAGCTGCCGAAGCTGAGGATGATCGCGCAGGCCGGTGAGGCGATGCGCCTCGGCGGTGCCCTGCGCCGCTTCCAGGCCCGTCGGCCGGGCCGGGAGCTGCACAACCACTACGGGCCCGCCGAGACCCATGTGATCACCGCCTACCCGTTGCCGGCCGACCCCGCCGACTGTCCGCTGCCGGTACCGATCGGCCGTCCGATCGCCAACTGCCGGGCATACGTGCTGGATCCGGCGCTGCGGCCGGTCGCCCCCGGCGTGCTGGGCGAGCTGTACCTCGCCGGTTCGGGCCTTGCCCGCGGCTACCTCAACCGGCCCGGGCTCACCGCCACGCGGTTCGTCGCCAACCCGTACGGTCCGGCCGGCGCGCTGATGTACCGCACCGGTGACCTGGTCCGCTGGCGCGCCGACGGCGAGCTGGAGTTCGCGGGCCGGGTGGACCACCAGATCAAGATCCGCGGGTTCCGGGTCGAGCCGGGCGAGATCGAGGCCGAGCTGACCGCGCACCCGGGTGTCGCCCAGGTCGCGGTGCTCGCCCGGGAGGACCGGATCGTCGCGTACGTCGTCCCCCTGGCCGGGGCCGGGGCGACCGCGGCGGCGCTGGCGGCGCACCTGCGTGACCGGGTGCCCGACCACCTGGTGCCGTCCGCGTTCGTCCTGCTCGATGCACTGCCCCTGACGCCGAACGGGAAGCTGGACCGGGCGGCGCTGCCCGCGCCCGAGCCGGTGGCCACGGCGACGGGCCGGGCGCCGCGCACCCCGCAGGAGCAGATCCTGTGCGAGTTGTTCGCCGAGGTGCTGGGCGTGCCGCGGGTCGGGGTCGACGACGGCTTCTTCGACCTGGGCGGGCACTCCCTGCTCGCCACCCGGCTGGTCTCGCGGGTCCGGGCGACCCTCGGGGTCGAGCTGGAACTGCGCAGCCTGTTCCGGGCGCCGACACCCGCCGGGCTCGCGGCCGGACTGCACGACGCCGGCACCGCCCGGCAGGCCCTCGTACCCCGGCCCCGCCGCGAACCGATGCCGCTGTCGTTCGCCCAGCGCCGGCTCTGGTTCCTCCAGCAGTTCGGGGCCCCGAGCGCCACCTACCACATGCCGCTCGCCCTGCGGCTGTCCGGCGCCCTCGACCGAACCGCGCTGAGCGACGCGCTCGCCGATGTGGTGGCCCGGCACGAGACCCTGCGCACGGTCTTCCCGCACACCGCCGGAGTCCCCTACCAGCGGGTGCTGGACACCACCGAGGTCGCCGTCCCGCTGACCGTGCGCGCGGCCGGCGAGGCGGAGCTGCCCGCCCTGCTGCACGAGGCGGCGGTACGGGCATTCGACCTGACCTCGGAAGTACCCCTGCGGGCGGAGCTGTTCGCGCTCGCGCCGGACGAGCACGTGCTGCTGCTGGTCATGCACCACATCGTCGGTGACGGCTGGTCCATGGGCCCGCTGGCCCGTGACCTCGCCACCGCCTACAGCGCACGGCGAGGTGGCGGGGCGCCGGCATGGCCGCCGCTGCCGGTGACTTACGGCGACTACACCGTGTGGCAGCACGAGATCCTCGGCGACGAACACGACACGGACAGCGTGTTCACCCGTCAGGTCGCCTACTGGACCGAGGCGTTGGCCGGGCTGCCCGAGCAACTGCCGCTGCCTGCCGACCGGCCGCGCCCGGCCACCATGTCGTACGGCGGCGACCTGCTGGAACTCCGGATCGACGCCGAACTGCACGCGGCGCTGGTGGAGTTGGCCCGGAAGTCGGGTGCGACCCTGTTCATGGTGCTGCAGGCCGCGCTCGCCGCGCTGTACACGCGGCTGGGCGCGGGCACGGACATCGCGATCGGGAGTCCGATCGCGGGGCGTACCGACGAGGCGCTGGACGATCTCGTCGGGTTCTTCATCAACACACTGGTGCTGCGCACCGACACAAGTGGTGATCCGAGCTTCGTCGCGCTGCTGGGGCGGGTGCGGGAGACGGCGCTGTCGGCGTACGCGCACCAGGACGTGCCGTTCGAACACCTGGTGGAGGCGCTGAACCCGTCCCGCTCGCTGTCGCACCACCCGCTGTTCCAGACCGGGCTGGTCGTGCAGAACGCGCCGGGCGGCGACTTCGAGCTGCCGGGCCTGAAGGTCTCCGGCGTGACCGTGCTCACCGGGACCGCGCGGCTCGACCTGACCTTCGGGTTCGCGGAGGAGCACGGGCCCGACGGCGCGCCGGCCGGGCTCAGCGGCGCGGTCGAGTACAGCACCGACCTGTTCGACCGCCCGACGGTCGAGGCCCTGGTCGCCCGGTGGACCAGGCTGCTGGCCGCGGTCGCCGCCGCGCCCGACCAGCCGATCGGCGGGATCGACCTGCTGTCGGCCGAGGAGCGCCGCGAGCTGCTGGCGGCCGCCGAGGGCGGGGCGGCCGGGGTGAGCCTGCCGGAGCTGTTCGCGACGCAGGTGACGGCGACGCCGGACGCGGTCGCGCTCGTCTGCGGCGAGGTCGAGGTGACGTACCGTCAACTCAACGCTCGGGCCAACCGGTTCACGCATGCGCTGATGGCTCGGGGCGTGGGTCCGGAGCAGGTCGTGGCCGTCGCCCTGCCGCGGTCGGTCGAGTCGGTGGTGGCGGTCCTGGGTGCGCTCAAGGCCGGGGCCGCGTACCTGCCCGTGGATCCGGCGTACCCGCAGGCGCGGATCGCGTTCATGCTGGACGACGCGCGGCCGGCCGTCGTCGTCGACGATCCCGCGACAGTGACCGAAGGGAACTGGCCGGAGACCGATCCGGGTGTCGTGGTGGACGCCCGGCACCCGGCCTACGTGATCTACACCTCGGGTTCGACGGGCCGGCCCAAGGGCGTCATGGTGAGCCACACCGGAGTGTCGGGCCTGGTGGCGGCGCAGGTCGACCGGCTCGGCGTGGCGCCGGGCAGCCGGGTGCTCCAGTTCGCCTCGCCCAGCTTCGACGCGTCCTTCTGGGACCTGTGCGGTGCCGTGCTCACCGGCGCCGCCCTCGTCCTGGCCCCCGCCGAGGCCCCGCTGGAGGCCCTGACGGACCGTCGGCTAGACGTCACCCATGTGACCCTTCCGCCCTCGGCCCTGGCGGCGGTGGAGAGCACCGACCTCACGGCCACCACCCTCGTGGTGGCGGGTGAGGCCTGCGCGCCCGAGCTGGTGGCCCGGTGGGCGCCGGGCCGACGGATGATCAACGCATACGGTCCAACGGAGACGACGGTGTGCGCGACCATGAGCGACCCGCTGTCCCCGGGCTCCGGCGTACCGCCGATCGGCCGGCCGGTCGCGGGCTTCCGGGTGTACGTCCTCGACGAGCGGCTGCGCATCGTGCCGCCGGGCGTGACGGGGGAGTTGTACGTCGCCGGCCCCGGCCTGGCGCGCGGGTACCTGAACCGGCCCGGGCTGACGGCCGGGCGGTTCGTCGCCTGCCCGTTCGGCCCGGCGGGTGCGCGGATGTACCGCACCGGGGACGTGGTGCGCCGCCGGACCGACGGCGAGCTGGAGTACGTCGGCCGGGCCGACGACCAGGTGAAGGTGCGCGGCTTCCGCGTAGAACTCGGCGAGGTCGAGGCGGCGCTGGCCGAACACCCCGCCGTCGCCCAGGCCGCCGTGCTCGCCCGGGACGACCGGCTGATCGGCTACGTCGCGGCCCGTCCCGACGCGGCCGTCCGCCCCGCGGAGCTGGCGGCATACCTGCGTGACCGGCTGCCCGACTACCTGGTGCCGGCCGTCTTCGTGGTGCTGGACGTGCTGCCGCTGACGCCGAACGGGAAGCTGGACCGGGCGGCGCTGCCCGCGCCGGAACCGGGCGCGACCGCCGGCGGCCGGGCGCCGCGCACCCCACAGGAGCAGATCCTGTGCGAGTTGTTCGCCGAGGTGCTTGGCGTGCCGCGGGTCGGGGTCGACGACGACTTCTTCGACCTGGGCGGGCACTCCCTGCTCGCCACCCGCCTGGCTGCACGGGTGCGCTCGGTGCTCGGCGTGGAGCTGGGGCTGCGCGCCCTGTTCCTCGCGCCCACCGTGGCGGGCCTGGCCGAGGCGCTGGCCGGAGCCGGCCGCGTACGCCCGGCGCTGACCACGCACGAGCGGCCCGAGGTGGTGCCGCTGTCCTTCGCCCAGCGTCGGCTCTGGTTCCTGCACCGCATGGACGGCACCGCCGCCACGTACCACATCCCGCTGGCGCTCCGGCTGACCGGGACGCTCGACCGGGCTGCGCTGGACGAGGCGCTGGCCGACGTGGTGGCCCGGCACGAGAGCTTGCGGACGGTGTTCCCGGAGGTCGACGGCGTACCCTGCCAGCTCGTCCTTGACCCGGCCGAGGCCCGGCCCCGGGCGCGGCTGACCGAGGTGTCGGAGGCCGAACTGTTCGAGCGGCTCGCCGAGTTCGCCCGCCGGCCCTTCGATCTGACCTCAGAAGTGCCGTTGCGGGCGGAGCTGTTCGCGCTCGCGCCGGACGAGCACGTGCTGCTGCTGGTGATGCACCACATCGCCGGTGACGGCTGGTCCACCGGCCCGCTGGCCCGCGACCTGGCCGAGGCGTACGCCGCCCGGTGCGAGG
Source organism: Streptomyces sp. NPDC001858 (assembly GCF_053594615.1). Taxonomy (NCBI): domain Bacteria; kingdom Bacillati; phylum Actinomycetota; class Actinomycetes; order Kitasatosporales; family Streptomycetaceae; genus Streptomyces; species Streptomyces sp. NPDC001858. Next base: position 82,256 of record NZ_JBSFEV010000018.1, read on the forward strand.
ACCGTGCGCCGCACTGGCCGTCCCTCCCTGTGCAGTACGCCGACTACACGCTGTGGCAGCGCGACCTGCTCGGCGACGCCGCCGACCCGGAGAGCCGGTTCGCCGAACAACTCGGCTACTGGAAACAGCAGTTGTCCGACCTGCCGGAGTTGCTCCAGCTGCCCACCGACCGGCCGAGGCCGGCCGTCGCCGGCTGGCACGGAGACCATCTCGGCCTGGAACTGAGCCCCGAACTGCACGCGGCGCTGGTGGAGTTGGCCCGAAAGTCGGGCGCGAGCCTCTTCATGGTGCTGCAGGCGGCGTTGGCGGCGCTGTACACGCGGCTGGGCGCGGGCACGGACATCGCGATCGGGAGTCCGATCGCTGGGCGTACCGACGAGGCGCTGGACGATCTGGTCGGGTTCTTCGTGAACACGCTGGTGCTGCGGACCGACACGAGCGGTGACCCGAGTTTCGCCGAACTGCTCGGCCGGGTGCGGGAGTCGGCGCTGTCGGCGTACGCCCACCAGGACGTGCCGTTCGAACACCTGGTGGAGGCGCTGAACCCGTCCCGCTCGCTGTCCCACCACCCGCTGTTCCAGGCCGTCCTGGCGGTGCAGAACGCTCCGATGGGCCGGTTCTCCCTGCCCGGCCTGGACGTCGCCACCTACGCGGTGGCCACCGGAACCGCCAAGTTCGACCTCGGTGTGAGCCTCGTCGAACAGTTCGGTCCGGACGGCAGCCCGGCGGGGATCGTCGGCGCGGTGGAGTACGCCACCGACCTGTTCGACCGCTCGACGGTCGCAGCGCTCGCCACCCGCTGGACGCGCCTGTTGGAGGCGGTCACCGCCGACCCGGACCGGTCGATCGGACGGATCGAGCTCCTCGACGCCGACGAGCGGCACCGTTTGCTGGAGCGGGGCGACGCGACCGCCCGGGGGGTGGCGGCCGTCCCGGTGCCGCAGGCGTTCACGGCGCAGGTGGCGGCGACACCGGACGCCGTCGCGTTGGTGTGCGGCGATGCCGAGTTGACGTATCGGCAGCTGAACGCCCGGGCGAACCGGTTCGCGCATGCGCTGATCGCCCAGGGTGTCGGGCCGGAGCAGACCGTGGCCGTGGCCCTGCCGCGCTCGGTGGAGTCCGTGGTGGCCGTCCTGGGCGTGCTGAAGGCCGGGGCCGCGTACCTGCCCGTGGATCCGGCGTACCCGCAGGCGCGGATCGCGTTCATGCTGGACGACGCCCGTCCGACCGTGGTGATCGACGACCCGGCGACGGTGACCGACGGAGACTGGCCGGACACCGAACCCGAGATCGCGCTCGACGTCCGGCACCCCGCCTACGTGATCTACACCTCGGGCTCGACCGGCCGCCCCAAGGGCGTGGTGGTCGCTCACGGCGGCGTCGCGAGCCTGGTCGCCGGACAGATCGAGCGCTTCGCGATCGAACCCGACAGCCGGGTGCTCCAGTTCGCCTCGCCCAGCTTCGACGCCTCGGTGTCGGAGATCTCCACCGCCCTGCTGCGCGGCGCGGCCCTGGTACTGCCCCCGACGGCCGACCCGGTCGCCGCGCTGACCGACCGGGACCTCGCGGTCACCCACGTGACCGTGCCCCCGTCCGTCCTCGCCGCCGTGCCGGAGGGCTCGGTGCAGGTGTCGACGCTGGTGGTGGCGGGTGAGGCGTGTCCGCCGGAGCTGGTGGCCCGGTGGGCCCCGGGCCGTCGGATGATCAACGCGTACGGACCGACGGAGACCACGGTGTGCGCGACCATGAGCGACCCGTTGTCCCCGGGGGCGGGCGTGCCGCCGATCGGCCGTCCGATCGCGGGCGCCCGGGTGTACGTGCTGGACGAGCGGCTGCGACCGGTGCCCACGGGCGTCGCGGGGGAGCTGTACGTCGCGGGCGCGGGACTGGCGCGCGGCTACCTGAACCGGCCGGACCTGACGGCCGGACGCTTCGTCGCCTGCCCGTTCGGGGCCGGTGCGCGCATGTACCGCACCGGAGACCTGGTGCGCTGGCTGGGCGACGGCGAGCTGGAGTACGTCGGCCGGGCCGACGACCAGGTGAAGGTGCGCGGCTTCCGCGTCGAGCCCGGCGAGGTCGAGGCGGCGCTGGCCGAGCACCCCGGCGTCGCCCGGGCCGCCGTCCTCGCCCAGGACGACCGGCTCGTCGGCTACGTCGTCCCGCGCCAGGACGAGGTCCGCGACAGCGGCCTGGAAGCGGACCACGTGGGCGAGTGGCAGGACATCTACGACGCCCTGCCCATCACCCCCGAGGAAGCCGGCTTCGGCCAGAACTTCGTCGGCTGGAACAGCAGTTACGACGCGAGCCCGATCCCGGTCGAGCAGATGCGGGAGTGGCGGGACGCCACCGTGGCCCGCATCCTGGCCCTGCGCCCCCGCCGGGTGCTGGAGGTCGGCGTCGGCACCGGACTGCTGCTCTCGCAGATCGCACCGCACTGCGAGACCTATTGGGCGACGGACTTCTCCGCCACGGCGGTCGACGCGCTGACCGCGCAGGTCGCCCGACAGGACGACCTGGCCGAGCGCGTCGTGCTGCAGACCCGCCCGGCGCACGACACCGACGGCCTGCCGGCCGGGCGGTTCGACACCATCGTGATCAACTCGGTGGTGCAGTACTTCCCGTCCGCCGACTACCTCGCGGACGTGATCGGGAAGCTGATGCGGCTGCTCGCCCCCGGCGGCACGCTCTTCGTCGGCGACGTCCGCAACCTGCGGCTGCTGCGCCCGCTGGCCACCGCGGTCCAACTGCACCGCACCGGTGCCGACGGCGACCCCGCAGCGGTGCGCCGCGCGGTGGAGCAGGCCGTCAGGGTGGAGAAGGAACTCCTGGTCGACCCGGACTTCTTCACCGTCCTGCGGGAGCACGGCACGGACATCGGCGCGATGGCCGTGGAGGTCAAGCGCGGACGCCACCACAACGAACTGACCCGCTACCGCTACGACGTGACGCTGCACAAGGCCCCGGTCGTTCCGGCGGCCCCGGGCCGGACGGTAGAGCTGGAGTGGGGCCGCCGGCTCGCGGGATTGGCCGAGCTGCGCGAACTCCTCGCCCAGCCGCCCGCCGACGTGCTGCGGATCACCGGAGTGCCGAACCGTCGAGTGCTGCGCGAGGCCGCCCTTTCCCGAGCGGTGCAGGACGGCGACGGCTCGCTCGCCGAGCTGCTGGAGCGGCTGCACGGCCCGGAGGAGAGCGAAGTCCCCGACCCTGAGGACTTCCGGGCCATCGGGCTGGAGTTCGACCGCTGGGTGGGCGTCACCTGGTCGGCCACCGCGCCCGACGCCCTCGACGTCGTCTTCGCCGACCCGCGGGCGCAGCACGGCTCCCCGGTCGAGCCGTACCGGCCGGCCGGGACCGCCGGCAGGCCGCTGTCGTCGCTGACCAACCGCCCCACCGGCAGCCGGGGCGCCGGCGCCCTCATCGGCGAACTCCGCACATGGCTGCGCGGGCGACTGCCCGACTACCTGATCCCGTCGGCGTTCGTGGCGCTGGAGACGTTGCCGCTGACGGCCAGCGGCAAGCTCGACCGACGCGCGCTGCCCGCGCCCGACCTCGGCCCGGCCGGAGCCGGGCGGGCGCCGCGCACCCCGCAGGAACAACTCCTCGCCGAGCTGTTCGCCGAGGTGCTCGGCCTGGCCCAGGTCGGCGTCGAGGACAGCTTCTTCGACCTGGGCGGACACTCCCTGCTGGCGACCCGCCTGGCCTCCCGCGTCCGGGCGACCCTCGGCGCGGAGCTCGAAGTCCGGACGCTGTTCGAGACGCCGACCGTGGCCGGACTGGCGGCCCGCCTCGACGGCTCCGGCACGGCGCGGCCCGCGCTGACCGCCCGGCCCCGACCCGAACTCGTGGAGCTGTCCTTCGCCCAGCGCCGCCTGTGGTTCCTGCACCGGATGGACGGGCCCAGCGCCACCTACAACATGCCGCTCGCGCTGAGCCTGACCGGCGAACTCGACCGCCCGGCGCTGCACGCCGCGCTCGCGGACGTGATCGCCCGGCACGAGAGCCTGCGCACGGTCTTCCGCGAGACGGACGGCGTGCCGTACCAGGTCGTGCTGAGCGCCTCGCAGGCACACCCGGAGCTGCCGGTCGTCGAGCTCGACGAAAGCCGGCTCGCCGAGCGGCTGGCGCAGACGGCCCGGCGAGGCTTCGACCTGGCGGCCCAGCCGCCGGTCCGGACGGAGCTGTACGCGCTCGCGCCCGACCGGCACGTGCTGCTGGTCGTGGTCCACCACATCGCCGCCGACGGCTGGTCGATGGGGCCGCTCTCCGGCGACCTCGCGGCCGCCTACACGGCGCGCTGCCGTGGCGAGGAGCCGCAGTGGTCCCCGCTGCCGGTGCAGTACGCCGACTACACCTGCTGGCAACGCGACCTGCTTGGCAGCTCCGCCGACCCGGACAGTCTGTTCGCCCGGCAACTGGCCTACTGGAAGGACGAGCTGGCGGGCATTCCGCAGCAGGTGCAGCTGCCCGCCGACCGGCCCCGGCCGCCGGTGGCCTCCCAGCTGGGCAGCCGGGTCGTGGTCGGCCTGGACCCCGAACTGCACCAGGCACTGCGGGACCTGGCCGCGGCGCGCGGCGCCAGCATGTTCATGGTGCTCCAGGCCGGCCTCGCCGCGCTGCTCACCCGGCTCGGCGCCGGCACCGACATCCCCGTGGGCAGCCCGATCGCCGGCCGTACCGACCAGGCCCTGGACGACCTCGTCGGCTTCTTCGTCAACACCCTCGTGCTGCGCACCGACACGAGCGGCGACCCCGGCTTCGCCGAACTGCTCGACCGGGTGCGGCAGAAGGCACTCGCCGCCTACGACCACCAGGACGTGCCGTTCGAGTACCTGGTCGAGGTGGTCAACCCGGCCCGTTCGCTGTCGCACCACCCGCTGTTCCAGATCATGCTGGCCCTGCAGAACGCGCCGGTGGGCGAGTTCGCGCTGCCGGGCCTGTCGACCGGCCACCTGGAGGCGTCGACCGGGACCTCCCGGGTCGACCTGACGTTCAGCCTGGCCGAGCAGTTCCGCCCGGACGGCGGCCCCGACGGCCTGGTCGGCGCGGTGGAGTACGCCACCGACCTGTTCGCCCCGGCCACCGTGGAGCTGCTGTTCGAGCGCTGGGCACGGCTGCTGCGCGCGGCGGTCGCCGACCCCGGTCGTCCGATCAGCCGGATCGACATCATGTCGGACGAGGAACGCCGCCGGCGGCTGTTCGAGTCCACCGGCGTCGCGTTCGAGCTGCCCGAGGCCGCGCTGCCGGAGCTGTTCGCCCGCCAGGTGCGCGCCACCCCGGACGCGGTGGCCGTCGTGGCGGGCGCCGGCGAGCTGACCTACCGGGAACTCGACCAGCGGTCCAACCGCCTCGCGCGGGCACTGATCCGCCAGGGCGTACGACCGGAGACACCGGTCGCGGTGCTGCTGGACCGCTCGGCGGACCTCGTCGTGGCGCTCCTGGCGATCATCAAGGCGGGCGGCGCCTACGCGCCCCTCGACTCGCGCTTCCCGCAGTCCCGGATCGACCTGATCCTCCAGGAGGCCGGGGTCGAGCTGGTGCTCACCGAGGAGGCGCTGACCGCGTTGCTCGACGGTGAGCCCGACTCGTCCGGCATCGAAGTGCGCTGCGATCAGCGGCAGTTGGCGTACATCATGTACACCTCCGGCTCGACCGGCCGGCCGAAGGGCGTGGCCGTCACCCACCGCGATGTGGTGGGCCACGCGCTCACCCCCGAATGGCGCGGCGGCGGACACGAACGGGTGCTGATGCACTCCCCGACCGCTTTCGACCTCTCGACCTACGAGCTGTGGGTGCCGCTGCTGAGCGGGGGCCGGGTCGTGGTCGCACCGCCCGAGCGGCTCGACCTCGACCTGCTGCAGCACACGATCAGCACGCACGGGGTGACCGGACTGTGGCTGACGGCCGGCCTGTTCCGGCTGGTCGCCGAGGAACGGCCGGGCCTGCTCGCCGGGGTCCGCGAGGTGTGGACCGGCGGTGACGTGGTCTCCCCGACCGCCGTCGCCCGCGTGCTGGCCGCCTGCCCCGGTATCGAGGTGGTCAACGGCTACGGGCCCACCGAGGCCACGACCCTGGCCACCTGCCACCCGGTGCGCACCCTCCCCGAGCACGCCGCGACCGTGCCGATCGGCGGGCCGATGGCGAACATGCGCGCCTACGTGCTCGACGACCACCTGCGGCCGGTGCCCACGGGCCTGGTCGGCGATCTGTACCTCGCGGGGACGGGCGTGGCCCGCGGCTACCTCGGCCGACCCGGCCTGACGGCTGAGCGCTTCACCGCCGACCTGTACGGGCCGCCCGGGAGCCGGATGTACCGCACCGGCGACCTGGCGTGGTGGCGGGCCGACGGCACACTGGAGTTCGCCGGACGGACCGACCATCAGGTCAAGCTCCGTGGCCTGCGGATCGAGCCCGGCGAGATCGAGGCGATCCTCGCGAGCTGCCCTGGCGTCGCCCAGGCGGCCGTCGTCGCCCGCGAGGACCGGCCCGGCGACAAGCGGCTCGTCGCCTACCTGGTGCCCGCCCCCGAGGGCGCGCCCGAGGCGGGCGAGCTCTCCGGGCGGCTGCGCCGTGAACTGCCCGACTACATGGTGCCGTCGGCGTTCGTCACCCTGGACACGCTGCCGTTGACCGCCAACGGCAAGCTGGACCGGGCCGCCCTGCCCGCCCCCGAGTACGGGGCGCAGGGCGCCGGACGCGGCCCCAGGACGCCGCGGGAACAGCTGCTGTGCGGCCTCTTCGCCGAGGTCCTCGGCCGCGAACAGGTGCACATCGACGACAACTTCTTCGATCTGGGCGGGCACTCGCTGCTCGCCGCCCGCCTGGCCGCCCGCGTCCGCGAGACCCTCGGCCTGGAGCTCGGTCTGCGCATGCTGTTCGAGGCGCCGACCGTGGCCGGTCTCACCGAACGCCTGGTCATGGACGACCCCGACGACGCCTTGGACGTGGTGCTGCCGCTGCGTTCGACCGGGGCCGGCACGCCGCTGTTCTGCATCCACCCCGGCGGCGGCATCAGCTGGTCGTACAGCGGGCTCCTGAACCACATCGGCCCCCAGCACCCGGTCTACGCCATCCAGGCACGCGGCCTCGGCCGCCCCGAACCCCTCCCGGAGTCCTTCGAGGAGATGGCGGCCGACTACGCCGACCAGATCCGCAAGATCCAGCCCGAGGGCCCCTACCTGCTGCTCGGCTGGTCCGCCGGCGGGCTGATCGCCCACGCGCTCGCCTGCGAGCTGCAGGCGCGCGGCGAGCGGACCGCGCTGCTGGCCATCCTCGACGCCTACCCGGTGAAGGACGTGCAGTTCGACGAGATGCCGGTGCCCACCGAGCGGGACGTGCTCGTCGGTGTGCTCGACGTCGACCCCGACGAGCTGGGCGACCGGGAGCTGACCTACGGCGAGGTCGCCGAGGTCCTGAACCGGCGGGGCAGCGCGCTGCAGGGCCTGACGGAGCAGCAGATCGAGGTCATCGTCCACATCATGATCAACAACGCGCAGCTCGCGGTCGACTTCGTCCCCGCCGGGTTCGACGGCGACCTGCTGCTGTTCAACTCCACGATCGACCGCGACGGGGACGACGCCGGGCCCGCGACCTGGCGCCCGTACATCGCGGGCCGGATCGAATCACACGAGATCACCACCCGGCACAACAAGATGACCGAAGCCGGCTCGCTGGCCCAGATCGGACCGATCCTGGCCGCCCGCCTCGCCGAGGCCACCGGTGCCACCACCCGTTCCCACCAGGAGGACTGACCCATGACCAACCCGTTCGAGGACCAGGACGGCACCTTCCTCGTGCTCACCAACGACGAGAACCAGCACTCGCTGTGGCCGCAGTTCGCCGACGTCCCCGACGGCTGGAGCGTCGCCCACGGCCCCGACACCCACGCCGCCTGCCTGGAGTACGTCGAGCAGAACTGGACCGACATGCGGCCCAAGAGCCTCGCCGACGCCATGAACGCCCAGCGGTAGCACGGCCGACGTGACCTCCACCGACACCCTGTCCACCGATACCCGGGCCGGCGACCTCGCCGCGGCCCTGCTCACGCCCGAGGCCCGCCGGGACCCGTACCCGGTCTACGCCCGCATGCGCCGCGAGGACCCGGTCCACCGCAGCGCCCAGGGCATCTGGTACCTCACCCGGTACGCCGACGTCGAGGCCGCCCTGAGCGACCTGCGGCTCTCCAGCGACCGGGACAGGATGACCCGTGCCTACAGCGCGCTCGGCGGCGACCTCAAGGCCTTCAGCCGGCTCACCGACCGGCTCGGCCGGGTCATGAGCAACACCGACCCGCCGGACCACGCCCGGCTGCGCAAACTGGCCAACCGGGCGTTCACCGCCCGGCGCGTCGAAGCCCTGCGCGACGGCATCCAGCGGATCGTCGACCGGCTCGTCGACGAGGCGGTCGCGGCCGGGCCGGCCATGGACCTGATCGAGGCGGTCGCCGCCCCGCTGCCGATGTCCGTCGTCTGCGAGCTCTTCGGCATCCCGCCCGAGGACCTCCCGCAGGTCAAGACCTGGTTCCACCGCTTCGGCCGGCTCAGCGAGGACATCGACAAGTCCGAGGCGGCGATCGAGCAGTACGAGGAGTACCTCGCCCGGCTCGTCCGCCGCCGCCGGGCCGACCCAGGCGACGACCTCATCAGCGCCCTGGTCGCCACCCAGGCGCAGGACGACCGCCTCACCGACTCCGAACTGCTGTCCACCTGCTTCGTCCTGATCACCGCCGGCGACGAGACCACCACCCACCTGATCGGCAACGGCATGCTCGCCCTGCTGCGCCACCCCGACCAGCTGGCGCGGCTGCGCGCCGACCCGGCGCTGATCCGCACAGCCGTCGAGGAACTCGCCCGCTACGACACGCCGACCCAGGCGATCGTCCGGGTCGTCGCCGAGGACATGGAGATCGGAGGGCGGACGCTGCGCGAGGGCGAGCTGGTGTACCCGTTCCTCGCCGCGACCAACCGGGATCCCGAGCGTTTCGAGGACCCCGACCGCCTCGACCTGACCCGCCCCGGCAACCGGCACCTCAGCTTCGGCAACGGCCCGCACTTCTGCCTCGGCGGCCCGCTGGCCAAGCTCCAGGCGGAGGTCGCCGTCGGCACGCTGGTCCGCCGGCTCCCGCACCTGGGGCTGGCCGACGGCGCGGCCCTCGACTGGCGGCCCAACCCGCTGCAACGGCGGCTCACCGCGCTTCCGCTCACCTACTGACCCATGAACGACGACGAAAGAGACGTGACCATGGCCCGAGAACTCGAGGTCCGCCGGGAACAGGACCTGCCCGCCACGCCCGAACAGGTCTGGGACGCGGTCGCCACCGGCGCCGGCAACCTCGGCTGGCTCTACCCGATGGAGGTCGAGCCGCGCGTCGGCGGAAAGGTCACACGCGGCGACAGCACCGTCGTGGCCTGGGAGCCGCCGCGCCACTTCGCGGTCCGGGCCACTCAGGACGGCGGCTTCTCCAACACGCTCACCTACCGCATCGAGCCGGCCGACGGCGACACGAGCCATCTGCGGATGGGAATCCACTGGGTGCACACGGGCGTGGTGGACGACACCTGGAACTGGGACACGAAGGCGGACGCGGCCGAGAAGCACGTCGACTTCTACCAGCACTCCCTCCCCGAGTACCTGAGGCACTTCGCCGGCCGCCCGGCCGTCTACGTCAGGGCCGCCCGTGGCGAGTGCACCGAAGATCCCGCCGACTTCGCCGCCCTGCGCCGGCGCCTCGGCCTCGATGACGGCGCGGCCGTCGGCGACCGGTTGTCGCTCGACCTCCCCGGTGCGGACGGCGGCTCGACGGAGGTGGTCGTGGACTGGCTGAGCCCCGACTTCGTCGGCCTGCGCGGCCCCGACGCGCTGTACCGGTTCTTCAACGGCAGTTCCTGGAACTGGCCGATCTGGCTGGGCCACCACGTGTTCGCCGAGGACGCGGACGAACAGCAGGCCACCAAGGGCTGGAACGCCTGGCTCAACGGCTCCTGAACCCCACCGCACGACACACGACCGAAGGACCTCTGGTGGAAACACTCCTCTACGCAGCCGAACTCGTCCGGGAAGACGGCGCCTACAAACTCGTGGTGCAGGACGTGGTGCGGGATACGGTCCAGGTCACCCCGGTTCCCGAATCCGCGGTGGCCAGGCTCCCGGCCTTCCTGTCGGTGCTGAGTTCCAAGCTCGGCTCCGCGTCGGCAACACGCGGGCGCTGGTAGACAGCTTCCGGATCGATGAGGTGCCGGTGCCGTCCCGCACATCGACTGCCGGACGGCACCGGCTTCGCGAAGGTCAGCCCATGACGGTTCGAGAGGCGGCGCCCTCGGCCAGGGGCCGCGTCCGCGAGAAGGCACCCAGGTCGACGACGACACCGGTGTGTTCCCCCGTGTACCGCAGCGGATCGCGGTCGTGGTCGTGGCCGGCCTCGACACGGTCGACCAGCGTGGCGAGGAACCGGCCCGCCAGGGGAGCGTTCTTGAACTGGTTGCCGCTCGTGCCCATGGCGACGTAGAAGCCGGCCAGATCGGTGCGGTCGTAGATCGGGGACCAGTCGTCGGCGGCGTCGTAGACACCGGCGACGCCGGTCGGCCGGTTCGGGACGCCGAGGAGCGGGAATCGGCGTGCCGCCCTGGTCACCTGGGTCTCGAACCGGGCAGGCGTCGGGTGCGGGTTGCACGCGTCGGGATCGTCGAGCCACTCCCTGGGGTCGCAGGCGGGCAGCGTGCTGCCGATGAGGAGGTGTCCGCCGGAGGGGCGCAGATAGGTCCCGAGGTCGACGTCGGCAACGATCGGGCCGGACCTGGTCGCGATGCCGCCCGGGCCCGCGGCGGTGCCGTCGCCCTGACGGACCGGCGCGGCCACCTGATGGACCTCCTGGCGCAGCGGGCGCACGCCCACGGTGAACTCGGCCCCGACCCCGGCCAGCCGGTTGAACGCTCCCGACCAGGGCCCGGCGGCGTTGACCACCACCGGTGCCGTGATCGCGGTGCCGTCGGCGAGCCGGACGCCCGCCACCCGCTCCTCGCCGCGCAGCACACCGACGGCCGCGCGCCGGAAGAGGAAACGCACCCCGATACGGGCCGCCGCGTCCGCGAGATTCTGCGCCGCGAGCCGGGCATCGTCGACGAAGCCCGCGTCCGGGGTGAACAGCGCGCCGAGCTCTCCTTGCGGGCCGGCGAAGAAGGCATCGTCGAGCAGGGACCGGGGAGGCCCGTAGCGTCCCGCGTCGATACCGGGGATCCGGCTGCGCAGCGTCGCGGCGTCCCAGCGCTCGTACGGCACGCCGGCCCGCTCGAACAGCGCGACGACCTCCGACGTCCCGGAGCCCGGTGCGTCGAGGAGTACCGCTCCGGTCCGCCGGAACGCCGCCAGAGCGGGGCCGCGCACGGTGCCCAGGTGCTCCGCCCATCGCGCCCAGCAGTGCCGGGATTCCCAGGCGGTGGCGACACCGTCCCAGGTCGAGTAGTCGAAACGGATGATCGCGCTCGACGCGCTGGTGGATCCGTGGCCGACGCCGCCGGACTTGTCGACGACCACGACGCGCCGACCGGTGCGGGCCAGTTCCAGCGCCACCGCGGCACCGATCACACCGGCCCCCACGACGACCGCGTCCGCGCCGGACGGAGGCCTGTCCGTATCCCCATCCCCGGTCGTCATGTCGGCACGTCCTCGGGGGTTCGCGGAGTCCGGTCACCGTTGTCGTCCGGGGGAACGCGACGGGCCTGGGGCGGGTGGTCGTCGGTGCGGTAAGGGAAGTGGCAGGCGGCGCGATGCGGCTGACCGGCCGCGTCCCGCTGCGGGTCCCGTGCGGCGCACACCTCCCGTCCGGGACGCCGGTTCGGTCCGACGGGGCAGCGTGGGTGGAAGCGGCACCCGGTCGGTGGGGACGCGGGGTCGGGGACCTCTCCGGGCAGGAGGGGTTCCTCGTCCGGTCGTCGTCCGGCGTGCAGGCTCGGCACGGCGGACAGCAGCGCTCGGGTGTAGGGATGCCGCGGGCCGCGCAGCAGGTTCTCGGTGGCGGCGGTCTCGACGATCCGACCGAGGTACATCACGGCGACGACGTCCGACACATGGCGGACGGCGGCGAGGTCATGGCTGATGAACAGCATGGCGAAGCCCATGCGCCGCTGCAGATCCCGGAGCATCGTGAGCAGCGCCGCCCGGACCGACACGTCGAGGGCCGAGGTGATCTCGTCGGCGATGAGCACCGCCGGATCGACGGCGAGCGCGCGGGCGACGGCGACGCGTTGGCGTTGGCCGCCCGAGAGCTGCCGCGGCAGCCGTGCGGCGCAGCCGGCGTCGAGACCGACCAGTTCCAGCAGTTCGCCGACGCGCTGTTCGCGGCTACGGCGGTCCAGCCGGACGAAGGCCCCGGCCGATTCGGCGAGCGACTGCCGTACCGTCATCCGCGGGTCCAATGCCGTGTCCGGGTCCTGGAACACCAGTTGGACCTGTTGCCCCAGCTGCCGCCGGTCGGCCACCCGGCGCCCACCGTACTCCCGCCCTCCGACGGTGATCCGCCCGGTGCACGGGGCGTCCAGCCCGACGACCGCTCGTGCCAGAGTGGACTTTCCCGAACCGGACTCGCCCACGAGGCCGACCGTCGTGCCCGAGGGAACGTCCAGCGACACGCCGTCCACTGCTGTGATCGGCCCGAGCGGTCCGTGATGGCGAACGGTGACGTCGTACAGCGCCAGCCCCGACCCTGTTGTCCTCACTTCTGTGCCTCCTCGGTCTCATGCCGTCCGCGGGACGGCGCCGCGGGCAGCGGCTGCCAGCAGGCGATCTCGTGCTGCGGGCCGAGCGGGGACAGCACCGGGCTCTCCACCGCGCACCGGTCCAGCCGATGCGGACAGCGGTCGTGGAACGGGCAGCCCGGGGCCGCACCGTACGGATCGGGCGGCCCTCCCTCGATGGTGCGCAGGGGGTGGTCGCGGTCCGCGGCCAGGTCCGGGACCGAGGCGACGAGCATCCGCGTGTACGGATGCCGTGCGCCGGTCGCCAGCTCACGGGCGGGAAGGTTCTCCACGATCGTTCCCCCGTACATGATCAGAACCCGGTCGCAGGCGTCGGCCACCAGGGCGATGTCGTGGCTGATGAAGAGGATCGCGGTGGCGTCGTCGCGCCGGACACGGCGGAGCAGGTCCATGATCTGCCGCTGCACGGTGACGTCCACGGCTGTCGTGGGTTCGTCCGCGACGATGAGGTCGGGCCGCATCATCGCGGCGGCGGCGATCGCCACTCGCTGGCGCTGACCGCCGGAGAGCTGGAAGGGACGGGACCGGAGCAACCGGTGTCCGGCGGGCAGCGCGACCCGCTGAAGCTGGGCGAGGGCCTGCTCGACGGCCTGGGCACGGGGGGTGCGGTGGTGGGCGCGTACGGCCTCCGTCAGCTGCGTTCCGATGCGGAGCGACGGGTTGAAGGACGAGGCCGGGTTCTGGAAGATCATCGCCATTCCCGTCGCCAACTGCCCGCGTCGTGCGGTGCGTGACGACGACTCGGCGTCCGCGCCGAGGAACCGGTGCCTGCCCCAGGTCGCGCGGGCGCCGTCCGGCAGCAGGTCGGCAATGGCGAGCGCCGTCAGCGACTTGCCGGAGCCGGACTCGCCGACCAGGCCGACCATCTCACCGTGCCGCAGCGCGAGGGTGACACCGCGGACGGGCCGGACCACCCCCTCCCGCGTGGGAAGGGCGACCCGCAGATCTACCACCTCCAGCACGTGGTCCGCGGTTTCCGGAAGGCCGGTGCGTGCCGGGTGCGGCGCGGATTCTGCCGGCTGCCGTGGGCGGGTGCCTCGCGCGACGGCTCCGGCCAGCATCTCGCCGAGCAGTTGGAAGGCCACGGCGGCGTAGGCGATGGCGAGGCCGGGCGCCACGGCGGGCAGAGGCTCGGTGTAGATGCGCTCCAGGCCCTGACTGAGCAGCAGTCCCCAGTCGTACGAGGGGGGCTGCACCCCCAGTCCGAGGAAGCTCAGTCCCGACAGGGCCACGAGCGCCGAGCCCGCGGCGACCGCGATGTTGAGCATCAGCGGTTCGGCGATGTGGGGCAGGACATGGCGCAGAAGCAGCCGGTGGCGCCGCAGGCCCAGCACGCGCGCCGCCGCCATGAAGTCGGTTCCGGCCACTTTGGCGGCGAGGGTCTGGGTGATCCGCGCGAAGCCCGGTGCACAGGCGATGGCCAGTGCGCACACCGCCCCACCCGCGCCCGCGCCGAAGAGGGCCGCGAAGAACATCGCGACGAGGAGCGCGGGGAAGGCCAGCAGGAGGTTGATCAGAGCTCCCAACATGCGACGGGCGCGCCCGCCCACGACGGCGGTGAGGGCCCCGAGGGTGATCCCGGCCGCCGCGCCGAGGAGCGTGGCCGCGACGGCCGGCAGCAGGGAGAGCCAGGTCGCCGAGAGCAGCCGGGCGAAGAGGTCGCGCCCGAGATGGTCCGTACCGAGCGGATGGCTTGCCGTGGGCGCCCGCAGCACCGCCGACGGGTCCGGACGTTCGGCGGCCTGCCCCCACAGCACCGCCCCCGCGACGGCCAGTACGACGAGCGAGCCGAGCATCGCCAGGGTGACCACGCCCATCGGCGTGGACCAGCCCGAGCGGGTCGCACGAGACCGGCCGGCGGTGGCACGCGGCGTGCGCGGAGAAGGGGAGGACGAGGCCATCGGATCACGTCTCCCGGATGACGGATCGGGGGTCGAGCAGCGCGAGGGCCAGATCGACGAGGAAGTTCACCACGAGGACGGCCGAGCCCAGCACCAGGACCGACGCTTCGACGACCGCGTAGTCCTGAGCGGTCACGGACCGCGCCATGGCCGACCCGATGCCCGGCCAGGCGAACACCTTCTCGACCAGGACCGTTCCCGCGATCAGCGCCGGCAGCAGGTTCCCGGCGACCGTCAGCGACGCGGTCAGCGTGTTCGGCGCCACATGGCGCAGATAGAGCGGGACGGCGGGCAGCCGTTTCGCGCGGGCGGCACGCAGATAGTCCGTCTCGAGAACCTTGAGCGTCTCCACCCGTACGATCCGCAGGAGAACCGCCGTCGGAGCGAGGGCCAGCGCGAGCACGGGCAGCACATAGGACTGGGGACCGAGGTCGCCGGCCACCGGAAAGAGGCGCAGGGCGACCGCCAGTCCCGCGGTGAGACCCGTCGCGAGCACGAAGTCCGGCACGCCCGCCATGACGGAGGTGGTGGCGGTGAACGCCAGCTCCGCCCGAGGCCGCCGCCCCGCGCGTGTCCACACCGCCGCGAGCAGCCCCCCGGGAAGGGCGACGACGAGGACGCAGACGAACGCCAGGAAAGCCAGCAGCAAGGTGCCCGGCAGACGTGCCCTGATCAGGTCGGCCACCGGCTCGCCGGTCACCAGGGAGACCCCGAGGTCCCCGTGGGCCAGGTGCCGCAGATACCACCAGTACTGTGCCGACAGGCCATGATCCAGGCCGAGTTCGTGTCGTTTCGCCGCAACCAGGTCCGGCGGGGCGTCCACGCCCAGCGCGGCCCGGACGGGGTCACCGGGCACCAGCCGGATCATGGCGAAGCAGGCGGTGACGACGACGAAGAGGGAGACGATCAGCCGCACCGCGCGTCGGCAGCAGAACACCGCCCACGGGTGGCGCCGGGCCAGGGCGCCGAGCCGGGCGGACACGGTCGTCATGGGGGACCTCCTCGACTGGTGGTGGTCGGCCGATGCGGCGCGCGCCGCCGCTATCTGTGCAGGCGGATGCTGGTCGGCACGATCTGGCCGCCGGGCGCGACGGCGAAGGTCGTCCGGTGGCCGTACACCGTGCTCGTGCCGTCGGCGACGGGCAGCGCGTCGGCCGAGCGGAACAGCGCCGCGACGGCCCTGTTCCAGTCCGCGCAGCTTGCCGCGCCCGGCGCGCGCAGCGCGAGGGCGACGAAGCGGTCGTAGACGCGGTTGACGACATGTGCGAAGTTCAGGCCTTGCGAGGGCGGCGGACCGGAGAAGTACGGGACGAGCTGAGCGGGCAGCGGCGGACCGGGCGAGCTGCCGACCACGACGTCGAAGTCTCCGCTCTGGTACATGGCCTGCACCACCGCGTTGCCGCTCTCGATGACGACGTCGACGTCCGCGCCCAGCGCCTGCCAGGTGACGGCCATCAGTTCGGCGACCGACGGAAGGGTGGAGCCGAAGTCGGCGCTGCTCAGCAGTCGCAGCCGCAGCGGCCGGCCATCCTTGACCAGCCCGCCCCGTGCGTCTTTCGTCCAGCCGGCGGCGCCCAGGGCCCGCACGGCACTGCGCGAAGGCAGGTTCCGGGCGGCCATGTCGGCGTGGCAGACGGAGCCCGCGGCGGTCAGATGGCTCGCGGGCGTTCCGTCGCCGCCGACCGCCACATTGGCGAGGCCCTGGCGGTCCAGGGCCCCCACCAGTGCCTGACGCAACACGGGATCGCCCAAGGGGCGGCCGGACCGCTCGTTGAAGAAGGTCAGCCCCACCACCGTCGGCACCTGAGCGGTGGCCAGGCCGTGGCCGGTCAGCCGCGCGCGGTCCGGGCCGGTCACCGTCGCGATGTTCACCCCGCCCGTGAGGAGCAGATTGGCCGCCGTGGACTCCTGCGGCACCACCGACACCACGATCCGCGCAGGCTGGCCCGCGACCGCGTTCGTCGCTCCGCGCGGACCCCACGCATACCCCTTGCGCCGTGCGAAGAGGTACGGGCCGCCGGAGGTGTAACCGCGCAGCACATACGGCCCGGTGCCCTGCGTGCTCCTGTCCAGCGCGCCGGGATCCGCCAGCCCGGCGGGGCAGACGACGGGAAGCAGACCGATCGTCCGCACGATGAAGCTGTACGGCGACGCCATCCGCACCGACACCGTCCGGGCCGCGTCGTCGGCCGACACCGTGAACGGCACACCGGGCAGTGCCGCCCGGGCGCCGACGAGCCGATTGCGGGGATCGCTCGCATAGCTCAGTGACCGGGCCACCCCCGAGGCCGTGAGGATCGTGCCGTCGGAGCAGGTCACACCCCTGCGCAGGGTGAAACTCGCCGAAGTGGCTGCGGCCCGCCACTGCTCGGCCAGGCCCGACACCACCTGCCCGTCCGGCGCCACGGTGACCAACGAGTCGTAGGCATAAGGAGCCAGGGCAGAGCCGAACTGCGCGTACGGGTGGAAACTCGGGGTCTCGGACGCGGTGGCGATCGTGACGGTTCCGCCCCGGACGACAGGGGTGCGGGTCGACGACACGTCGCCACCGCCACAACCGGCCAGCAGGGCTGACGCGACGGCGGCGGACACCACCGCCGCCGACCGGGCCCTGGGCAACGACACGGTTCGGCGGCGCATGATGGTCATCGTGCCACCGAGATCGACGGCGCCGACCGGCCTCTCCCGGGCCGGACACGAACGGGGCCGACGAATTCCCCCGTTCGAGTGAGGCCCCCGACTCGCGGTCGATCTCCGCTTCTGACGGTGCGTCACCCGGCGCGCACACTGGCCCCATGGCGAACCACTCATCGGACCTCCCGGACGGCTCGGACGGCCTGGCGGCGCGGGAGGTCGACCGACTCGCGGCCTCGTACTGGGACTTCCTGCTCGCCCGCGAGCCGTCCCTGCGGACCCGACGCGGTCTGCCCGTCGAGTCACTGCCGGGGGTGTCCGCCGCGGAGGCCGACGAACGCGCCGGATTCGCGGCAGGGATGCTGAACCGGCTGGACACGCTGCGGTCCGCGGTGCCGCCCGGTCCCTCCGCCGACACCGCGGACTTCGTGCGGGCGCTGGCCGAACAGGAAGCGGAGGCGGGCCGCTTCCACTGGCTCACGCCCACCGCCACGCCCTACCAGCTCTTCGGCCTCCAGCAGTACGGTGACACGGTCTTCCGCCCGTTCCGCTTCGAGCATCGGGCCGACACGGACCGGTACGTGTCCCTCGTCCGGGAGCTGGCCCGCTGCGTCGCGACGATCGGCGACAAGGCCGCCGGGCAGGCCGCACGCGGCTTCCGCATCCCGGCCCCGGCGCTGGCCGGGGTCCACACCACCCTCACCCGGCTGCGGGCGTCGGCGACGCTGTACGTCCGAGCGGACGCCGAGCGGCTCACCCGACTCGACGCGGCGACCCGGGGCCGACTGCACGACGCGGTGGCGGGGCTCGTGGCCACCGAACTGGAGCCGGCGTTCGACCGCCTCCTCGCCCTCGTGGACGACCCGGACTACCTCAGGGCGGCACCGCAGGCCGTCGGATGGGCCCACTACCCGGAAGGCGACGCGGCGTACCGGGCCTTCGTCAGGACGTACACCTCCGGCGACACACCACCCGAACGCCTCCACGAACTCGGCCGGGAGCAGTGCCGCGAACTCGGCGAGCGGATGCGGGAGATGCGAGCCACGCTCGGCTTCTCGGGGACCGAAGCGGAGTTCCACGCACGCCTCGCGACCGAGCCCCGCCTGTACGCCGCCACCCCGGAGGAGGTCGAGGCCCGCTACCGCGGACACCTCGACCGCCTGACGCCGCTGCTGCCACGCTGGTTCACGGTCCTGCCCCGCGCCCCGTACGACGTGGCCCGCCTCGACCCGGCGCTGGAGGCGTCGATGACGTTCGGCTACTACGACCCGCCGACCGCCGCGCAACCGGTGGGCCGTTACCGCTACAACGCCTCGGACCTGGCGCACCGGTCACTGCTCGGGGCGGCCCCGCTGATCTACCACGAGCTCGCGCCCGGGCACCACTTCCACCTCGCCCGTCAGGCCGAGAGCACCGCGCTGCCCGATCTGCGACGCGAACTGGTGCCCTTCAGCGGGTTCCAGGAGGGCTGGGCGGAGTACGCGGCAGGTCTCGCCTGGGAGATGGGGCTGTACGACGACCCGTGGGACGCGTACGGACGCCTGGCGCACGAACGGTTCACGGCACAGCGACTCGTCGTCGACACCGGCCTCAACCTCGGGACCATGACGCTGGATCAGGCGCGCGCCTTCATGCGTGGCCACGCGGCGGCCGAGTCCGAGACGCAGATCACCAGCGAGTTGCTGCGCTACGCGACCGACATGCCGGGACAGGCGCTGACGTACCGGGCGGGTCATACGGAGTTCACGGCATTGCGGGCAGCGTGCGAACGCGGCGCCGGCACCGCGTTCGACGTGCGCGCCTTTCACGAGGCCGTGCTGGCCGGCGGCACACTGCCGTTTCCCGCCCTGCGTCGGCGGGTGGAGAGAGAACTGCGCGGGGCATCCGGCCGATGAGGCTTCCAGGGGAGGCCGCTCTACTCGAATGGGTGAAGGCCACGGGGAATTCGTAGCCGTTTGCTCGCGCTTGGATACTCTCTGTGATGGAGGGTGCGGGTCCGCTGATGCGGAGTGCGTCCATCTGATCATCATCTCCTCGACAGAAGAGAAGGATGTTGTGCCATGCCGCCTGTAGTACCTCCTTTCCTGATCGGTCTGATCGCCGCATCGCTGGTGAAGAGGCTGGGCAAGCCTTTGGTGCGAGGGGTCGTCAAAGCGTCCGTGGGCCTGGGAATCGAGGTCAAGCGGGCCGTCCATGAAGCCGGCGAGGGAATCCATGACATCGCTGCCCAGGCGACTGCTGAGGTGCTCGCAGCCCAGAGGACACCGGGAGCCGGACACGGCGTCGGCGCACGGGAGGACGGCACCGCGGGCCGCGCCGCTGAGGCCGCCAAGTCGGCGCCCGCAGCGGCGGAGGCCCACAAGGGACGCACCGGCGGTCAGGACAAGCCCGTCGGCAAGGCCCGTAGCGCCGGTTCGGCCGCCGCCAAGGCGCACTGAATCTGCCCGATGACGTCGACCGACGCGAAGAAGTGGTTCCGTGTCCACCGGCGTGCGGTGGACCCCAGGCTCCGACTGGTGTGTCTCCCGCACGCCGGCGGCACGGCACAGCTGTTCCACGGCTGGCCCGCGCTGCTTCCGGCGGACATCGAGGTGCTCGCCGTGCGGTACCCCGGCCGCCAGGACCGGCTCGCGGAACCCTGCATCGAGGACATGGCCACCCTGGCCGACACGATCGAGGACGCACTGCGGCCCTGGCTCGACCGCCCGCTGGCGCTCTTCGGGCACAGCATGGGCGCCTGCGTCGCCTATGAGGTGGCCCTGCGGTTGGAGGCCCGCGGCATCGTCCCCGAGCACCTGCTGGTCTCCGCACACGAAGCCCCCCAGTGGGCCGAACACGTGGCGCTGCACGACGCCGACGACGAGACCTTGATCACCCATGTCCGGGCCCTCGGAGACCTGCACTCGGAGGCCTACGACATCCCGGAGCTGCGTGACCTGCTGCTGCCCGCCCTCCGTTCGGACTACCGGCTGATCGAGGGCTACCACCCCCCGAATCCGGCTCCGGTCAAGGCGCCGATCACTGCGTACGTCGGCCAGGACGATCCGAGTTGCGTGCTCGACGGGGTCCTTGCCTGGTCCGGGCTCACTGCGCCGGGCTCCTTCGAACTGCGCCCGTTCCCCGGGGATCACTTCTACCTCGTGGCCCGGGAGGCCGAAATGGTCGCGGATGTGGCAGCACGCCTTGCGCACGCGGGAGACGCCGGTCGGCCCTGACGGCGGATGCCCGTACCGAGAACCTGGACGTTCGGACGTTCATGGCGCACACCCACAGGTCCGGGAGGTGCCGGAGGTCCCGGACTGTGCGCGGTCGGTTCCTGGCAGGGTCCGCAGGACGTCGGCGGCTGCCTGCCCGGCTGTGAGACGGAAGGCGGGGCCGGCCCGGCACCGCGCATGGCGCCCTCGGGGTTCCCAGGGGACGATGGTCGTACCGGTCGCTGAGCCGTGCGATGTCCCCGGCAGCGGCCGCGAAGGCCGGGACGGAGAAGGGACCATGCGACCGGGAACACGTGCCGCCGACGCGATACTCCGGCTGCTCAGCCGGGACTGGGCCGGGCTGGGCATCGCTCTGCTGCCGGCGGCCGCGGGTGCGCGGTGTGTATCCAGGGGGACCGGCCGGCGGATTCTCGGCGGTGTGCTGTGGGCCGTGGCCCTCGCACTCGGTCTCGGGTCGGTCCGCCATCTGCTGCATGTGAGCCGGATACGGGTGCGGTATCCGCCGCCCGGACGCATGGTCGACGTGGGCGGCCACCACATGCATGTCCTGGCCGAGGGAGACGGCGGAGCGAGACCCACGGTGGTCTGGATGCCGGGCGGCCATACCGGGGGGTACGCCGTGTACCGGCTGCACGCGCTGGCGCGGGAACAGATGCGTTCCGTCCTGGTGGACCGTCCGGGGTCCGGCTGGAGCGACCCGGGCCCGTTCCCGCGCACGACGGCGACAGAAGCCGTCGAACTGCTCACGGCGCTGGAACGGGCCGGTGAGAAGGGGCCCTACGTCTTTGTGGGGCACTCGTTCGGGGGGCTGCTCATGGCCAACGCCGCCAGGCGCCGCCCCGACCTGGTGGCCGGACTGGTGCTGCTCGATCCCACCCCGCCCGACGCCGTCGCCTTCGGCCCGGCGCTTCCGGGCTTACGACGTGCCCCGAGGGACCAGAGCGCCCTCGCGCTGCGCCACCTCTTCGGTCTCCACCCTCTCGCGGACAAGAAGGAGACACCCGCCTCCGACGACCCGACGCGGGTTCTCACCATGATCGAGCTCAGGACCAAGGCGAGCTGCGCGGCGGCATCGATCCTGCGAGAGCTGTCGCCGGACGGCATCACCAGAGACGGCTGGCAGACGGCCGTACACGACGGCGAGCTCGGCTCGCTGCCCCTCCTCCTCGTGGCGCCACGCGATCTGACGGGCGGTGGCGAGATCTTCGACGCGGTCGACGATCCGGAGGAGAGCGCCCGGCTGCGGCACTTCTTCCTCACCGTGAGAGAACGGTTTCTCGCAGCTTCCAGCAGCGGGCGGAGGATATACACCCCAGAGGGAACCGGCCACGACTTCCCGGATCGCGTACCCGATTTCGTCGTGCAGGTGGTGGACTCGCTGCTGAACGACCTGGACCACGCGGACCATCCGGACGAGCGCGGGCCGGGGGCGGCGAAGCCGTTCTGATCCGGTTGCGCCCGAGGTCCGAGCATCGTGCTTTTGGCGGGGGCGAAATTCCGGCCCAGCCTTGCCGACCCCCAAATGCTATTGGTCGGGACGTGGACGGGTCCCTGGCCCGAGAGCCGAGTCCAGCGGTCCGCTGGTCACGATCAGCAAGGAGCACGGCGCGACGCCTTCCCAGCCTCCGGCACGCCAGCGGAATAGCGCACCCCCTTCTCATGTTGACGTGACCACATTCAGTCGGCGACTCAGGAAGGCCAGGGTCCATATGAAGGTCCGCAACTCGCTGCGCGCGCTCAAGGCGAAGCCGGGAGCCCAGGTCGTCCGCCGTCGCGGACGCACCTTCGTGGTCAACAAGCGCGACCCGCGCATGAAGGCCCGCCAGGGCTGACATACGCCTGAACAGGGCCTCGTGGCAGCTCGGGCCCGGAGTGAGAGATCCCGACCTTGCGGCAGTCTTGCCTGCCGGTTCCCGAACCTACGTGAGTCGGCGGTGGTTCAGCCTTTCACTCGAGCCCTTGGTCTCAGCAGCTGTTCAGGCGGCTTTGCTCAACTCCTGACGATCAGTCGGCGTAGCTAACTGATCGTCAGGATGGGGTGTTCCCGACGACCTGCGGGAACGGGCTCCAAGTACCACCTGATCGTCGACCGCCACGGAACCCACTCGCCGTCACAGTCACCGGCGGCGTTCAGACCGTCGAGCTCCAGGCAGAAGACGTCCTCGGCGAGCTGGTCGTGAAGCTCGCCTCCCACCGCGACGACAGGGCGGCCCGTGTGCCTTCTGCGTCCACCTCCGGACCGTGGGGCGCGTCCGCGTGCCGCACGGCAAGGTGCCGGGGAGGGCCCGGAGGACGTTGTCCAGGCGGCCCCATTGCGTACGAGACGGGACAGACGTCGGTCGGGCGGCAAGGTTCACCGGCTATTTGACCTCGCGCTCGGGGCCTGCTCGTCGGGGTGGCCGGGCTCACTCATGGGGGACGACGGCGATGGGGCAGTGTCCGTGATGGAGGGCGGCGTGGGCGACGGGACTCAGGTGGGGTGTCACACCGTGCCGGTGAGTGCGACGGCCGACGACCAGGAGCGTGGCCCCTTCGGAGGCATGCAGGACGGCCTTGGCGGGGCTCGCGAGACGGATGCCGTCGGTCACGTCCACCTGCGGGTACTTCTGCTGCCACGGGCGCAGGACCCTGCCCAGCTCCTCACGCGCGTCCTTCGTCATTTCCTCGCTGACGTGGTGGTCCACTCCCCAGGGGGTGCGCGCGTGGAGCGGCACGCTTCGGCCGTGGACGGCCAGGAGGGGAACACCCCTGGCGGCGGCGCTGTGGAACGCGAAGTCGATTACCTCGTCGCAGGATTCGCGCAGTTTCAACGCCACCACCACGCGACCGGCAGGCGCGGAGGCAGTTCCCTCGTCCCGGGTTTCGGCGCGAACCACCACCACCGGCCGCTCGGCCCGTGCCACGACCGGCATGCTGACGTCGCCCATGAAGTAGCTCGCGATGGACCCCAGCCCATGCGAACCGAGCACGAGCATCTCGGAATCGGAGGCCGCATGGAGCAGCGCCTCCTGGGCGTCATCGGCGACCAGGTTCCCGACTACGGTCAGGTTCGGGTGGTGGGCCTGCAACTCGGCTTGCGCGGTGTGGACGAGGCGCTTGGCCCAGTAGTTCTGATCGACTTCCGAGGGAACGCCGGCCGGTTCCGGCGCGAGCATGGGCCACGCGTGCAGCAGGCGCAGCGTGAGTCTGCGCTTCTCGGCCTCGTCGGCGGCCCACCGGGCAGCCGTGAGGCTTCCGGGTGAACCGTCGAGGCCCACGGTGACGACTGGTTGCATGGCGGCGGCCTCCGTCTCGTACGAAGCTGGATACGACGGTGGATCACGCTGAACGACTCCGATGGCGTGCATGCTCCGGACGTCGCAGGCATGCCGACCGCGGTACTGCTCTCCTTCGAGGAGTACCTCAATCCCCTCCTCGGCGCATGTGGAGCCGCGGCGGAGGGACGGCGTCGGCGGGTCCAAAGCTCCATGCGCGGGGTTCCACGTCACGCGACAGGCCGTGGGAGACGCAGATGAAATGGTTGGTCTCGCTGCTCGGTGCTCGGTGCCGGCCTCGTATTAGTCGCTCTGCGGGACATTTCCCTCGCGCTCTGTCATATGGCGCGCCGCGGTGGGCTGAGCCGCCTCGTGATGACGGCACTCCGGCGGCTCGCCCGGCCGCGTGGTCGGGCTCGTCGGGCCGCTGGCCATGGTCATGGTGGTGGGCATGTGGGCGGCCGTCACCCTCGTCCTGGTGGAACCTGGTGGGTGACCTCGCAGCACAGGGGTAGAACGTGCGAAACGACGACGACTGCTGTCCCCTGCTCGGACAGTTCCGGATCAGGAAGCCTGGCCGTCCAAGGTGTGGACACCCACGACGCGGGTGTCGCCTCCGCCACCGTCAACAACATGCAACAGGTCGGCGGCTCCATCGGTACGGACATGGTGACCGATCGTGAAGCGGCGGTTGAGGTGTCGTGGGTTCTCGATCTCGTCCACAAGGGCCACGGCGTAGTCCTCGTAGGTGACGCGAGCTTGGCCGTCGTCGCCGGTGACCGGATGGTCGAGGCCGCTGCGGTAGGCGCCGGTGCGTGCGCCTGGGGCGAAGTGCACGGGCGGCGGGGAGAGGTATGTCCAGGTGACGTCGTCGCCGAGGGCGAGGTAGGCGTCGAGGGCCTGGATCTGGCCGGCTGCGTGGGGCTTGAACTCCTCGGGGAAACCGGGAGCGTCGAAGAAGCGCACACCCTCGTCGTTGAGGAGGCTCGCGCCACCGCCCATGTGCACGATGCGCGGGCCGGCCGGACCCAGGGCACGCACTGCCGCGACGACAGTGGCAACGGCGTGGGTGTACAGACGGGCGTCCGGCCCGCCGACGGTCAGCACCAGCGCGTCCGCGTCCTTGGCCAGGTCAGCTACCGTCCCGGCGTCGGTGACATCGCCCGACACCGCCCGCACGCCACTGGGCACCGAGCCGATCCGGGTGAGATCCCGGGCCACCGAGGTGACCTCGTGCCCCCGTGCGGCGGCCTCGGCGACGACACGCGAACCGGCCTTTCCCGCGGCTCCGAACACCACGATCCTGCTCATCGTCCTCGTTCTCTTTCCTGTCGGGTACGGCAGATCAGGCGCCCTGCGCGCCGAAGAGGTACTGGTTGCCGATGTCGATCAGGAACGGGCCGCCGTAGGACGGGTAGCGCTCCACGATCGCCTTCTTGTACGCCTCACCGTCGTCGGCGAGCAATTCGCGCGCGGCGGTCAGGTAGCCGCGCAGCTCGGTGTAGACGGCCGGCTTGGCGGGCAGACCGTGCCCCGCCAGGATCGTGTCGTACGAGGTGGCGGCTGTCAGGGTGTCGAGGGCCTTCTGCCAGCCGTCGATGTCGTTGTTGCCCAGGAACAGATGGGTGGCGTGGTACACGAGGTCCTGGGCGACGAGGACGCCATGCTCGGGCAGCCCGATGACAAGCTCGTCGGCCGCCTCGCCGCCCGCCATGGCCTGGTAGACGAACGGGACGCCGTCGATGACCTCGGTACCCGGGCTGATCTCCACGGTCGGCGTGACGTCGGCGACCGGGATGAGCGTGCCGGTCGGGTCCTGGGCGTCCCCCTGCGCGGCGATCTGATCGCGCACGGCAGGCAGCGCGTGCACGGGCGCTCCGAAGCGGGCCGCGCCGTGGAAGTGGTCGGGGTGGGCATGGGTGATGATCAGCCGGTCGATCGGCTTGCCCAGTTCCTTGGCGTAGGCGACGACCTCGTCGGCGTACCCCAGCGCATACTGCGCGTCGACGGCCACGATCCGGGCCGGAGTCTCGATCAGCTGGGTGGTGACATTCAGACTGTCGTCCGGTGCCATGTAGCTGTGCACGCGGACGGTGCCCTTGTCGATGACCGTGACAGTGCCGTTCATGTTGCTCTTCTCCCTGGTCGTGCGGCATCCGAACAACCGCCATGGGTTCCACTGTCGCCCGTGAGCCAGGGCCGTGCGAGATACGCTGAAGACACCTGATGGTCAAAGACGGACATGAGTGAGGTCTCCCATGTCGGCCTCCGAAGTCGCCGCCACCACCCGTGACGGGCCGATCCCGGGCTTCTCCTTCAACCCTCCCGCCGCCCCGGTCGAAGGGTTCGAGCTGATCGAGCTGGCGAGCCTGCACGAGCGGATGGGCGACGGCGGCCTCCAGCGCGTCCACCGCGTCGACTTCCACACCGTCACCCTGATCACCGAGGGCAGCGGGGAACACGCCGTCGACTTCGTCACCTACCCCTGCCGTCCCGGCACACTGCTGTGGATCCGCCCCGGCCAGGTCCAGCGCTTCGGCCGCCCCGGCACCATGCAGGGCACCCACCTGCTGTTCACCCCCTCCTTCCCACCGAGCCTGGCCGGCACAGACCGCCTCGTGCACGGGTGGTACGGCCCTGTCTGCCGGCAGCTGGACACAGGCCACGACTACGCGACCCTGTCCGCCCTGCTGGCCAGGCTGCGCGCCGAGTTCACGCGCCCGGACGGCACCGCCTCGCAGGAGATCCTCCAACTCCTGCTGGCCACCGTCCTGTTGCACATCGACCGACTGCCGCAGCCGGGGACGAGCGGTGACCGGCACGCGGGCGGCGAGGTCTACGCCCGCTTCCGCGCGGAACTGGAACGCTCCTACGCGACCACCCGCCGCGCCGAGGACTACGCCCACCGTCTCGGCTATACCGTGAAGACCCTCACCCGCGCCTGCCTCGCCGCGACCGGGCAGACCGTCAAACAGGTCATCGACGCCCGTGTCGCCCTCCAGGCCCAGCGGCTGCTCGCCCACACCGACGAGCCGGTCGCGGTCATCGCCCGCCGCCTCGGCTTCTCCGAACCCACCAACTTCGGCAAGTTCTTCACCCGCCACACGGGGACGACGCCTGGCGCCTTCCGCGGCATCCACGGGGTCGGGACGGGCGCACAGGGCTCTCTCGGTGGGTTCTCGGGCCGCTGACCTCGTCCTCCCAGCTTCTGTCGCAAGTATCGGCGAGGTGCCGCGCCGCCTGCCGGCGAAGGCGCTGACAGCGGACTCTCCGTCAGTTCCCGGCTGACTCCCCGTGTTTCCCCTGCGGCACAGGTCAGAGTCGACCAGCGCGCCGCAAGGACGCGGGTGTGCACGGGAGCCGCCCCCACCGACCCCCATCAGTCGAGGAACCCATGACGCAAACGTTCAGTGGCTTGCGTACCGCTCGGAGCTTCCAGCTGCCGACACCGGCCGACGCCGCGGAGCCGGCCGCAACGCGCACGCCGACCGTCGAGATCGTCATCCCGGTCTACAACGAGGAACGGGCCCTGCCCGGCTGTATCCGGACCCTGCACGCGCGACTTCGCGACGAGTTGCCGTACCCCTGGCGGATCACCGTGGCGGACAACGCCAGTGTCGACCGCACCCTCGCCGTGGCCAGGGAACTCTCCGAGGAGTTGCCCGGCGTCGGAGTCGTCCACCTGGAACGCAAGGGGCGTGGCCTCGCGCTGCGCACCGTCTGGGGGACGAGCGACGCCGAGATCGTCGTCTACATGGACGTCGACCTGTCCACCGGCCTGGACGGGCTGCTGCCACTCATCGCCCCCCTGGCCAGCGGGCACTCCGACCTGGCCATCGGCAGCCGCCTCGCCTCCGGCGCACGTACCGTGCGCGGCCCGCGCCGTGAGCTGATCTCCCGCTGCTACAACGCCCTCATCCGGCTCACCCACGGTGCCCGCTTCAGCGACGCCCAGTGCGGATTCAAGGCCGCCCGCACCGAGGTGCTGCGCCCGCTGCTGTCGAAGACCCAGGACGACGCCTGGTTCTTCGACACCGAACTGCTGCTGCTCGCCGAGCACAACGGACTGCGCATCCACGAGGTCCCCGTCGACTGGGTGGAGGACGTCGACACGCGCGTCGACGTCGTCGGCACCGCGGCCGACGACATCAAAGGCCTGTGGCGGATGGCCCGGCTCAAGGCGTCCGGCGCCGCTCGCGTCCCCGTTCCGGCCCGTCCGCGACCGGCCGCCGAGCACCCCGATGCGGTCCTGGCCCCGGACACGGACCGTTCCCAACTCACCTGGCAGATCGCCCGCTTCGCGGTCATCGGCCTCGCTTCGACGGCCGGACAGGCGCTGCTGTACTGGCTGTTGCGCGGCTGGTGGCAGCCCGCCCTCGCCAACTTCGTCTCCCTGCTGGTGCTCACGCTCCTCAACACCGAGGCGAACCGCCGACTCACCTTCCGCTACTCGGCGGACGGCATCGGCGTCGGGCGCGCCCACCTGGGCGCGGGCGCGCTGTTCGTCGTCGGCTACCTCGTCACCTCGGCCGCCGTCCTGCTCTTCCGAGAGGCAGTGCCGGACGCGTCGGCGGCTGCCGAAACCCTCGTGCTGGCCGTCTCCTCGGTCCTGGTGACCGGCATCCGCTTCCTGGTGCTGCGGCTGGCCGTGTTCCGCCGCGCGTCCTGAACCCCCCTCCCGAGACCCGAGACCCGAGACCTGAGAGCGAATCTCCCCGTGACTCACACCACCGAGGCGCAGTCGGGCACCGTCACGCGCCTTCCGTCTGTCAGCCGCGCCTTGCCGCGTCGGGCGGCCCCGATCACGCTGGGCGTGATCCTCGTGCTGTCCGCGCTGCTCTACGGCTGGGCCCTCGGCTCTCTCGGCTGGGGCAACACCTACTACTCGGCCGCCGTGAAGTCGATGGGCCGGAGCTGGACGAACTTCCTGTTCGGCGCCTTCGACCCGGCCGGAGTCGTCACGGTCGACAGGCCCCGGCCGCGCTCTGGCCACAAGTGATCAGCAGCAAGATCTTCGGCCTGCACGGATGGTCACTTCTCCTGCCCCAGGTGGTGGAGGGCGTGGCCGCGGTCTTCGTACTGCATCGCACCGTCCGTCGCTGGGCCGGTGAGGGCACTGCGCTCCTCGCCGCCTTGGTGATGACCCTGACCCCGATCACCGTGGCCATCAACCGGGACAACAATCCCGACACGCTGTTGGTGCTCTTCCTGGTCCTCGCCGCCTACGCGCTGACGCGCGCTCTGCAGTCCGAGTCGGGCCCGCACGGCACGTGGTGGCTGTGCGCGAGCGGGTTCCTGATCGGTTGCGGCTTCCTCACGAAGATGATGGCGGCCTGGATGGTGCTGCCGGCGCTCGCCGCGGCCTGGTTGGTGGGCGCGACCGGCACCTGGCTCGTACGGGTCGGACGGCTGCTGATCGCCGGTGCTGTGGGTGCCGTCTCCTCGCTGTGGTGGGTGGCGATGGTGGCCTGGTGGCCGGGGGAGCAGCCGTACGTCGGCGGCAGCACCGACGGCGGAGCCTGGGACCTGGTGACCGGTTACAACGGGCTCGGCAGGATCTTCGGTGAGAGTGCGGGCAGCGGCGGCATGGGCAGCATCGGCGGTGCCTTCGGCGGCGAGGCGGGGCTGCTGAGGCTGTTCAACGACCAGGTGGCCGGCCAGATCAGTTGGCTGCTGCCGGTGAGCGCGGTGGCGCTGATCGTCGCTGTGGTCGGCGCGGTGCTGCGCCGGCGTGGAAGCAGCTCGGCGGGCGAGGCACTGCCGGGCTCCGGGTGGGTGTTGTGGGGGACCTGGCTGGTGGTGTGCGGGCTGGTGTTCTCCACTCAGGAGGGCACGTTCCACCCGTATTACACGACCCAACTCGCCCCGGCCATCGCCGCGTTGACGGCCGGTCTGGTCATCGCGCTGGTGCGGGCGCACCGGGCCGGGGCGCGCTGGGCGCTGCCGGTGGGTGCCGGGACCGTACTCATGACCATGGCATGGGCCGTGACCGTGATTCACCGGGTTCCGTCCTGGCACGGGTGGCTGGCCTGGGTGGTGCTCGTGCTGGGGCTGGTCGCCGCAGGGCTGCTGACGGCCGCGACGCTGAAGCCGCGACTGGCGCTGGTCGGAGCAGGGGGTTGAGCTGGTTGCCCGCGAGTGCCAGAACAAGCGCGCACATCGTGGTGAGCGCCGCCGTCAGCCGCGGGTGATCGCGGTGCAGGAACAGGGAGGCCGCCCCTATGGCGCCGGTCACCACCACGAGGGTGTCCGGCGCTCTCAGTTGCGTGGGGCTGTCGGGGGGCAGGGCGCTCCCGATGACGCCCATGGCGAAGGCGGCCAGGGCCAGGGCGCCGTCCGCCGCACGTGGATGGCGGTGCGCTTTGTTGCGCCAGTCGCTGATCATCATGTGTCTCTCAGCCGTGTCCCTTGGTGTCGCCCGTCTCTCCAGCATCTCCGATGCCGCTCGTGGCCTACCGCTCCGTACGAGAGCAGGCGGTCAGAGCAGGGCCGGGATGATGGTCATACGGGCGAGGGACGCGTCGAAGAAGACGGCCGAGGCGAGACCGAGGCCCATCATCTTGATCATCTACTCGCTCATTCCGATGTCCCTGCGTAGGACACGGTCCTAGTCCTGCTGGCCGTCCATGGTGTGCGGGTCCGCGCCCTGCCATGCGGCTCGGAGCAGCCGTCGCAGGCTGTCCGGAGTCACCGGGCGCGGATTGTTCGCCGGGACCGCTTCCAGGATCACGGGCACGGCGTCGTCGATGTCGGACTCGTCGAACCCGTGGTCGCGCAGCGCCTTCGGCGCATCCACCGCGCCGCGCAGCCGCTGCAGACCTTCCAGCGCCGACGTGTCGCCGAACGCGTCGGCGATCCGGCGTTCGGCCTGCGGTGCGGCGGGTGCGTTGAACGCGAGGACGTACGGCAGTACGACCGCGTGCGTCTGGGCGTGCGGCAGGTCGTATCGGCCCCCGAGCACATGACAGATCTTGTGATGCAGCCCCGACCCCGCCGACGAGAACGCCACCGCCGACAGATAGGCCCCGTACAGGACCTGCTCACGGCCGTCCAGTCCCCCTGGATCGGCCACCACCGCCGGCAGCCCGGTCGCGAGCGCCCGGATGCCCTCGCCCGCCAGCGCCCGGTCCACCGGATCGGTGCGCGGCGCCCACAGGGAGTCCACGCAGTGCGCCAGCGCGTTCAGCCCCGAGGCGACGCTCAGCGCCGTCGGCAACGACAGCGTCAAGGTCGCGTCGTACACGATCGAACGCGGCAGCACCCGCGCGTCCACGCCGGTGGTCTTGCGTGCGCCTTCGGTCAGTCCCCAGACGCTGGTGGCCTCCGATCCCGCGTACGTCGTGGGAACGGCCAGGATCGGGATCCCGGTGGTCAGCGCGACCGCCTTCGCGAGACCGGTCGTCGAACCCCCGCCGACGCACACCAGGAGATCCACCTCGTGCGCGGCTGCCGCGGCGCGCGCCCGCTCCGCCGAGGCGACCGGAACATGCATCACCACCTCGTCGTGCCGGTGCACGACCGGCACCTCCGCGGTGACCTTCGCGGCCAGGTCCGCCTCGGCCGGCGAGGCGATCACCATCACCCGTGAGGCGCCCAGCCGTTCGGCCTCGGTGCGCACCGTCGCCGCGGCTTCGCCGGGTGCGAAGCAGACGCGCTGGGGCAGCGTCTCATGCTCGAATCGCACGTCAGCCCTCTCCTCGGGTTCGTGCGAGCACGATGTCGAAGCGCACCCGGGACCAGCTCCGCCCGGACAGATCGCGTCCGTCGGGGGTCGGCGTGCCGGCCGGCTGTCGCTCGAACGGCTTGACGAGGGACGGTTTGACGCCGAAGACGGCGTCGGAGTCCAGCAGTTCGTCGCCGGCGACGAAGATATGGGTGACGAGGGTGCGCAGTCCCGGGGCGGTGGCCTTGAAGTGCAGGTGGGAGGCGCGCATCGGAGAGCGGCCCGTCCGGTCGAGCAGGCGGCCGACGGGACCGTCGTGGGGGATGGGGTACGGCGTCGGGGTCAGGCCCCAGAACGCGTAGCCGCCCGTGTCGTCGCTGTACAGATGGGCTCGGCCCGCCAGGTGGCCGTCGTCGTACTGAACGTCGTAGAAGCCGTCCTCGTCCGCTTCCCATACGTCGAGGCGTGCGCCGGGCACGGGGTTGCCGTCGGTGTCGGTGACCGTGCCCTCCACCCAGCAGGGCTCTCCCGGGGCGCCGGCGGCCAGGTCGCCGCCCCGGGGGATCTCGGGGGAGTCCGCCACGAAGAACGGGCCGACCACGGTGGCTTCGGTGGCGCCGGTGGTGGCCTCGTGGTTGACGTTGATGGTCTGCATGGAGGCGCCGAGGACGTCGGACAGCAGCACGAATTCCTGGCGGCGGTCGGTGGTGATGTGGCCGGTGGCGGTGAGGAAGTCGATGGCGTGCTGCCATTCGGCCTCGGTCAGGCGGACCTCGCGGATGAAGGAGTGCAGGTGGCGTACGAGGGCCTGCGTCAACTCTTTGAGACGCGGATCCGGGGTGCTGCGGAACGACGCGAGTACGGTCCGGACGAGCTCGTCCTCGACCGCGCGCTGCCGGTCCGGGACCGCGGGAGCGGTGGTGGTCATGCTGAGGTTCCTCCTGCCGTCGGCATGGATGTGGGGTTCTCTCTGATGCGGGTGGGACGCATGCCCGCGACGACCACGACGGTGAGCACGAGCACGACGCCCGCGGTGACGCGGTAGCCGAGGGCGACGGCATGGGAGAACGACTCCGCGACGGCCGTCCGGGCCTCGGCGCCCCGCGTGGCGGCGAACGCCTCGGCCGGCGTCGTGCCCGCGCCCCCGAGCGCCCTCGGGAGCCGGTCGGAGAAGCCGGTGGCGATGGCCGTGCCGACCACGGCGACACCGAGCGCGCTGCCGAACTCCCTTGCGGCGCTGTTGAGTCCCGACCCGACCCCCAGGCGGTGCGGTGGGAGCCCCGTGACGACGGCGTGCGAGAGCGCGGGGAGGGCCAGGCCGTTGCCGAGCGCCGCGACCAGGGTGTACGCGGTGAGCACGCTGAAGGGTGTGGTGATGGTCGCCGTGGACAGCAGGAGCAGCCCGGCGGCGATGAGCAGCAGCCCTGTGCAGACGGTACGGCGGGCGCCCCAGCGGTCGGTCGTGCGCAGGCCGATCCGGGTGGCCACGACGATTCCGGCCGCGAGCGGCAGCCCTGCGAACCCCGCCAGCAGCGGGGAGTAGCCCAGGCCGTACTGGAGGA
Source organism: Streptomyces sp. NPDC001858 (assembly GCF_053594615.1). Taxonomy (NCBI): domain Bacteria; kingdom Bacillati; phylum Actinomycetota; class Actinomycetes; order Kitasatosporales; family Streptomycetaceae; genus Streptomyces; species Streptomyces sp. NPDC001858. The sequence continues at coordinate 115,231 of NZ_JBSFEV010000018.1, forward strand.
ACTGGGCGTTGACGTAGAAGAGGGCGAACATGCCGAAGAAGACGGCGGTCACCCCCACCGCTCCCGAGCGCACCGCTCGCACACGGAAGAGCCGGGGGTCCAGGACGGGCCGCGCGGTGCGCAGTTCGGTCAGGACGAAGCCGGTCAGCGCGACGGCGGCGGCCGCGAAGGCGGCCAGGGCGGCGCCCGAGGTCCAGCCGCGTGCCGGGCCCTCGATGATGCCGAACAGCAGGGCGACGGATCCCGTGACGAGCAGGGCCGAGCCCGGAGCGTCGACTCCGGTCGACGTGCGGGCGGGGCGCGGCGCGACGAGTGCCGCAGCCGCCAGCAGGACGGCGGCGAGGGGCACGTAGACCCAGAAGAGCGCGGGCCAGGGCAGGTACTGCAGGATCAGCGCGCCACCCGCGTTGCCCAGGGCGCCTCCTACGGGCTGGGCAGCCCCCCAGACGGCGACGGCGGTGGCCCGCCGCCCGGCGGGAACGCCGTGCAGCAGCAGGGACATGGAGGCCGGCATCAGCAGCGCGGCGCCGGCCCCGGCCAGGGCTCGCCCGGTGAGCAGCAGGGCCACGTCCGGCGCGAGCGCCGACACGGCGCTGCCCGCGGCGAGCAGCCCGAGACCGCTCAGCAGCGCGCCCTTGCGGCCGAGTCGGTCCCCCAAGGCCCCGGCGGGGACCAGCAGCGCCGCGAAGACGATGACGTAGGAGTCGACGATCCACAGCAGTTGGGTGGGCGACGGGTGCAGGCCGCTCGACGACAGCTTGGGTATCGCGAGGTTGATGGCGGCGACGAGCGACTGGACGGCCATCACGCAGCCGCACATCACCAGCAGGACGCCGCGCGTCCCGCGAGGCGGGGCGACTGGGACGGCGCGCGCCCCGACCTCGGTGCCTGCCGTGAGCGGGTGATGTTCTTCCGGGGCGTCCGGGGCGTCCGGTGCGGGGAGGCTGGTCACGCTGACGGCCGCCTACCTGAGCGGGCGCCGCGCGCGTCGCCCGTGGTCGACGACGACCGCGAGCAGGCCGCCGGCCAGAGCGAGGTTCTTGAGGAAGTCGCCCTGCTGGCGGGCGCGTTGCGGGCCCTGCGGCTGGGTCCAGAACGGGAAGGCCGCGACGGTCGTGGGCGCCAACGAGCCGGCCAGCGCCGCGGCGGCGGCCACGGGGGCCAGGCCGGCCGCAAGGGCGGCTCCGGCGGTGACGTGGACGGCCGCGTTGGCGCGGACCAGTTGACGGTCGGTGAACCGGTCCAGGAGCGGCACCGCACGGCGGCACCGCTTCAGGAACGGCTCCGCGCCCTGGGCCGGGCCGTCCGGGTGCCGCCACACCTGGCGGCCTCCGGAGACGAAGACGGCGGCCAGGGCGAGACGGCTCAGGGCGCGGCCGACGTCGTCGTGGCGCGGCGGTGTGTCAGGCATTCCAGGGGTCCGTTCGCAGATGGCGGTCGAAGAAGCGCTCGATCAGCGCGGGGGTCAGCAGCACGGAGCCTTCGGCGTCCGGGGCACGGGAGGAGCGCACGGTGGCCGTCCTGGGGCGCAGTTCCCAGTCGCCGGTGTTGAGGAAGCCGTGGTCGGCGCCGTGCACCAGCAGCAGATGGGACTCGGAGCCCGCGGCGAGCAGGGCGTCGTGGAGCCGACGGCTCTGCGCGGGCCCGATGATCAGGTCGGCGTCGCCGTGCAGCAGCAGCACGGGCGGCACACCCGGACGGACCTGCCGGGCCGGGCTCGCCTCGGCGGCGGTGGCGGCCCGGTCCGACGGACGTCCGCCGAGCAGACCCCACGCCGGGGCGGACGGGTCCACGCCCAGGACTCCGCCGGGCAGGGCGTCGTCGTTCAGGGACAGCAGGTCCGTCGGGGGATAGCCCGCCACCACGGCCCGTACGGCGGGCGCGGCGTCGGCGGCGCAGGCGGCGAGCAGGGCGAGATGTGCGCCGGCCGAACTGCCCCACAGCCCGATCGCGGACGGATCGAGGGCGTACACGTCCGCGATGTCCCGCAGGTGGCGCAACGCGGCGCGGACGTCGTGCAGTTGGGCCGGCCAGCGGGAGACCGCGGTGGAGCGGTACTCGATGTCCGCCATGGCGTAGCCGCGTTCGGCGAAGAGGCGGGACAACCGGGGTCCCTGGCCCCGCCGTTGGCTGCGCCAGCCGCCGCCGGACAGCCACACGATCACCGGCATGGGCGTGGGCGTGGGCGTGTGCGTCGGCGCGGACGGCGGCAGATACAGGTCCATCCGCAGGCCGCCGCCGTACACGAGGTCACGCACCACCCGGGCGGGTGCCGCGTCGATCCGCTCGGGGGGACGCGGCGCCCGGCTGAGGCCTTCCATGAAACGGCCCATGACGGCGGCGTTGTTCGCCGACACGGCTGCCAGGTCGGGGAGTCGTGTGTTCTCACCGGGCATCGGCGCGGCCCGTCCTGACCGGCGTCAGAGGCAGGAGCCTCGCACGCCGCTCGGTCCGGTGCTCGGCGAGCCGCCGCTGGTAGTGCGGGGCGAGCATGTCCGGCGTCCACTCCATCTCCGTGTCGAGCGTGACCTCGACGCCGGTGACCCCGGGCAGTCGGCCGAGCCGCTCGCGTGCCTCGTTGGCGAAGGCGCCCAGCAGCATGCACGTAGCGTCGGTGAGCCCGAACTTCACGCCGATCCGCTGACCGCCCGCGCCGTCGTCGATGACCTCTATGCCGCTGATCAGCCCCATGTCGTCCATCCCGGCCGGGACGCCGGCGGTGATGCTGCACGGGTCGACGATCGTGTTGAGCACTTCCCGGACCCGGGCCTCGCCGATGTCGCCCATCACGCCACCGCCGGGGACTCGGCCAGCAGTCGGCCGCGGTCCCAGGCCGGGACCAGTTCGTCGGTGTCGAACTCGTCACCGGCGATCGTGGCCCGCAGCTTGTCCTCGTCGATGCCGTGCAGCCGCAGGAAGTTGCGGCCCAGGATGTCCTTCTTCGCCTCCAGGGTCAGCGGCTCCACGCCGTGTTCCTCGATCAGGTCCTGAGGCGTCTCGAAGTTCCAGAACGCCTCGATGATCGGGCGCGGATGGACCGCGATGACTCCGGTGCCCCAGATGATGCGCTGGGCCCCGTGCGGTACGGCGAGGAAGGCGCCCATGGCCTCGGCGAAGCGGCGCGGCGCGGTGCGGGCCAGCGCGGAGGTCACCTCCAGGTTGACCACCACGTTGGGGGCGCACTCCATCAGCATCGCCGTCTCCTCGACGAACGCCAGGCCGCCGTGCACCACCTCGAAGGTGAGGTCGGGGAACGCGGCCGCGGCGCCCTCGATGTCGTCGATGCGCAGGGCGTGGGCCGGGCCGGGGCCGACCGGGAGCGCCTTGTGGATTCCGATCACCTTGATGCCGCGTTCCCGGGCCCGCTCGAACACCGGGTAGCAGACTTCCGGGTTGCTCATGTCCAGGGAGGTGACCCGGCCCTCGACCAGGTCGATCGGGTACAGCTTGAGGGCGTTCACCCGGTGCTCGTCGACCAGTTCGTCGACCCGGTCCACCGCGCCCGGCCGCAGCGGGGACACCGCGCCGTAGACCAGCACCCGGTCGGGCCACAGCTCGCGCATCGCCAGCCCCGAGGACAGCGCGGAACCGCCGTCGCGGAAGTGTCCGTAGATCGGCGTCTCGTGGTAGACGACGACGTCCGTCTGGCTCTCGGCGAGGATCGCCCGGCCGATCGCCTCGGCGCCCGCGCCGTGGTCCAGGTAGACCGACTTCGCGACGGCGTACTCCGGTCCGCCCCACTTCGCGTGCAGCCGGTACATGTGCTCGCCGATCGCCCGGCCGAACGCCGGGTTGACGCAGTTCTCCGGCAGGAAGTTGTAGTCGTGCGCGACGCCCTCGACGATCAGGGTGTTGTCGATCATGTGCTGCTCCATCTCCTGGTGGTGTTCGCTGTGAGCGGGTCGGGCGAAGTCCGCTGCGGTTCGGCAGCGCCCCGAAGGGGCGCGGGGAACTGCGCGACCGGCCACGATGGCGCCGCAGCTAAACGACGGCACATCGCGGCACTTCCAGCGGAGCGCCTACGCCAGTAGCTCCGCGATGGTCTTCAGCGCCTGAACGGCGAGGCGGTCGTCGGTGTCGCCGTCGGCTCCGCCGACGCCCAGGGCGCCGATGACCTCGCCGTCGTCCACGGTGATGGGCACCCCGCCCGGCACCGGGAGGAGTTGGGCGTCGACGAGGTGCACGGGCGCGACCGCCATGGCGGGCGAGGCGGCGAACCCGGCGAACGCCGCTGTCGGCAGGCCGGTGACGGCGGCGGTGTAGGCCTTGCGGCGCGCCGTCTCGACCCCGATGGGGCCGACCCCGTCGTCGCTGAGCAGCACTTTGGTGACGCCGCTGCGGTTGACGACGACCACGCAGATCCGCAGGCCCTCGGCCCGGGCGGCCTCCAGCGCGGCCTCGGCGGCACCGTGCGCGAGGGCGTAGGTCAGGGGCTCCCTCATCCTGCGGTCCTTTCACGGAGCGGGGTGGCGTTCGCGTCGGAGCCGGCCGCCGGGATCCCGCGGATCAGGTCGGACGCCTTCTCGGCGACGGCGACGACGGTGGCGTTGATGTTCGCGCCGGGCACGTTCGGCAGCACCGACGCGTCGACCACGCGCAGTCCGTCGATGCCGCGCACCCGCAGCTCGGGGTCGACGACGGCGTCCTCGGAGACGCCGATGGCGCAGGTGCCGCAGGCGTGGTTGGCGGAGAAGCCGCTCTGGCGCAGATAGCGCTCGAAGTCGTCGTCGGTGCGCACGTCGGGGCCCGGTGCGAGTTCCGCCTTGATCATCGGAGCGACCTCGGCGCTGCGCAGGATGGCCAGCGTGGTGCGGACGGTCTCCCGCAGGGCGACGACGTCCTCGGGCTCGGTGAGCAGGTTGAACCTGATGCGCGGAGCGTCGGCCGGGTCGGCGGAGCGCAGCCGGACCTCGCCGCGGCTGCGGGGCGTCCCGACGGCGTTGAGGGCCACGCAGTGGCGGTTCTTCAGCGGCCGGACGCCGGGGAACCAGGGCCGGGCGTCGAAGCCGCCGCCCAGGATGCCGAGGAACCCGTCGGGACGGTCCAGCTCGGGGCGGGTGCGGACGTAGGCGGACAGGAACTCGGGCATCTGGGCCAGCGGACCGCTCCCGGCGACGAGCCAGCGGAGCGCGTCGCGCACCAGACGGTCCGCGCGCAGGTGCTCGTGGAAGGTCACCGGGTCCCCGACGTCGAACAGCACCGGCGCGGCCGGATGATCCTGCAGGTTGGCCCCGACTGCGGGCAGCTCCACCGCCGTGTCGACGCCGGCCTCGCGCAGGTGGTCGCTCGGGCCGATGCCCGAACGCATCAGCAGCTGCGGCGAGTTGAACGTGCCGGCGCAGAGCACGACCTCGCGGGCCGCCCGGATCACCCGGCTGCGTCCGCCCTTGACGACCCGGACGCCTGTCGCACGGCCCCGCTCCAGCACGACCGTGTCCACCAGCACCCCGGTGAGCAGGGTGAGATCAGGGTGCCGGCGCAGCGCGGGGCGCAGATAGGCGGCCGCGGTGCTGTGGCGTCGGCCTCGCCGCAGGGCGTTCTCGTTCTGGCCGGCGCCGGTGGGGTCACCGCTCTGGGTGTCGTCGGGGAACTCGATGCCCAGCGAGCGGGCGGCGCGGTCCAGCCGCTGCCCGAAGGGCCCCCGGCGGTGGAAGCTCGACACGGTGACGGGGCCGTACCTGCCGTGATGCTCGGTGTCGCCGCGCCAACTGCTCTCCGCGCGGCGGAAGTAGGGCAGCAGATCGTCCCAGCCCCAGCCCGTGGCACCGGACTTGACCCAGTCGTCGTAGTCGAGGCGGTGCGCGCGGACATGGGTCGAGCCGTTGATCGAACCGGTCCCGCCGACCAGCCGGCCGCGGGGGACCGGGATGCTCCGGCCGTCCAGTCCCGGCTCGGGCTCGGATGCGTAGCCCCAGCTGATCCCCTTGCGGCCGGACAGCAGGCCGACTCCGGCGGGGAGTTGAACCAGCAGGCTGCGATCCGCGGGCGGGCCGGCCTCGATCAGCAGTACGCGTGTCCCGGTGTCGGCGGACAGGCGGGTGGCGAGGACGCAGCCGGCCGAGCCCGCGCCGACGACGACGTAGTCGTACTCGGCGTCGTGCCCGGTGCTCATACGGAAGGTCCAGACATCATCGTCTCCTTCGGCTGTGGACGAACGCGCGGTGGAGGCGGGGTGGGGGAGCGAGGGGGAGGGAGTCGCTCGCGCGGCGCGTTCTCAGGTGTGATCGCGAGGTGGCAGGCAGTCGTTCGGGCGGCTCGTCACCTCGATGCCGGGTCAACGTAACAGGGCGTCCGACGATCCGACAGGGGTCTGCAAGTAATTCATCAAAGCAGGTCAGGCCCATTGACAGTTTTTCATCAGCCCCGTAGAACGGCATGAACGCCCCATGAACGCCCATGGGCGGCACCGCTCACCGCGGCTGTCCGAGCGTGCCGGAAGAGCCGCCGCACGCTCATGCGAAGACGCCCTGACAGCAGGCAGAAGCCTCGACCGCGGGCCTTCGACCCCAGACCCCTCAAGCAGCCTTCGTACACACGTCCCCGCTGCCTCAACGCCGAGGAGATGGTTCAGCATGACCGACACGACCGTGACCGACACGGGAACCGGCTACGGCCGCAAGCCCTCCTCTCACGACGCCCGGCTGACCGAGGTCGGCCCCGGGACGCCGATGGGCGAGGCACTGCGCCGCCACTGGCAGCCGATCGCCAGTTCCACCGCGCTGACCAGCGACGTCCCGCACCGCGCCCGGATCCTGGGGGAGAACCTGATCGTCTTCCGGGACGGCGAGGGCAACCCGGGCGTGGTGTTCGAACGGTGTGCGCACCGCGGCAGCAGCCTCTACTACGGCCGTATCGAGGAGGACGGCATCCGCTGCTGCTACCACGGCTGGAAGTTCGATGTGCAGGGCCACTGCCTGGACCAGGCGTGCGAGATCGACGGCGGCAGGCGCCGCAATCTCGCACGTCAGCCGTGGTATCCGGTGGAGGAGCGGTACGGGCTGGTCTTCGTCTACATGGGACCGCCCGAACACAAGCCCCCGCTGCCGCGCTTCGACAGCCTGGAGCCCCTGGGCGAGGGCGAGAGCTACTACACCAGCTGGGCCGTGCCCGGCGCCGAGGTCGTCGGCCTGGACCAGGACTTCAACTGGCTCCAGGTCTTCGAGAACGCCGTGGACCCCGTGCACGCGGCCTGGCTGCACTCCAACCACAGCGGATACCAGTTCGCGGGCACCGGCACGGTCGGCTTCCCCGAGAACTACTACGACCACCGCACCGCCGGCGAGCGCACCACCTACCACCGCACCGAGCACGGCGTCGGGTACGTCTGGCGCTACCAGGACACCAAGGGCGAGGGCGGCGCACTCGTCGACATGGAGTGGTCGGCGCAGTGCCTGCTGCCGAACATCCTCGCCCTGCCCGACTTCGTCAAGTCCACTCCCGACGGCCGCAACGACATGCTGCTCTGGATGGTCCCCGTCGACGACACGCACCACCGCCTGCTCTTCTCGATCCGCGCGACCGGCCCGGAGCGGGCCACCTCCTTCATGTTCGGCATCAAGCAGAACGGCAAGAACGGCTGGGAGCTGACCGAGGAGGAGAAGCAGCGCTTCCCCGGCGACTACGAGGCCCAGCGCTCGCAGGGCGACATCACCCAGCACTCCGAGGAGACCCTGGCCCCCTCCGACAAGGGCGTCGTGATGCTCCGGCGCATGCTGCGCACGATGGTCGACGACGTCGAGGCCGGCCGCACCCCGCTCGGCGTCGACGCCCCCGGCGCCCCGGTCCGCCGCGTCGAGGCCGGCCTCTCCATCAGGTCGCAGCAGGCGGACGACACCCTGGACGAGGCGGCGGCCCCCTCGGCGGTCGGCCCGTGAGCACCGACTGGACGGACGTGGTCGTCGTGGCCCGGCACGACGCCACGCCGAGGATCGCCGTCTTCGACCTGGCCCGGGCGGACGGCGGCGAGCTGTGGGAGTACGAGGCCGGCGCCCATGTCGACGTACAGGTCGGCGAGGCGGCACTGGTCCGGCAGTACTCCCTGTGCGGACCGCCGGGCCGCCGCGAGCAGTACCGGATCGCGGTCCTCGACGAACCCGCCTCGCGCGGCGGCTCCCGCGCCATGCACGCCCTCGCCGAGGGCGACCCGCTGCGCATCGCCGCGCCGCGCAATCGCTTCGGCCTGACGTCCGCGCGACGGCACGTGCTTCTCGCGGGCGGCATCGGCATCACCCCGCTGCTGGCGATGGCCCAGGCGCTCGACGCCGTCGGCGGCGACCACCACCTGCACTACTGCGCCCGCAGCCGGACCGAGGCGGCCTTCCTCGCCGAGCTGGAGGGCCGTCCGCGGGTCACCCTCCACTTCGACGACCAGGCCCCGGAGCAGCTCCTCGACCTGGGACGCGACCTGGGAGAGCCCCTCCCCGGGACCGCGGTCTACGTCTGCGGTCCCGGTGGATTCATGGACTACGTGCTGGGGCGGGCGGCCGAGCTGGGCTGGCCCGAGTCCGCCCTGCGCAAGGAGCGCTTCAGCGCCTCGCCCCCGTCCGCTCCCGCGCACGACGGGGGAGGCAACGGCGCGGGCGGGAACGGCGGATTCACCGTGCGGCTGTCCTCGACGGGAGCGGAGTACCTCGTCCCCGAGGACCAGAGCGTTCTGGACGTGCTGCTGGCGAACGGGGTCAAGGCGCCCTACTCGTGCGGACAGGGCATCTGCGGCGAGTGCGTCGTGAGCGTGCGCGCCGGCGAGCCCGACCACCGAGACGACGTCCTGACCGACGAGGAGCGCGCGGAGGGCCTGTTCGCCCCGTGTTCCTCGCGGTCCCGGTCCGCCCTCCTGGAGCTGGAACTGTGACGACAACGAACCCGATGACTCCCGAGTCGCCCGAAGAGGCCGAGGCCGCCTGGCGCGCCGCCCAGACGCTCCCGGACCCGGAGCCGGCGATCCGTGCCCTGCTGCACCCCGACTGCGTGATCGTGCACTCGGCGGTGGGCCACATCCACGGCGCGGACGACTGGCTGCGGTATGCGGCACGTCTGGGCCGCACCAGCCAGGTGGACACCTACGACCTGACGATCCAGCGGTTCGGCTCCACGGCCGTGGTCAGCTGCCTGCAGGAGATGCGGGTCGCCTTCGTGCCCGAGCTCCCCCCGTTCGTCATCCAGGCCGCCGTGAGCCGGGTCTGGGTGGAGGCCGAGTCCGGCGGCTGGCAGCTGGCGCATCTCCAGCTGGCCCGGCGGCTGCCACCGGGCTGAGCATCCGGGCCCCGGAAGCCCGGGAGTCCGGTGCGCCCGCAGAACGGCCGCGGTCAGTCCTGGGGCTCGCCGTTCACCGGCGAGCCCTCCTCCCGCGTCGCCTCGGCGAGGGCGGCGATGATGCGGCCCACCTGCTCCGCGTAGTGGTCGGTGAACTCCGGTGAGGCAGGGTCCTGTCGGGTGAGCTCGCGCGCGATCCACGGGATGGCCACCGGAGCGATCGAGGCCGCGAAGAAGACGAGAGCCACGGCCCCGACGTCGAGGTCACTGCGGAACTCACCGCGCGCCTGCCGCTCGCGGAGTTCCTCGACGTGCTTGAACAGCTCGGCCGCCCGCTCGTCCTCGGCGGGTGGGCGGGTGCCGGGGTCCTCACGGGTGAGGGTGTGCACCCACGGCGGGTCCTCATGGGCCCAGTGGACATAGCGCCGCACGGCCTCCGCGAAGGTGTGGGTCTGACTGACCTGCATCGACTCCTCGAGCCACCGCTCGCTCAGCGCCTCGTACAGCCCGCGTTTGCCCCCGAAGTAGTAGGTGATCAGCTGATGGCTGACGCCGGCCGCCTCGGCGATCCGCACGACCCTGGCTCCGTCGAAACCGTGGGCGCCGAACTCCGCGCCGGCGGCGGCAAGAATGGCCCGCCGGGTGCCCACCGGGTCCCGCTGGCGGTCGGGATCCTTCGGACTCCTCCTGCGCTGCCGCCTGCCGGACCGTTCCTCCGGCTTTCCTGACGTCGTCTCCTCCGCTGCCACAAGGATGACCTTACCTGCGGTCCTGGTGCCCGCGGTCGGCCGCCGGGGCGACCGGTACGGCGCCGACCGCGTCGATCTGTGGTGCATTCTGCTCGCCCGCGCCTCCGGCGCCGTCCGCAGCGACCGAGGGCTTGACGTGCGGGGAAGGGAACCGATGATGGCGAAGTGAGGACACAGAACGGCGAGTCGGTGCTGGCGAGGGCCGTGCGGATCTTCGAGGTGTTCACACCGGAGGAGTCGGCCCTGACCGTCTCGGAGATCTCCCGACGCACGGGGCTGCACGTGGCCACCGCCTCGCGGCTGGTGGCCGAGCTGGTGTCGTACGGGTTCCTGGCCCGGGACGCCGATCGGCGGGTCCGGGTCGGCATGCGCATGTGGGAGCTGGCCACCCGGGCCTCGCCCACTCTGTCGCTGCGCGACGCGGCCATGCCGTTCATGGAGGGCGTCCACGACGTCGTAGGCCATCATGTGCAGCTCGGTGTGCTGGACGGCGACGAGGTGCTGTTCCTGGAGCGACTGGCGGCGCCGGGCGCGGTCGTCAACTACACCCGCATCGCGGGCCGCCTTCCGTTGCACGCCTCCTCCAGCGGCCTGGTCCTGCTCACTCATGGCCCCGCCGAACTGCGTCGGCAGGTGCTGGAGGGGCCCCTGCGCCGCTACACCGCGGACACTCCCGACACCGCCGCCCGGTTGCGGGGCGTGCTGGCCGAGGTGCGTCGGCAGGGGTACGCGTACTGCCCGGGGTATGTGCATCCCGACGCCCTGGGCGTCGCGGCGCCGGTGCGCGATGCACGCGGTGAGGTGGTGGCCGCGCTGGCGGTGATCGTCCCCAACGAGGCGGGGGCCTCGTCGGTGGTGCCGGTGGTGCGGACGGCGGCACGCGGGATCTCCCGTGCGCTGGAGGCGGGCGGAGGTGCGTCTCTCACCGGTTGAGAATGCTGCCGCTGGTGTCCGCCGTCGCCGGTGCCCTGGTGGACTCACGGACGTCCGCCAGGCCTGGCGGCGACGGCTGATTCACCCGCTGACTCACCTGCTGACTCACCGAAGGAAGGCGGAGGACGCCTCCTCGGCGTCGTAGCCGTAGATCCAGCCGTTGCCCACCAGGGGGTCGGACCCGGCGAGGGCGGTGTCGCGGGCCTGCTGTTCGGGCCCGTCGGGCAGGTGGTTGATGTCGCGGCGGCCGTGACTGACCTCCTGGAGGCGGGTGGTGCGTTCGATGCGCGCCGACTCGTACTGCTTCAGGGCGTGTTCGGGATCGTCGGTGGTCGCGGCGAGGCAGCGGGCCAGTACGGCGGCGTCCTCGATGGACTGGGCCGCACCCTGGGCGAAGAACGGGAACATCGGATGTGCGGCGTCACCGAGCAGCGTGATCCGGCCACGGCTCCAGCGCTCCAGGGGTGCCCGCTCCAGCAGCGCCCAGCGGCCCGGTGCGCCCCCGGCCGCGATCAGTTCCGTCACCCGGGGGTCCCAGCCGGCGAACTCGGCGTGGAACTCCTCGACCGTGGCTGTCGCGCTCCACGACTCGTCGGTGTAGTCCCCGGCAGGGGCGGCGGCGAAGACGTTGACGGCCTCGCCGCCGGCCAGCGGGTAGTGGACGAAGTGCCGTCCGGGCCCCAGCCACAGCGTCTGGGCGCTCCGACGCGCGAAGTCAGGGACGGCCGCGGCGGGCACGATGGTGCGGAAGGCACACAGGCCGGAGTACTCCGGCGGCGCGGGTTCGGCCACCGCGCCGCGGACGACGGAGTGCACACCGTCGGCGCCGATGACGACATCGGCCTCGACCCGGCTGCCGTCCGCGAAGTGCAACAGCGCGCCGTCCGGGCTCGTCTCGACGGCGACGCACCGGGCGCCCAGCCGAAGCCACTCGCCGGGCACCGCCGCTTTGACCGTGTCCAGCAGATCGGCCCGGTGGGTGACGTAGGTGCGCTCACCGTAGAGCCGCTCGCACGCGTCGCTGAGCTTCTCCACCGACAGCACCCTGCCGTCCGCCCAGCGACGGAACTCCCAGCCCCAGTCCAACGGCACGGCCCGGCGCAGAAACCGCTCCATGACGCCGAGACGGCGCAGCAGCCGTACCGCGTTGGGCGCCACGACCAGTCCGGCGCCGACCTCGGTCAGCGCGGGCGCCTGCTCGTAAACGGTGGCGGTCAGCCCCGCACGGCGCAGGAAGGCGGCGGCGGCCAGACCGCCGATGCCACCCCCGACGACGGCGATGCGCGGGCCGGGCACAAGAGCGGGCATGAGGCCACTCCTCTTCTTTGAGTTCTTCGGGTTCTTCGGGTTCTTCGAGGGCGAGGGTCCTGGTGACACCTCGATCCTCACCGGTGCTCCGTACCGCCGAGAACGGTTATGTTCATTCAATGGACATCCTTTTTCGGCAGGCTTCACCGGGGGTGGAGACCTGATGCCCCGTACGAGTCAGCCCGGCCGGAGCGTGGGTTCGCGGCTGTTCGAGGTGCTCTTCGCGTTCCGGCCCGGCCGGTCCCGGCTCACCCTCGCCGAACTGACCCGGGAGACCGGCCTGCCCCATGCCACGGTGCGCCGGCTGGCACTGGAACTCGTCGAGGCCGGGGCGCTGGAGCGGGCACCGGACGGCGCGTTCATCGTGGGCATCCGGCTGTGGCGGCTGGGCACGCTGGCGCCGCTGAGCGTTCCGCTGCGCACCGCCGCACTGCCGTTCATGGACGACCTGCACACCGCGCTGCGCCAGCACGTCCAGCTGGCGGTACTGGAGGGCACCGAAGCGGTGCTGGTCGAGCGGCTGTCGGCGGGCAACGCGGTGGACGTCGTGTCGAGGCTCGGCGGGAGGCTGCCGCTGCACAGCTCCGGCGTGGGCAAGGTGCTGCTCGCCCACGCCGGCCCCGAGCTGGCCGAGCAGGTCATCGCGCCGGGCCTGTCGGCGTACACCGAGCGCACCGTCACCGATCCCGCGCGGCTGCGGACGATGCTGGCCGAGTGCCGTGAGACCGGCGTGGCTGTCGTCCGGCAGGAGACGACCCCGGGGGTCGACTCGGTGGCCACCCGTGTCCTCAACGCCGACGGCGAGGTCGTCGCGGCACTGTCGGTCGTCGTGAGCACCGGTTCGGTCGACCTGCGGGCGGTACGGCCGGCGGTCATCGCCTCCGGCCTGGCCGTGTCCCGCAGGCTGGGCTGGCATCCGTCGGCCGGAGTGCGCTAGAGGCCCAGGGAAACTGGCCGGATCAGCCCGGCGAGTGGCTGTCACGCGGTCCCCTGCTGGGCTCCTGGGTTGGCCGGATGGCCCTTACCCTCGCTCCGACGCAACACGCGGATCTTCCCGCCGTATCCGCTGCCGTTGCGCCCCGTGAGGCGGTGGCCGCGCCGGCGGTGATCGTCCCCGACGAGGCGGGGGCCTCGCCGGTGGTGCCGGTGGTGTGGACGGCGGCACGCGGGATCCCCGTGCGCCGGGGGTGGGCGGAAGTTCGTCTCTCACTGGTTGAGAATGCCGTCGCGGGTGCCCGTCGTCGCCGCGCATTCTGCCTGCAACCCAACGACGGGAGGCGACAACGTGGTCGGAACCAGTGTGGTTGCGGATGCCGGGTCCGGCGTTCGCGCAGGGCGGTCCGCGGCGGGGAACGGCACGACTCTGACCGTCTCGGCGAAGGAGGAGGTCGCCGAGGGCGTCGTGTCCCTCGTCCTCGCCCATCCGGACGGTGCCCGGCTGCCGGACTGGACGCCGGGTTCCCACATCGACGTGGTGCTGCCGGACGGGACGACCCGGCAGTACTCCCTGTGCGGCGACCGATGGGACGCCCACACCTACCGGATCGCCGTGCTGCGCGAGCCCGCGAGCCGCGGCGGATCCGCTCAGGTGCACGACCGGCTGCGTCCGGGGGACCGCGTGGGGGTCGGCGGACCGCGCAACCACTTCCCCCTCGTGCCGTCGGAGAAGTACCTCTTCATCGCGGGCGGCATCGGCATCACTCCACTGCTGCCCATGGTGCGCCAGGCCGAACTGCTCGGCGCAGACTGGCAGTTGCTGTACGGCGGCCGGACCCGGGCCTCGATGGCCTTTCACGAGGAGCTCACTGAAGCCCACAGCGAGCGGGTCCATGTCGTCCCGCAGGACGAGCTCGGGCTCCTGGACCTGGCGGCCTGGCTGGGCGCCCCGCGCCCGGACACCAAGGTGTACTGCTGCGGCCCCGCCCCGCTGCTCGCCGCCGTCGAAGCGGCATGCGCCGGCTGGCCGCCGTCCGCCCTGCGGGTCGAGCGGTTCACCTCCGCCGCGCAGGCAGCGCCGGCGCGCGAGACGCCCTTCGAGGTCGAACTGCGCCGCACCGGACGCACCGTCACCGTCACCCCGGAGGTCTCGGTGCTGGACGCGGTGCGCAGCGTCGGCGCCGACGTGCTGTCCTCCTGCGAGGAGGGCACCTGCGGAACCTGTTTGACACCGGTGCTGGAGGGACAGCCGGACCACCGGGACTCGGTACTGGCCGACCACGAACGGGCGGCGAACGACTGCATGTTCCTGTGCGTGTCCCGCTCCTGCGGTGACCGACTCGTCCTCGATCTCTGACACCGAATCTCTGACACCGAACTCTGCCCCCTTCACTTTCTCTCCCAAGGAGCCGTGATGACCGAGGCGCTGGAGCGTGCCGTCGTACCGCCCGTCAGTGACGCCGACCCGTTCGCCCATGAGGTCCTCCTGGACCCCGAACCGCTGCACCAGGCTCTGCGCGAGGCCGGTCCGGTCGTGTACCTGTCGCGCTACGACGTCCACGCGCTGGCCCGTTACGAGCAGGTGCACTCCGCGCTGGTGGACTGGCAGCGCTTCGAGTCGGGCTCGGGTGTGGGCCTGGCCAACTTCCGGCACGAGAAGCCGTGGCGCCCGCCGAGCCTGCTGCTGGAGGCGGACCCGCCCCGGCACGACGCCCCGCGCCGGATCCTGCGCGAGATCCTGGCCCCGCCCGCCCTGCGCCGCCTGCGCACGACGTGGGCCGCGGTGGCCGAGGAACTCGTCGATCAAGTCCTCGACGAGGGAACCGAGTTCGACGCCTTCACGGCGCTGGCGGAGGCGTTTCCACTGCGGGCCTTTCCGGACGCGGTGGGTCTCGGACCGGACGGCCGGGAGAACCTGCTGCCCTACGGCAACATGGCCTTCAACGCCTTCGGCCCGCGCAACGACCTCGTCGCGGCGGACGCGTACCGGGTGGCCGAACTGTCGGCATGGGTGAACGCGCAGTGCACCCGGGAGGCACTGAGCGAGGACGGCTTCGGCGCCCGGATCTGGGCCGCGGCCGACCGCGGCGAGCTGACCCACGAGCAGGCGCCGTTGGTGGTGCGCTCGCTGCTCACGGCCGGTGTCGACACCACGGTGCACGGCCTGGCGGCCTGCCTGTACGCTCTCGCCACCCATCCCGAGGAGTGGCAACGGCTGCGGCAGCGGCCGGAGTTGGCGCGTGCGGCGTTCGACGAGGCGGTGCGCTGGCAGTCGCCGGTGCAGACCTTCTTCCGTACCGCGACCACGGACGTCACCATCGCCGGCACCCTCGTCCCGGCAGGCACGAAGATCCTCATGCTGCTCGGCGCGGCCAACCGGGACCCGGACCGCTGGCACGACCCCGACCGCTTCGATCTCACCCGTGACCCCTCCGGCCACGTCGGCTTCGGCATGGGCCTGCACCAGTGCATCGGCCAGCACGTGGCCCGCCTGGAGGCCGAGGCGCTGCTGACCGCCCTGGCCCGCCGTGTCGAGCGGATCGAACTCGCCGGCACCCCGCACCGGCACCCCAACAACACCCTGCGCGCGTGGGCGTCCCTGCCCCTGCGCGTCCAGCCCGTCCAGCCCGTCTGATCAGGAGGGAAACCCAGCAATGTCCCAGCAGGTACGAGGTGTTGTCGCGCGGGCGAAGGGCGAGCCGGTCGGCATCGAGACGATCGTGATCCCCGACCCGGGGCCGGGCGAGGCGGTGGTACGGATCCAGGCGTGCGGGGTCTGCCACACCGACCTCCACTACCGTGACGGCGGCATCAACGACGAGTTCCCCTTCCTGCTCGGCCATGAGGCGGCCGGCGTCGTGGAGACGGTCGGGGAAGGCGTGACCGACGTCGCGCCCGGCGACTTCGTGATCCTCAACTGGCGTGCCGTGTGCGGGAATTGCCGGGCCTGTCTGCGCGGACGGCCCTGGCACTGCTTCGACACGCACAACGCCCGGCAGAAGATGACCCTCACCGACGGCACCGAGCTGTCCCCGGCCCTGGGTATCGGCGCCTTCGCCGAGAAGACTCTGGTCGCGGCCGGCCAGTGCACCAAGGTCGACCCGGCCGCGTCACCGGCCGCCGCGGGCCTGCTGGGCTGCGGCGTGATGGCCGGCCTCGGCGCCGCGATCAACACCGGCAACATCGGCCGCGGCGACTCGGTCGCCGTCATCGGCTGCGGCGGGGTCGGCGACGCGGCCGTCGCAGGGGCTCACCTGGCGGGCGCGGCGAAGATCATCGCCGTGGACGTCGACGACCGCAAGCTGGAGGCAGCCCGCGGTCTGGGCGCCACACACACGGTCAACTCGCGCGAGACCGACCCGGTCGAGGCGATCCGCGAGCTGACCGGCGGCCACGGCGCCGACGTCGTCATCGAGGCGGTCGGCCGCCCCGAGACCTACCAACAGGCCTTCTACGCCCGCGACCTGGCCGGGACGGTCGTCCTCGTCGGCGTACCCACCCCCGAGATGACTTGAACTGCCGCTGCTGGACGTCTTCGGCCGCGGGGGCGCGTTGAAGTCGTCCTGGTACGGCGACTGCCTGCCCTCCCGTGACTTCCCCGTGCTGATCGACCTGTACCTCCAGGGCCGTCTGGACCTCGATGCGTTCGTCAGCGAGACGATCGCCCTGGACGGCGTCGAGGACGCCTTCGCCCGGATGCACCAGGGCGACGTCCTCCGCTCCGTGGTCGTCCTGTGACGCCCGCCCGCATCGAGCACTTGGTCACGTCCGGCACCTTCAGCCTGGACGGCGGCACCTGGGACGTCGAGAACAACGTGTGGATCGTGGGCGACGACGAACAGGTGATCGTCATCGACGCCGCCCTCTCCGACATGCGCCGGATCAGCTTGGCCGGAATTTCGGCGGGCATCAGCGAGGGCTGGTGCCTCGCCTGACGAAGCTGCCGTGGATTCCGAGCGAACAGCAGTGGCTCGACCTGCTGGACATCGCGCGTGAGGAGCCCATAGGCAACCGCGTCATGCTCGCCCTCGCCTACGACGCGGCCCTGCGGCGCGAGAACCTACTCGGCGTCGACCCTCGCCCGCGATGCCGTGGCCAGGGGCTACAACGACGTCGGCTGCTTCGCCAGGAACGTCCGCACCATCGAAGTCCTCGTCGACCGCGATGCGGTTGCCTCCGGCGCCGCCGCCAGCGGCGATCGTGTCGACCTGGTGAGCCGTGCTGAGAACCCTTGAGCATTATCCAGGTGTGGGCCGGCACGAGAAGATGCCAGAGTCGCCGTCGTGACCTTGATGAACGTGCTCGTCGACTTCGCCCGGACCGGCAGTATCGGCCCGCTTCACTGCGGCATGCCGCTGACCGAGGCCGAGGATCTCCTGGGTCCGGGACGCCCGCACCCCGCTATCCGGATGAGACCGGATATCGACGGCTACCCCCACGCTTGGGACGGCCTCGAGCTGGTTGTCACCCAACGCCTTGTGAGCGGAATCGTGATCAGTCTCCGGCGAGGCTCGACGACCAAGTTGCCGCCGCTGGTCTTGCCCGAATCAGAGTCCTACCCGTCCACAGTGCTCCGAGAAGACCTGATCGCCGGCCTTGATGCAGTCGACTGCCGCCACGTCGTCAACGACCGCCTCACGTTCGGAATGCAATCCAGCATCCTTACCCAACCCGCTGACGTCTGCGCGGTGTTCTTCACGCCTGGCCGTGACGACGACGTGCCCCATCGTGAACGCCTCTATCTCGGCGTGATCCACAAGCACACCGCTTGAATCTTTTTTTGGTGTTGTCGTCGCCGACGGGGCCGGGTCCAGGCTGATCACTGTAGGGGTTGCTGAGTACCCGGCGGCTCGGCGTCGTTCTTTTTCCCCGTTTCCCAGGCGCTCGCTCCGGTGGTGGACGTCCTGTCGGTGCAGTACCCCGGCCGGCAGGACCGTAGGGATGAACCCGGCATCACCGACATGGCTGTTCATGCCGATGTGCTGACCAAGGAACTCCTGCCGTGGCTCGACCGGCCACTCGCCTTCTTCGGACACAGCATGGGTGCGGTCCTGGCCTTCGAGGTGACGCGGAGGTTGGAGTCCCAGCACGGCGTCACCCCGGTGCGGATCTTCGCCCCCGGGCGCCGCGCGCCGTCGAGCCACCGCCATGAGACGGTGCACCTGCGCGACGACAACGACGTGATAGCAGAAATGCGTGAACTCAGCGGGACGGATTCGAGGATCCTCGGGGACGAAGAAATCCTCCGCATGGTGCTGCCCGCAATCCGCAGCGACTACACCGCTATCGAGAACTGCCGCGCGAAGCCCGAGGACGTCGTAGGAACGCCTATCACGGTACTGACCGGCGACGCGGATCCGAAAACACTCTCTGAAATAGGTGATGTTCAAGCCGGATAAGGTGCCCTCGAAGTCAGGCATGAGGGGGATCGCGTTGGAGCGACGGAAGGCGATCGGGATCGGGGCGGGGCTGGCGGTCCTGCCCGCCTGGTGGGCCCTGCGTCAGATGGCGAACGGGGTCGAGGGGGACTGGCGCACCGACACCGCACCGCTGGAGCGCGCGTTCCCGCTGCTGGGCCCGCTCACCGACGCCAAGTGGGTGAGCAGCCGGGACAGCGACCGGGGCGTACCGTCGCCGGAGCTGGTGATCTCGGGCTTCGCCCGGCTGGCACAGGGGACACTTGCCAAGCTGACGGCGGCCCATGCCTTCGTCTCCGAAGCGCCGGCAGATGACTTCTCCTCGTGGTTCGAGAAGCCGCTCAAGGGCGAGGGGCCGGAGAACCCGCAGTGGGTCCGGTCACCCGAGCTCGACCGCGACGGCAGCGGCCACTCCACCAAGCTGTGGTTCGACCGTCGCAGCGACACCGTCCGCTTCTGGGCACTCAATCCGTACGGCTAGGGTCTCTGTGATGTTGTGATCAGTTGGTGGGTTCTTCCCTGAGCCGTACCTGCCGATCGGTGAGTTCGGCCCCCTGTCCCGAGAGGCTGCGGGAGCAGTTCGAGGGAGTGATCTGGCGGTTCTGGTCCAGTGGCCAGTGGCGGCCAGTGGCGGGAGATGCCCGCAGAGTTCGGTCCCTGGCCACTGCCTGCGGAAGTTTTCGGGTCTTGCGGAACGCCGGTGTCTTCCTCCGTTCTGCTGGGAGGCGTGATCGCCGCGGCAGCCGGCGCGGGCCCCGCAGATGGGGGCGGCCCCCAGGAACAGCACGGACCGGCCGAGCGGCGACGCATCCGACGCCGGCTCCGCCTGAAGCAAGCTCTGCTCGACAGGTCCCGGGGCGGCCTGACCAGGCCTCGGACCAGGCCCGGTGCGGTCGCCGCGGACAGGGCCTAGTCGTCGCGTGGAAACCGCGCCTACCTGCGCAGACGCACCATCAAAGCCGTCATCCCCGAGAAGAAGGACCTACAAGCAGCGCAACAACGTCGAGCCGCTGATCAACAAACTGAAGCCTTGGCGAGGGATCGCTACCCGATACGACAAGTAGTTCAGCTCGATCCGGCCGGTTGTGCTTTGCCGCGCCGTTCAGAGGCGGCAGCTGATCTCCATGCCGTCCTCGACGGGGAACGTCACGCTCTGGTATCCGTTCGCCGGGTTGCGTACGTAGTCGAGGTATGGCCGCAGACTGCTCAGGCCGACGTCGTCGGCCACGACGAGTGTGCCGGGCCGCAGCCGCGGCTCGAGAAGCCGCAGGACGGGCAGGCACAGCTCTTTCCAGCCGTCCAGCAGGACGAAGTCCGCGGGGTCGTCGAGGTCGCGGAGGGTGTCGCGGGCGTCTCCCTCCAGCATGGTGATCAGGTCGTCCAGGCCGGTCTCGGTGAAGGTCCGGCGGGTTGCGGCGATCTTGTCCTTGCTGAGTTCCGTGGTGATGACGCGTCCGGTGCCGTTGTCCCGTACGGCCGCGGCCAGGTACAGCGTGGAGATCCCGAAGGACATGCCGAACTCGACGACCGTGGCCGGGCGGACGGCCCGGACCAGGTTGTACAGCAGTTCCCCGCCTCTGGCGGAGATCGGCATGTAGACCTCCGCCACGGC
Source organism: Streptomyces sp. NPDC001858 (assembly GCF_053594615.1). Taxonomy (NCBI): domain Bacteria; kingdom Bacillati; phylum Actinomycetota; class Actinomycetes; order Kitasatosporales; family Streptomycetaceae; genus Streptomyces; species Streptomyces sp. NPDC001858. The sequence continues at coordinate 135,438 of NZ_JBSFEV010000018.1, forward strand.
GTCGGCCTGCTCCTGGGGTGTCAGCGGTGCGAACCCGCCGGGCAGCTGCGCGTTGACGCGCGCGGCGGTGACGTCGTCCTGCTCGGCTCGCTCGAACATCCGGCTGAGGGCCGCCTCGATGCGGGGGTCGGCAAGCGTGTGGGTGTGTGTCATGCGAGCTAGAGTAGACGCAACGTTGCGTCATTTCTAGAGGCGATACTCTGATCGACGGGAGGCGAAATGGCATCTGCGACAAACGCCGCCGAGGCGAGCAGCACCGGCGGATCGGGGCGACGTCACCACGGCAACCGGCACGGACGCAGCGAACAGGCCCGGCTGGCAGTGCTGCAGGTGGCCGACGGCCTGCTCGTAGAGAAGGGTTTCGCGGGCGTCACGATGGAGGGCATCGCCGCACGGGCCGGTGTGGCCAAGCAGACGATTTACCGCTGGTGGAAGAGCAAGACCGATGTCCTGATGGACGCCTTCCTCCAGGACGCGACCGAGGACCTCGCAGCTCCCGATTCCGGCGACATCGCCCTCGACCTGCGCGACTATCTGCGCCGACTGGCGTGGTTCCTCAGCGAGTCCGACCCCGGCGCCGTTTTCAAGGCGCTGATCGCCCAGGCGCAGCACGATCCGGTGTTCGCCCAGGACTTCCGGTCCCGATACCTCGACGGGCAACGCCGCCGTGACCGCCTGCCGTTGGAGCGGGCCGTGGACAGGGGACAGCTGCCTGCGGACCTCGACATGGCGGCCGAGACGGACCAGCTCGTGGGCCCTCTCTACTACCGCGTGCTGGTGACCGACGAACCGATCAGCCACGAATTCACCGACGGGCTCGTCGACGCGTTCCTCCAACGGCACAAGTTGACGACGCGGACGAAGTCCTGACCGATCAGCGCACCCAGGGACTGTGGGATGTCGTGATCAATGTCTCCGATCCGAATCCGCCGCCCGGAAGGCGGATCCGGCAGGAAGACGAGCGTGACGCTCAGGCAACTCAGCGACAAACAGCGGCAGTTGATCGAGCCGTTCCTGTTCGATGGGCGAGTACAGCCCGTACCCCGAGCGGTTGCGGGACCAGTTCGAGGGTGTGATCCGGCGGTTCAGGGCAGGCGCGCAGTGGCGGGACACACCGGCAGAAGACCAAGGGCTTCAGCGAGTCGACGGGTTTCCACCAGCAGTCGCACCGAGGAACTTCCCAGAGACCCCGCGACCAGCCGCCCCTGCCCCCAACCTCCTCCGGAAACGGACATCTGCTCACGAACTGCCCTCTGAGTCGGCGAAGAAGGGGACGGCCGGAAGGGCTCGTCCGGGGAGGGGCTGGGCGTGACGTCACAGACGTTCCCGGTGGGGCCTGGAGGAAACGCGCTGTTGACGTCTCGACAGGTGGCGACCAGCCGGCCCGGTAGCCGAGCTGTGCTCTGCGCGTGGTAACTCGGTTGCGATGGGCTTGGTCACCCGGGCGAAGATGCCTGCATGAGCCAAGAGATGGATGAGGTACGCGAAGCGATCGCAGGCGAGCTGCGTCTTATAGACCCCAGCGTGCGTGCATCACACTCGCTCGCCCGACAGTTGCTGGACCCGGACTTCGTGGAGGTCGGCGCTTCGGGGCGGCGGTGGACGTATGACGAGATGCTCGCCGCGATGCCCGAGATGGACGGTGCGGCAGAAAGCGGTCCGCGCTATGAGCCCTCGAACTTCACCGGTGTCCTGCTGGCGCCTGGGCTGGTGCACCTCACCTACGAGACCACGTTGGATGGAAACCGGGCACGGCGGAGTTCGCTCTGGCGCCAGCAGGGTGCGGCCGCGACGTGGCAGATGTACTACCACCAGGCCACGCCCATCCCGCCTGGCAGCATGTAACTGCGGGCCTCGGACGGTGATCGTGTGTTGTCACTTGCATGGGAATAGCGGAGCGTCTCGTGCTGGATCGACTGCGGCAGTTTTTGAGCAGGTCGCTCCCAGAACTTTGGTGCGTCCGTAGGGCGGGCCGTCGGCGGAGAGCTGACGACCAGGCAGGATCGAGGCGATGTCGATGTATCCCTTGCTACTCAGAGCTCGTGAGTTATGGGAGGACCTAGCCCGGGTGCCGGCGTCGTTCGCGCCGACAGGTGGTGTCAATGTAGTGGTTTCCCCAGAATCAGGGCTGTGCCCAGTCGGCTGGGTCGGGGTGGTAGCTCTGGGCGACTCAGCGATCGTGACCGTACCGACTGAGGGCACCGCCCTGATCGTTCGCAAGGCGCTGGCACGACTGTCGGTGAAGGCCATCGCGGACGGCACTTCGGTTCGTAAGGCTCTACCTGTTGCGAGGGCGCTCGGCCCGGCAGCGCTTTCGTATCTGTCACCCGAGGGCTTTCGTCGCGCGGAAGCTGGTGCGCTGTTGGTGGAACAACTGCCAGCCGCTCACCCGGAGCTGCGGCGTCTGGAAATCTCGGCTGGCGACGAAGACGCTGGGGAGGCAGCGCTGGACGAGATCACGTCGCCGGCCTTCGTGGTCCGCGAGCAAGGGCGAGTAGTCGCGGCTGCTGGCTATCGGGCTTGGCCGAGTCGGACCGCTCACATCGGCGTACTGACCGCGCCAGCTGTGCGTGGGCGGGGACTGGCGCGGGTGACAGGCTCAGCGACGGCCGCACATGCCCTCGCCGCCGGCCTGCTGCCGCAATGGCGTGCGCGGCCTCTTGCCTCCCGGCGTGTTGCGGCCTCTCTGGGCTTTGAGGAACTGGGCTTCCAGCTGAGCATCGAGATCGTCTAGTCGTTGAAGACGGGCATGCCGAGGTCGACCTGTTGGGGTCGACCGTCGGTCGGGGTGTTCCTGGGGCTGCTGAGTGTGGCCATCGCAGCGTCGAGGCTGACCTGGAGTCCTTCGACTTCGCCGAGCCAGCCGCTGGCGCGGGCCTCGCGGACGTGCTCGTGGAGGTCCTGGATGATCTCGATGAGTCGGGATCGCTGGCGGGGTCGATCTGGAGGACTGGGCAGCGGATGCCCCGTTGGCTGAACGAAGCCTGGAGATTCGCCAGTTCAGCGGGCGCATGGAGTTCTCGGGCACTACGGTCACCGGTCGTGATGAACGATGTTCCTCGACGAGATGTGGCGACCCTGGTGGTGCCTCAATGGGGTCGGCTGGTGGAGATCGGCGACCGGTACGAGCCCTACCGGCTGATCGATCCCGAAGGAGCGCCCGTCGGGGCGGTCGCCGTCTGGTGCCGCCATGGTGTGAGCGCGTCCTCGGCCAGCCAGCGGCGCACGGTGGAGGCGGAGACGGGGCCGGCGATGCCCCGGACCGCGAACCGGCCGCGCTAGCAGTGGACCGTGTCCAGGTGCAGGCCGGTCTCGCGGGCGCTGCGCGCGTGGGGGCGTCTGCGGGCGGCATGCAGCACCACCTGCGCGCCTATCCGCCGCCGGTGTTCGGTCCTTTGGCCGTGGGCCATTTTCTTCAGTCGCTTGCCGCTCAGCAGGGCGCAGGATTGGTCGGCCGGGCGGCGGCAACGGGCGAGGCGGACAGGCCGATCGGGAGAAATGGATCACGGCAGGACCTAGCCTGCCGTATCCGGGGAGCGGCCTGTCCGGCACGACGGGCACCATGCCTTCGCCCCCGGAACACACCCCCTCGCCCCCGGAACACACACCTCTCCCTCGAAGCGCGCCTCGACGAGCAGGCGCGAGGCTAGACGGTTCTGGCCGTGGCCGGCCATGCCCCGCGGCCCAACAGATCGAGGACGAGTGCGGCGATGTTCCACGCGTCGTCCTCTCCGCTGTGATGGCGCCCATCGAGCGGCAGTCCGGCTATCCGTAGAGCGTGGTCCATGCCGGGCTTCTTGCGCAGCCCGTAGGCCGCGGTGAACACGGCCTTGGCGTTGGTGTGGGTGCGCTCAGTTGGATAGCCGAACGGATAGGCCACCCCGTCAGCCTGACTCTGCCGAGCGAATTGCCGACGGTCGTACTCGCCCCAGCTCGCCCAGGGGCGCTCCCCGGCCTCGTACTCCTCGACGAGGATCCGGCATGCCTCGGCGAAGGAGACGCCCCGTTCCACCTCAGCTTGCGTCAGCCCGGTCAGTTCAGTGCAGAAGTCGCTCACCGCCGACCGGACAGGGCGGACCAAGACACGATGCCGAGACACACGGCGCCTTGCCGACACGTCCACGACGGTGAGGCCGATCTCAATGATCTCGTTCACAGAGCCGGGCGGCGGCTGCCCGTCCCAGCAGGTGGCTTCCACATCAATGACGTTCAGCAGGGCGGATTCGTGGCGCATGGGGCCGAGGGTAGGGATGCTTGCCGGGTTCCGACACCTCAATTTCTGCATGTCCACGCCGTCACCGCCAACGCTGACTTCTGCGACGCGAACCTCACGCCTTGATCTGAACCAGCCCAGCTGAGCCAGATCCCCCGCAGCACCCGCTCGAAGGTCTGCGTCGTCCCTCGGTACCCACGGCATGGCCCCCGGACCGGCTCGCCCAGGCTCCGGTCTTTGGTGTTCTCAGCCATCCGACCATCCGACCATCCGACCATCCGCTCGGCCTGGTCTGCGTTGGAACGGTGCCGGGCCTCTTCGCCCGGGCTCACATGGACCGGAAAGCTCCAGCCTTCCAGAACATCGAGTTGGCCACGCACGGGTACTTCTCCGACTCCTCGGTCGGTCAGTTCGGACGCGTGGGGCAGTCGCCTTCGACGGCTGCCCCAGGTTCCTCGCATCTCAGGCCGGGACCCGAGCGGCGATCTCGGGAGCGAAGAGGGTCGCTGGTGTGTCCATCAGTTGGGCGACCCGGAGAAACGCGGTGGCCAGCACCGGATCCGCGACCGCGGCGGCGCGCAGGCGGTCCAGGTAGGCGCCCGGTTCCGGGTCGAGTGCGGATCGGTCGCCGACCGCGTCCGCGAAGCGCAGATCGTTGGCCGCGACCGTGGTCCACGGCACGTCGATGACAGCCGCCGACTCGGTGAAGAACTGGGTGGCCATGTCGTCGGACCCGTCTTTCAGCAGGCGGCCGAGGATGGTTGCCTCCAGCGCGGCCACGGTCATGCCTTGGCCGTAGATCGGATTGAACGAGCACATCGCGTCGCCGGTGACCAGGAAGCCGGCCGGGAAGCGACTCATCCGGTCGTAGCGCCACCGGGTGCTCGCCGGGTAGCGCATCTTCACCGGGTCGCCGAGCGGGGCAGAGGTGCGCAGGAGTGTGGCGACATCCTGGCAGTCCAGTTCTGCCGCCCATGCGACCATGCCGTCGTCGTCCATCGGCGGGACCGTACCGAACGAGCCACTGATGCTGAGGGCCCAGACGTCGTTCTCCTGGGCGAGGGCGAAACCACCGCGCGTGTTTCCGGGGTACGCGGCGATGGCGGTGCCGTATCGGCCGTCGAGCTGGTCCTGCGTGCGTCGGTAACGGCGCGTCACGTACGTCACCTGGGTCTCGAGACGGAGTTCGATCAACTCCTCAAGCCCTGAGTGCGCAGGCGCTCATGCCCGAAGCCCTCTCGCGAGGGGGCCGCAGGACTGCGAGTTCGGGTTCCTGCCGGGACTCGTCGTCGGTGGCCGTGACGTCGGAGCCGAAGACGACCTTGTAGCCACGTTCGTATGCCTGCCGGGCCGTGGTGCCGCAGCAGTAGTTGGCGAGTGTTCCCGTGACGATGACCGTGTCGCGGCCGAGGTTGCGCAGCATCGTGGCGAGCGGGTTGACGCAGAAGGCCCCGTAGGAGGGCTTGCGGATGACGGCTTCGTCGGGGTGGCGGCCCATAGGGGCCCACACCTCGGCAGGGCCCGGTCGGCGCCAGTCGGTGTCGGCATGTGGGAGGAACCGCAAGGCGTGCGGCCGGTCCAGTCCGAGATGGGTGTCGTCGAAGATGGTCCACAGCACCGGGACCGAGGCCGCCCGGCACTCTTCGACCAGTCGGTGTAACCGGGGTGCCATCCGGGTGGCCGCGGGCATCCGGTAGGGACTCCAGCCGGGCCGGACGAATTCGTCTTGCACGAAGGACCGGCCGGTGACGGCCCCGTGGAGACGGGGCGGCCGTCACCGGGCTACTTCAGCGCGAGTTGCCTTCCGCACGGAAGCGCCGCCGCTCACGGGAGGTTCCGCGTTCACGGGAAGTACAGGGCCGCCTTTTCCAGGACATGGCTCGTGAAGATGCCGCCCCACATGATGCCGCCCCGGTACATGGTGGTGCGGACGGCCTCGGGGGTCGTCTCGACGGTGATCGGCCGGGCCACCACCGACGCGTCCCGGGTACGGCCGTCCGCTGCGGCCCACTGCGCGGCCGACGGGTGGACGTTGGGGCTGATCAGGGCGGGGAGGGCCATCGTCGCGTTGCGGGCGCCGGGGATGCCACCGCGCAGGCGCTTGGAGTAGGCGAGGGCCCATACGGTGAACTCGGCGATCGCGGCCTCGTCGACCCGGGGGACGACGGCGCCGTAGACGAACAGCTTGCACTTGGTGTTGAACCAGCGGGCCTTGCGGTCCGACCGGCTGCCGACCACGACCAGGTGGCCGGCCCATGTCTCGGAGGCCAGCGCGCACCCGTCGGCGGCGAGCCGCCTGCGGAGCGCTTCCAGATAGGCGGTGGCCGGGTCCGCCGGCGGCGCCGCGTCGGTTCGCTGCTCAGTCATGCGTCGATCCTCCAACATGCCTGTGTCATACGGAAGATGAGGCACCGGGCGTTAAAGCCGGTCGCATACGGTGTCCACGCGCCGCTGGCGTGCGGTTCACGCCGTCTCCCGGGAGCCGGCCCGGTGAAGCCGTGCCAATCGCCAGGCGAAGGGGGCGGGACGGCCTCTACCGTGATGCGGTGAGTGCGCGCTCGCGGACGGATCGCTGCACTACGGATCGGTGGTGGACGGCGGTTCCTTTCCGGCTGAGGCACTCGCCGGACACGGGTCGATCGCCGGGACCGCAGTGCGGTGCGAGTCGGCGGAGTGGGCGGTGCGCTGGCATACGGGATATGCGGCTCGTGCTGTCGATCGCCATGATGTGCCGTTGCTGTGCCAGCGGTTCGGGATCGCGGTGCCTGAGGGCTTCGAGCCGCTTGTGGGGCGTCCGCCCGAGCATCCCGCGTAGGCGGCACAGGACGGCCTTTCCCCGGACTCGTCGCCGAGCCGGCGCGGATTGCCATCACCTGCGGTTTTTCCTCGATTAACAGCAGATGAGAACAGTTGTAGATCACTGGATCCAGCGGGAAGGTGATCATGACGAAGTCAGAGTCAGCAGAGGTCTCGCGCGCGCCTCGAGTCTTGAGTATTCACCGGGGAGACACTCTCAAGTTCGTCAAGTCGCACCCGAGTGAACCGGGAAAGGGCGTCAGTGTGGCACCCTTCCTCGGGCCGGAGGATGGCGCCAATCACTTGACGATCGCGATCGTCGAACTCGAGCCCGGCGGTCATGTCATCGGACACCGGCACCCGTTCGAGGAGTCGTTCTTCGTTCTGGAAGGGAACCCGCTGCTCGCGGTCGCCGACCATAATTACGCCCTGCGTCCACAGGACTTCGGGTTCGTGCCCTATGCCGTGGGTCACGCTTGGAGCAACCCGTCCGATGAGCGTGTGCGCATGTTGCGTGTGCACGCTCCGCAGCCGCGCCCCATTGACGGTAGGGGGATGTGGGGGGTGTTCGAGGCGCCGGAGACGCAAGTGCCGACACAGGGCGTAGACGTTGATGAGCTCGACCCGGCCAAGCCGTATGTCGGTCACTTCGATCAAACGGACATGGCGCCGCCCGGGTCGATCTCCATGCCGGGCTACCACGGCGCGAACGTACAGAACGTCCAGATCCGGATGATGGTGGACGATCTCCTCGGGACACGCAACCATGCGATGTTCATCGTGCAGTTCACGCCCAGTGTCGTGGACGACGCCCCATTCAAGACCGCGAAGGAACACTTCCACCCGTTCGAGGAGACCTACTACTTGCTCTCCGGTCAGACGCGAGCCTTCTGTGACGGCAAGGAGGACCTTGCCGGGGTCGGCGATCTTGTCTTTGCGCCCGTCGGCGCGTCGCACGGCTTCGCGGCGCTCGGCACGGAGCCGCTGTGTTGGATCGAGGTGCAGTCACCGGCGCCGCCGGCGAGCGGCGGATTCACCTTCCACAACGATTGGGCGAATCACACCAATATTGGTTGATCGTCGATACCCGCAGTGCGGGGCGTGGTACCCGGCCCACGTCCCTGCCAGCGGCTCGTGCACCAGCCATCGCCGTAGTGCCTCGGATCTCTCGCGAACCCGGACGCGGCCCGCAGGCTCCCGCCGGTGTCCTGGGCGGGACAGCCCGTCGCCGGCGGGACGAGGGACCGAGCGGGCCGCGCTCGACGCTCGACGGCGCCTCGGCAATCCCGGCGCGCCGCAAGGTCCGGCGTCCGCGCTACCGCAGGCGGTCGCCGGCGTCGGCTCCCAGCACGTTCAGGAGCGCCAGCGCCTCCGCGTCAGAGGATCCCGGCGGCGCGCTGTAGAGCACGAGGTACTGGTCGCGGTCCGTGAGCGCGAGCTGGTCGCAGTCGACGGTGATCTCGCCGACGACCGGGTGACGGAAGGTCTTCGTGAGCACCGGCGCGGTCTGTACGTCGTGCCGCTCCCACAGCCGGGCGAAGTCGGCGCTGGTGTCGCGGAGTTCGTCGACGAGGCCGGTCACCGCGGGATCCGTCGGGTAGCGGGCGAGGGTGGTCCGTAGCTCCATGACGACGTGGTGGCGGAATTCGGCGGCGTCGGAGATTCCGTACAGCGGCGTGTCGGGTCGCGCCGGCCCGAGGAATGCCCGGCGCGCGAGATTGCGGTCCTCGGGGGCGAGTTGGGCGAAGTCCTCCATGAGCGCGGCGGTGAGGTCGTTCCACGCGAGCACCTCGAACGCTGCGGAGACGACGAACCCGGCCGTGTGCGGCAGCCGTTCGAGGAGCGCGAGGATGCTCGGGCGGACGTCGCGCCGGTGCAGCCGGGTGCGGGTCGGCGCGGTGCCCGCGAGGACGTGGAGGTGGTCGGACTCGGCGTCGGTGAGCCGCAGCGCGCCCGCGATCCCGGCGAGGACCTCGCCCGACGGCCGCGGCGCCCGGCCCTGTTCGAGGCGGACGTAGTACTCCGTGGAGATGTGCGCGAGGACCGCGGCCTCCTCCCGGCGCAGCCCCGGTGTCCGGCGGCGCGGTCCGGAGGGGAGGCCGACGTCCTCCGGCCGAAGCCGCTCGCGACGGCTGCGGAGGAACGCCCCGAGCTCCTGCTTGTCCATGCCCCAAGTCTGCCCGCCGCGCGGCACCGGATCCTGGTACCGCCTGTACCTGCCTCCGGGTCCTGGAACCGCGCACGCTGTCGGCATGACAACCAACGACAACACCAACCCCGTCGGCCTGCTCACCGGCAAGGTCGTGCTCGTCACCGGGGCCAGCCGTGGCATCGGGGCGGCCGCGGCCCGGCTCTTCGCCACCGAGGGCGCTGCCGTGGTGCTCGCCGCCCGTAGCACGAAGGCCCTCGACGACATCGTCGCCGAGATCCGCGCCGACGGAGGCACCGCCGACGCCGTCACCCTCGACCTCGCCGATCGCACGAGCATCCGCGCGGCCGTCGACCGCGTCGAGGAGTTGCACGGACGGCTCGACGGCGCCTTCAACAACGGCGCGACGATCCAGCAGCCCGGGCCGCTCGACGCCACGAGCGACGCGGACGTCGACGAGCAGTTCGCCGTGAACTTCCGCTCGCACTGGACGGCCATGAACGCCGAGGCCGCACTGATGCGGCGAAACGGCGGCGGGGCGATCGTCAACACGTCGAGCATCGGCAGCCGCCGCGCGAACCCCGCCCTCCCCGCCTACGGCGCCATGAAGCGCGCGCTCAACAGCATTACCGAGACCGCGGCCGTCACCTGGGGCCGTCAGGGCATCCGGGTGAACGGCATCACCCCCGGCGGCACCGCCACGGAGATGATCGACGCGTGGGAGGCGGCCACCCCGGGCATCGTCGAGCGCCTCACCGCTGCGATCCCGCTCGGCCGCATGGCCGAACCCCGCGAGGTGGCCGAGGTGGCGGCGTGGCTGCTCAGCGACCGCGCTTCGATGGTGACGGGCGCGATCGTGCCCGTCGACGGCGGGGCCGGCGCCTGAGAGTCCGCAGCGCATTCCGAGCAAGGCGGTCCCGCCGGCCTCATTTCATGATCCGGCAGACCGCACTGGGCCGGATCAGAGGCCGCATTGGGCCGGATCAGAGGCCCGGGGCGGGCGAGCCGTCCGGCCGGTTCGACCGACTGCGACAGATCCGATGGGACGGACCCGGGGCTCTCTGCGTCTCACGGAGTCCGGCGCACCGCAGCCCACTGACGAATGCCTCGCATGTTACCTGGCGGTAAGGAATGATGGTGGGCGACCACCCAGACGGCAGGGGCTGAGGCAACGGTGACGACTTTCGACGAACGGACCATCGTGCACGCTTTCCGGGACGACGCCCTGGGAGAGCACGACGCCGTCGGTCTCGCCGCGGCGATCCGGCGAGGCGAGATCTCCCCCGCCGAGGCCGCCCTGGCCGCGGGGGAGCGGGTGCGGGCGGTCGACGCACGGCTGAGCGCGGTCCAGGCGCACGTCGACAGCCCGGCGCCAGCCGCCGCAACAGGCGGTGTCTTCGCCGGGGTGCCGACCTTCGTCAAGGACAACACCGACTACCAGGGGCTGCCCACGGGCCACGGCAGCGCCGCCTTCCGGCCGAGGGCGGCGCGGCGGCACGCACCGTTCACCCGACAGCTCCTCAGCAGCGGCGTCACGGTGCTGGGCAAGAGCCGGCTGCCCGAGTTCGGGTTCAACGCGAGCACCGAGTACGACGGCGCGGAGCCGGTGCGCAACCCATGGAACACGGGCTACTCGGCGGGCGGTTCGTCGGGCGGCAGCGCCGCGCTGGTCGCCGCCGGCGCGGTGCCGATCGCGCACGCCAACGACGGCGGAGGCTCGATCCGGATCCCCGCGGCCTGCTGCGGACTCGTCGGCCTCAAGCCGACTCGCGGCCGTGTCGTGGGAAGCGACCTGGGCCGCCGGCTGCCGATCGACATCGTCTCCGACGGAATCGTGAGCCGTTCCGTACGGGACACCGCAGCGTTCCTCGCCGCCGCGGAGACGCACCGACGGGGTTCCGGACTGCCGCCCCTCGGCCTCGTCGAAGGCCCCTCGGAGCGACGGTTGCGCATCGGGTTCCTGCTGGACTCGCCGAACGGGGTTCACTCCGACGCGGCGACCCGGGCAGCGGTCACGGAGACCGCGGCCACGCTCGGACGGCTCGGACACACCGTGGAGCCGGTGGAGCTGGCCATGGACCCGAACTTCACCGACGACTTCCTGACCTACTGGGGAATGCTGTCCTTCCTCCTCGGTGTGTCGGGCCGGACCCTCGGCGCGGACTTCGACCGGCACCGCATGGACGGCCTCAGCCGGGGGCTGCGCGAGGACTATCTGCGCAGCTGGCGGCGGACTCCCGGCGTGCTGCGACGGTTGAAGCGCGCGAAGCTGGCGCACGCGGCGGCCTTCCGCGGACTCGACCTCGTGCTGTCGCCCGTGCTCGCCCACACCACGCCACCGCTCGGCCACCTCAGCCCGACCGTTCCCTACGCGAAGCTGATCGAGCGGCTCGTCGCGTACGTGGCGTTCACCCCGCTCGACAACATCGTCGGCACTCCGTCGATCTCGCTGCCAGCCGCGAGCGCGACGACGGACGGACTGCCCATCGGCGTCATGTTCTCCGCCCGCCCCGGCGATGAACGGAAGCTGCTGGAGATCGCGTTCGAACTGGAAGCCGACCACCCCTTCCGACGCATCCAGGACCAGTGACATCGCCCCTGTCCGCCACCGTCCGCTACGGCCGTGGAAATGACAGAACAAGCGGTCTGGGAAAGTCGGTGGACATTGCATGGGTCAGCGGCGAGCGTTGTCGGAATGCATCAGGAGAAGATCTGGGACGCCGATACCGCCCAGCGCTATGACACGCCCGGTGCCGGAATGTTCGCGCCCGAGGTCCTGGAACCGGCTGTGGACCGTCTCGCCCAGCTTGCAGGCGGCGGAGAAGCCCTTGAGCTTGCCATCGGGACCGGCCGTGTAGCCGTCCCGCTCGCGGAGCGAGGAGTCTGTGTCACCGGGATCGAGCTGTCGCTCCCGATGGTGGAGCAACTGCGAACCAAGGCCGACGAAGCAACGATCCCCGTCATCGTGGGTGACATGGCGACCACCGTCGCTCCTGGGAAGTACGCCCTCGTATACCTCGTGTACAACACGATCTCCAACCTGCTCACCCAGGATGAGCAGGTGCAGTGCTTCCGTAACGCGGCCCGCCACCTCGCACCTGGTGGCCGGTTCGTGATCGAGCTCTGGGTACCCGAGTTGCGCAAACTCCCGCCGGGCCAGACGGCTACCGTCTGGCAGTCCGAACCCGGCTATATCGGGTTGGACACCTACGACGTGCTCCACCAGCACGTCGTATCGCACCACTTCCGCTTCGACGAGACCCAGCAGGCGCGGCTGTTCCGCAGCCCTCATCGCTACATCTGGCCGGCCGAACTCGACCTGATGGCCCGGCTGGCCGGATTCCAACTGGAGACCAGACATGCGGACTGGGCCGGCGCCGAATTCACCGCCGAGTCACGTTCTCACGTCTCCGTCTACCGGATCCCACCCGCGGGGTAGCTCCGCATGGCCGCGATCGATGCAAGGCTCGCGCTCGCCGACTGCTGAATCGCCCTCGGCTCGGCGTCCGACCATGCGGGATGCGGCCCACCGGCCCTGTTGATCCGCCTGGCGATGCCATGTCAGGACCGAGGCCACGTCTGCCATTACCGCCGTCCGGCCTGGTCGGCGTCTTGTGCCGGACACTGTCCGGGCTCGCTGTGCGCGACGCCTGGTCCTCGCGCACGTCCTGCGCACCGACCTGCTGCGGATCGGGATCCGCTGGTTCATGAGGCCCTGCTGACTGCCTGGCCCCGGCGGCGGGGCTGGATCGACGAAGACCGTGAACGCCTGCGCACGCACCGCAGACTGACCGAGGCCGCCCGCGCCTGAGAGGAGTTGGGCCGCGACCCGGGGGCTCTGTACCGGGGAAGCCGTCTCGTCACTGTCGAGGAATGCTTCAGCAGCCGTCCAGTCGAGGATCTGACCGCCCTGGAGCACCAGTTCCTCACCGCCAGCACAACTGCACGTGAGCGGGAAAGGCACGCGGCAGTGCGTATCACCCGGCGTCTGCGCACGCTCAATGCCGCATTGTCCGCCCTGCTCGTCCTTGCCCTCACCGCCGGGCTGGTCGCCTGGCAGCAGAGCCGGACCAGCGAGCAGCAGCGACAGGCCGCCGACTCTGCCCGGAAGGTCGCTCTGTCCCGGCAGTTCGCCGCGCAGTCCGCCGCCCTCATCGGCACCAACTCCGACCTTGCCCCCCTGCTGGCCATCCAGGCCTATCGGACCAGCCCGACCGCCCAGGCCGTGGAAAGCGTCTACGCTGCCGCCGCTGTACCACTCCGGCACAGACTCACCGGGCACCCTGGCGCTGTGGTCACGGTCGCGTTCAGTTCGGACGGCCGCACCCTGGCCACCGGCAGCGACGACAACACGGTGCGGCTGTGGGACTTGGCCACCGGCGTCACGCAGGTCACGCTCGCTGGACACACCGGCGCTGTCTTCTCGCTGGCGTTCAGTCCGGACGGCCGCACGCTGACCACCGGCAGCACAGACCGGACCGTACGCCGGTGGAACGTGGACCGATCCACACCCACCTCAGCGATCAGCGAGATCTGCCGCGCCATCGGCCGCAGCATCACCGCCGAGGAACGCTCGGTCTACATGCCGGACGAGCCACCACACGCCACGCGCCCAAGCTCAAGTTCGTGATCAGCCGGTCGGCATCGGCAAGTCAGGGTCAGACACGGCTCTGAGCTCGGCGGTGTTGCGCGCGAGGCGATCGGCTCCACGAGTGTCAGACGGCCTCTCCGGGGCGGCTGCTGGTCCGGAGGCGTGCCCAGAGGTCGACCACATGCACATGCAGGGCGTCCTCGGCCTCCTCGGTGGTCAAGTGCCCTATGAGCACATGGCTGGTCAGGCCGTCCGCGAGGGCGAGCAGGGCCCTGGCCTCGCGCTGCGGATCCAGCTTCGCAGCCGCATCGTCGACCGGGACGCTCTCGCCAGCCTCCGTGATGAGGCGGCCGAGGAGGTCGTGGAGAGCCGCGTAACTGATTCTGAGTCTGGCGGCGAGCGGCTCGCTGACGGCGGCCTGGGCGACGAACGCGAGCCACACCCGTGCCTCGGCGCGGTGCTCTCTGCGGAGCAGGGCGACCTCGGTGACCGCGTGACCCAGGGCAGAAGCGGCCGACTGGGCCGGGCTGCTGGACAGGCGGGCCCTTACACGTTCGGTGATGCGCCGGCCGACGTGCTCGACGGCGAACAGGAGCATCTCCTCCTTGTTGCGGAAGCACCGCTGAACGGCCCCCAGGGAGACCTCCGCCCGGGTGGCGACGTCGCGCATGGTCACTCCCTCGGGTCCGTGCGCGTCAGCGAGGACGCACACGGCCTCGGCGATCCGTCGGCGTCGGCTCTCGTAGTCCACCTGCTTGGGCATGTTCGGGCGCCTCCTTTTTCCAATACGAGCGTATCGCTTCTGGGTTATGGTTCCGACGCGAACGCTTCGACACACGAATGGGGAGGGCAAGAATCGTGCGGGACGCTCTATGGAAGATGCCGGCCGCGGCCCAGGCGGCGGCCGTCCGGAACGGAGACGTTTCGGCCGTCGAACTGGTCGACAGCCACCTGGACCGCATCGCCGACGTCAACCCGCAGGTCAACGCGGTCACTCAGCTGATGGCCGAGCGCGCACGTGAAGCCGCGGCGCAGACGGATCTACGTCGGGCCGCAGGCGAAGAGCTGGGGCCACTGGCCGGGGTGCCGTTCACCGTGAAGGAGACCACCGCCGTCGAAGGCGTGCCGACCACCATGGGAATCGCGCGTTTCCGCGATCTTGTGGCTGCGGCCGACGCACCCCCGGTGGCCCGGCTGCGCGACGCCGGAGCCATACCGATCGGGCACAGCAACATACCCACCCTGATCCTGGCCGGGATGCACACCCGCAGCGAACTGTTCGGCGACACCGTCAACCCGTGGGACCGGAGCCGGACTCCGGGAGGCTCCAGCGGCGGCGACGCGGTGGCTGTCGCCACCGGCATGGCCGCGCTCGGGCTCGGCAACGACTCCGGCGGATCGGTACGGATCCCGGCCTCGTTCTGCGGCGTGGCGGGACTGAAGCCCACCGCCGGACGATTCCCCGCCGACCACCGGATTCTCGGCCCCGACGACCCGGGACCGGCCTCACAGATGCTGGTCACCGACGGACCCCTGGCCCGAAGGATCGCCGACCTGCGGCTGGCGTACGAGGTGCTGGCCGGGACCGACCCCCGGGATCCGCGGGCCGTACCGGTGCCCGTCCACGGTCAGCCGCTGCCGGGACCGGTGAAGGTCGCGGTCGTAGCCGATCCCGGCGGCCACGGCGTCCACCCCGCGGTCCGCGCCGCCGTCGCGGCCGCGGCCGACGCGTTGCGGGACGCCGGGTACGACGTGCGGGAGGTGGCGGACGTTCCGCGGCTGGACGAGGCACTCGATGCGTACCACCGGATCGTCGTGACCGAATTCGCCCCGACATGGCCGGCGGTGCGCACCCTGCTCGGCGAGGGCGGAGAGCGCTACATCGAGATGACGATGGAGAAGACCCCGCCCGCGACCGCAGCGGAGTTCATGCAGCTGATGGGGGTCTGGCTGGGCATCCGCCGCTCCTGGGCGGAGTTCCTCGACGAGTACCCGCTGCTGCTCGGGCCGGTGTTCACCGAGCCGGCCGTGGAGCCGGGGCTGGAGTCCCGCGACCAGGCAGGGCGCGACCGCGTCGGCTCGGGCATGCGCCTGTGCACGGTGACCAGCTTCGCGGGCGTCCCCGGGGTCGCCGTACCGACCGGAGTGACCGACGGCCTGCCGTCCGGCGTGCAGCTCGTCGGGCGCGCGTTCCGCGAGGACCTGTGCCTGGACGCTGCTCAGGAGATCGAGGACCGCCTCGGAGTGCTCACACCGATCGACCCTCGCCCGGCAGTCCCGGCGGCCGCGCTGCGGTAGCCATGGGCCCTGCGCGGACGGTGGTCGAGTGACCGCTCAGCCCCGCACCAGCCGCGACAGGACCGATGCATGCCGGACCATGCCGGACCAGGCCGGACCAGGCCGGACCAGGACGCTGCCACGGCATCCGGCCGGCCCGTGCAAGCCCGGGGTGATGGCGCGATTCAGCGAGCTGGATCGGGCAGCCCGAACAGCGCTGCGGCGTTGTCGTGGCACACCGCCCGCAGCCACTCCTCTCCAAGGCCCAGTCGCTCCAGGGCGTGGAGCTGCTGCACGTACGGGTAGGGGATGTTGGGGAAGTCGGAACCGAGCAGGATGCGGTCGCCGAGCCCGGACAGCCTGGGCAGGGCCCTGCGGGGGAACGGCATGAGCGCCTCGGCGAAGTCCGTGAACGCCATCGTGGTGTCGAGCCGCACCTCCCCGTACCGCTCGGCGAGGCCGAGGAACTCCTCGTACTCCGGCATCCCCATGTGCGCGACGATCAGCCGCAGCCGGGGGTGCCGCGCGAGCACCTGGGCGATCGGCCCGGGGCCGGTGTGCTTGCCCGGTGCGGGCCCGGAGCCGCAGTGGATCACCACGGGAATGCCGGCCTCGGCCAGCAAACCCCAAGCAGGATCGAGGAGTTCGTCGGCCGGGTCGTACGCCCCCACCTGCACATGCGCCTTGAAGACGCGCGCGCCCGCCACGACGGCCTCCCGGACGTATGCCTCGACACCGGGCTCGGGGTAGAGGGTGGCGGTGTGCAGACAGTCGGGGGTGCGGTGGGCGAAGTCGACCGCCCAGCCGTTCAGCCACCTGGCCATGCCCGGCTTGTGCGGGTAGAGCATCGCGGTGAAGGCCCGAACGCCGAACTCCTGGAGCAGGGCGGTGCGTTGAGTCTCCTCTTTCCGGTAGGTGATCGGCCACTCGAGCCCACCGGTCAGCGATCCGAGCGCGTCGAAGTAGTCCCAGACCTTGTGGAGGACCCGCTCGGGCATGAAGTGCGTGTGGACGTCGACCAGTCCGGGCAGACCGAGCCGACCCCAGAACCGGCGCACTTCCCGGGCCTCCTCGCCCACCGGTGCCTCGCTCATGACCTCTCGCGCGTCGCCGGGTGCGCTGCGGTGAATGCTCATGGCACCCACCATCGGCTCCGCCGAGGTCGCGGGTCCACTCGTTCGCGCTGAGATCCGTGTGGAAGCTGTCACCCGCCTCTGCTGCGCCCGCGTCGCGCTTCGTGGTGTCGTACCGGAGGAGGAGCCGGGGGCCTGCCGTGTACTGCCCGGAGCGCTACACAGGGCGCCGACACACCGCCACCGACGTGGTCATGGCCTTGGGGCTGCTCGGCTGTGTGGCCCTCGGCGCCTCGATCGTCGTACCCGGCTTCAGCCAACCGCGCGACGACTGGCCCGCCGTCGTCCTCCTGTACCGGCTGGCCGCCGGCACCGATCCGAGGGCCACGCGCCTCTACGGTGTCGTGACGATGGCCGTGGTGGTCGTCGCCGCCGTGTCCGACCGGCCCACGACCGAGATGCTTCTGCTGCGTTCCGTCGGCCCCGTGCTGTGGCTGATGCTGCCCCTGGTCGGCGGCAGCCGGGACCGCCTGCGGCGTGACTACGTGGACTCGGTGCAGGCGCGCGCCGCGTACGCCGAGCGCACCCGCGAGGAGGAGGCCCGGCTGCGGGTCGTCGAGGAACGGATGCGGATCGCCCGCGAACTCCACGACGTCGTGGCCCATCACATGGCCGTCGCCAACGCACAGGCCGGCACCGCCCGCCATCTCGCGCCCACCCGCCCCGAACAGGCACAGCGACTGCTCGACGAGCTGACCGCCACCACGTCCTCCGCGCTGCTCGAACTCCGTGCCACCGTCGGGGTGTTGCGCCAGGGTGGCGATGCCGACAGTGACTCCTTGGAACCCGCCCCCGGCCTGGACCGCCTCCCCGAGCTGATCGCGACGTGCGAGTCCGCCGGCCTCGACGCCACCGTCGTCACCGAGGGAGAACCGCGGGCCCTGTCGCCGGGCGTGGACCTGACGGCATACCGGCATCTCAGTCACCAACGACGGGACCGCCCCCGCCCCCTCGCTCCCCGGCGGCTACGGTCTGATGGGCATGCGTGAGCGAGCCCATTCCGTCGGCGGCAACCTGCACGCCGGCCCTCGCCCCGAGGGCGGCTTCGAAGTCGCCACCGCACTGCCGCTGCATTCGCTCGCCCCGGAAGAACACGAGGCGATCCCCTGACCGAGAGCCCGTGGCGTGCTAGACATCGCGCCGGAACAGGGCCGTCCAGAGGAAGGGTTCGCCGAAGTACGCGGACTCGGTCGGTTCGTCGCGCATGAGCCGAAGTTCGACCTCTGTGAGGTGGGAGAAGATCCGGCGCAGGGAGTGTGGGGTGTAGGCGAGTCCGCCATGGAGGCGGGCGTCACGGTAGAAGGCCGCGTCGGGGAGCTCGGATCCTCCGCTCTCTCCGGCTGTGAAGCAGGTGAGTGCGAAGCAGCCGCCGGGTGCGAGAAGTCGGTCGAGCAGGGCGAGGTAGCTGATGCGGCGGTGGGGCGGCAAGTGGTGGAAGCAGCCTGAGTCGTAGATCAGGTCGTAGCGTCCGCTCAGCTCGGTGCCGGCGAGGGCGAAGGCGTCTCCCCGGTGGAACCGGATGCGGGCTCCGGTCTCACGGGCGCGCTCCTCGGCCCAGTCGACGGCCGCCGGGGAGAGGTCGACTGCGTCCACCTGGAAGCCGAGGGAGTCCAGATACAGGGCGTTGCGTCCGGGGCCGCAGCCCAGGTCCAGCGCCCGGCCCGGGGTGATGAGCCGGCGGTCGAGGTACGAGGCGAGATTCTCGTCCGGCTTGGCCTCGAAGAACGGCACCGGCTTGGAGCGGTCGGCATAGAAGGCGTCCCACCAGACGGCTGCGTCGCTCGTCCAGCGGTCGGCGTCCGGCGTGAACAGGTCGTCCAGGAGTTGCAGCACGTCCTCGACGGTGCGGATGTTCCGGTCCATACGGCCCCTTTCGCGATGGGGAGACCGTACGGCGGGAGAGCATGAATTCCCAGCTCAGCGTGTATGGCGTGACGGCGTGCACGGCCGGTGGGGAGGCGGGGAGCGGCGTCCCCGAGCTGCGCTCAAGGCCCTGCATGCGCAGCCACCTCTTCCCCTGCCGAGGGGCGTCAAGGCGGCTTCCAGGGCGGCCCTCAAGCCGGTTTCTGAACCTCCGGCGAGGTGACGCCCTGTCTCACAGATCCTTTCGGAACACGGTGGAGCTGTGCCGGACGGCCATCCCGACGCGCAGGTACAGGTTCAACGCGCCGGTGTCCGAGTGCGTGCCGAGGGTGCAGGCCGGCCGACCCTGCTGATAGAAGGCGTGGAATGCGTTCCGGAGCAGGAGGCGGGCGATACCCCGGTCACGGTGGTCGCGTCGCACCGCAACCTCCTCGATGTAGCCCTCGTCGGTGTCCGGGAGGTCCAGCGAGAGCACAGCGCCCACGAGTTGGCCGTCGGCGAAAGCCAGCGGTGACATCGCGGGGGCGAAGGTGGGGCGCTCGACAGTGTGGCGGGCCCACTCCTCGTAGCTCTTGCGCCGCTGCTGCCACTCGTCGAAGGCGTCCTCGACGAGCTGATGTGCGGCGGGCTCGTCGCCGACCCGGAACGGTCGGACCGTGATGCCCGCGGGCGGCTCGGGCACAGCCGGCTCCTCCTGCATGAGGAACTCCAGCAGCCACTCGGTCACCATCGGCTCGTAGGCGCGCGAGCGCAGCAGGGAGACAGCGTTCGTGTCGCTGTCCGGGACGGTCTGGACGATGCGTGCGCTGCCCGCCTGCCGGGCCCGGGCCTCGGCCCAGGCCAACAGCGCACTGCCTAGGCCACGGCCCCGGTGCTCGGGGTGGACGTCCACCTCGGAGCGCCGGTTCACCCAGGCCCGAGCGACCAACTGCCCCGCCCGGTCATGGATCAGCCGGGTATCCAGCTCCGGGACCAGGCCAGGCCTTGCGAAGTCGCCGGCGATGCGCCCGAGATCGGTCTGCACCCGCCCGAAGAGCTTGCGCTCGCAGGCCGCGACCAGGCGATGGATTTCCCCGGCGTCGTCAGCGGTGGCGGGCCGGGCTCGGTATCCCGGCGTCAGCCCTGGCACGAGATCTGGCATCTGAGGACACTCCCAAGGCGGCGGTATGAACTACAGGCGCGGCAGAGCGAGATACGCACCTACTCCAGCGTCTTCCCCTTCGTCTCGGGGGAGACGAGAGTGACGGCGGCCGCCACCAGCATCAGAGTGATCGTGTAGCCGAGGAAGAGGTCGCCGCGGCCGCTGCCGGCCAGCCACGTCTGAAGGTACGGGGCGGTGCCGCCACAGAGTGCCACGCCGATGGAGTACGCGACGCCGATCCCTGAGGCTCGCACATGCGTGGGGAAGAGCTCCGCGAGGTAGGCCGGCAGAATCGACGACCCGAGCGCGATCAGAATGCCCGCGATGGACATGGACAGCGTGAGCTGCCAGACCTCGTCCTGGATCAAGCGGTTCAGGGGGTAGGTCACTGCCGCGCCGCCGAGCGTGAACATCAGGAGGCACGGCCGTCGTCCTATGCGGTCCGACAGCGCTCCGGCGAGCGGCAGCGTCGCGACCAGGACGGTGAGGGCGATGACGGCAGACCACAGCACGGCGGAGGCCGGGAGGTGTTTCACCCCGATCGCGTAGGCCGGAGCGGCGGTCACCCAGGTGTAGAAGAAGACGCTGCCACCTGCGGCGAGCGCCATGACGCGCAGTGCCGCGGCACGGTTCTTCCACAGGTCCCGTGCGAAAGAAGTACGGGACCTGTCCTGTTCCTCCGCGGCCAGTGCCTGCTCGTACGAGGGCGTCTCGCTCATCGTGCGCCGCAGGAAGAGGGTGATGATGCCCAGCACCCCGCCGACGATGAACGGCACCCGCCAGCCCCAGCCGTCCATCTGCTGATCGCTGAGCACGCTGGTCAGGGTGGCGCCGAGGAGGGTGGCGATGACGACGGCCGAGACGCCCGAGACATAGATGGTGCTGGACCACAGGCCGCGGCGGCGTGGGGGAGCCATCTCCGAGATGTAGGCGTGCGAGGCGGCGATCTCACCACCGTAGGCAAGGCCCTGAAGCAAGCGGGCGAGGACGAGCAGCGCCGACGCGCTCACGCCGATGTCCGAGTACGAAGGCGCGACACCGATCAGCAGGCTTCCGGCGGAGGCCAGGGCGATCGACAGCAACAGGGAAGCCCGTCGGCCGCGGCGGTCGGCGAACCAGCCGAAGAGGATGCCGCCGATCGGTCGCATCCCGAACCCGACAGCGAAGACCACGAGTGTGGAGAGCAGCGCGGAGAGCGAGTTCGTCGGTTTGAAGAACTGTGCGGCGAGGAACGGCGCGAAGACCGCGTAGACGTTCCAGTCGTACCATTCGAGCGCATTGCCCACGCCTGTGCCGAAGATGGTGCGCAGCTTCTGCCTGCGACCGGGGGGCGGTCCTTCGTCGACGTGATCCGCGATTGCCTCGTCGGTGAGGTCGATCTGCATCGGCTCCTCGGGTGTGATCGCTCCGGCCGGCACACGACCTCTGACCTGGTGCCGGGGACGGCTGTGCTCTGTTTGGGTAATCACAGTGGACGACGTCGCTCCTACTCGGGTCAGAACGCTGGCTTGGATCATAACTGGTATTGCGCCAGGTGATTTTACGGTGGGCGAGAGATTTTTCGCTTCGTCGAGCCGGTCACGACGAGTGACGGGATCTCTCGTGGATCGCTCGTGCCGAGCAGGATGATCGAGAACCAGGGTTGGGGCCCCGTCGCCGGGGGAATCCGTCATCACGCGGACGATCACGGTGTGCACGCGCACGGGCTGTCGGTCGTCCGGCAGGCGATGGCGGGCCAAGTGCGGCGGTCGAGGCGGCGGATCTTCACTGCGTCGCAGGCAGGAGGCCTTGAGTGGGTCGTTCGTACCCCGAGCTGAGGAACCGTCGGCTGACAGGTAACATCCGAGTCGCTAAATACCGCGACCGGAGGAAAGTTTTCATGCTGACCCCGATGCCCGCTACATCGAAGCGTGAACGTTCGGCCATGTACGAACGCTCTGTGATCGCGCCGGTCGACGCCGGCCGGAGTGGCGCCGGCGGGCACCGTCGCACGGCAGCGGGGACTGTCTCCTTGCCGCAGGCTCTGGTCCGCACGTCCATGGCCGCGGTGTCGGGCTTTTGGGGGATTCGCGGCCTTCGCGTGGGGACGGGGATGCCGAAAGCCCCGCTGAACCCGGCATCCGCAGGCGCGCGATGATCGGCCGGGACGAGGAGCTGCGGGCTCTGCGCGCGCTGCTGTCGGACGCGGCGGCGGGGCACGGCGGCGCGCTGCTGGTCCACGGCACCGCCGGCGTCGGCAAGTCGGCCCTGATGCGCCAGCTCGGCGCCGAGGCCGCCGAAAGCGGTTTCAGAGTGCTGCGGACCTCCGGGGTGGAGACCGAGCAGTGGCTGCCGTTCGCCGCACTGCAGCTGCTGCTGCATCCGATCGCCCGTGACATCCAGAACCTGCCCGCCGCACACCGGTCGGCGCTGAACGACGCGTTCGACGCCACGCAGACCGAGCCCCAGATATACCGGGTCGCACTGGCCGCGCTCGAACTCCTCGCCGACGCGGCCGACCGGCAGCCGCTCCTGCTGCTCGTCGATGACCTTCAGTGGGTCGACTCGTCCAGCCGGGACGTGCTCAAATTCGTCGCCCGACGCACCGGTGACCTCGCGATCGCGCACATCGCCGCCAGCCGTGTCCAGCCGACCGACGCGTACATTTATCCGGACCTGCGTCTGGAGCCGCTCGACAGGACGGCCGCCGCCGAGCTGCTCGACGCCGGCGCGCCCGAGCTGCCGGAGCCGGTACGGGCGCTCATCCTGGAGCGCGCCGAGGGCAACGCGCTGGCCCTGGTCGAGCTGCCCAAGGCGGCGCAGGGCATGTCCGCGCAGATGGACGACCTGCCGCTGACCCAGCGGCTGGAGGACGTCTTCGCGGCGCGCACCGGCTCGGTGAGCCGGCAGTGCAGCGCCTTACTGCTGGCCCTGGCCGCCGAGCCGGCCGCCCCGCTGAACCGGCTGCTGCAGGTATCGGGTCGCGTCTGCGGTTCGGAGGTCTCCGTGGACACGCTGCAGGAGGCGGTCGACGCGGGCCTGATCACGCTGGTCGGCCGTACCCCCGAGTTCGGGCATCCGCTGATGCGCTCGGCCATCTACACCCGCGCCGCGCTGACCGATCGGCTTGCCACCCACCGCGCCCTCGCGGAGGTGATGGACGACATTCCCGAGTGCCGGCTCGTCCACCAAGCCGCGGCCGCGATCGGCCCGGACGACGATCTGGCCGACCGGCTGGAGCGTTTCGCCGACGACTCCTACGCCCGGGGCAAGGTGGCGGCGGCAGTCCCCGCCCTGCGCCAGGCCGCAGACCTCGTCCTCGACCCGCAGCGCCGGACCGGCATCCTGGTCCGGGCCGCCGAGCTGGCCAGCGAGGTCAACGACCGTGTGAACACGCAGCTGCTGCTGGACCGCGCCGACATGAGCGCGCTCGGCCCGGTGGAGCGGGCCCGCCTCATGATCGTGTCCGACAAGTCCGCTTTCGAACCGGACAAGCCGCACCGGCGCATCCGGGACATGGTCACCGCGGCGGCCGAAGCGTTCGACGCGGGAGCCGGCGACGTCGCCGAGGACCTGTTGTGGCGTGCGGGGATCCGCTGCTTCTTCCAGGACGGCGACGCGCAGGTGCGCGCTCAGACCGCGGCGGAACTGGACCGGTGGAACCCCGATCCGGACGCCCCCCATGTGCTTGCGGTGCGGGGCTATGCCCAGCCGTACCGGTACGGGGCCCACGTGATCGCGCGGCTCGACAGTCTCGAGCCGGACCGCGAGGACGCCCGGATCCTGCACTTCTTCGGCACCAGCGCCATGTCCATCGGCGACTTCGACCGTGCCGGCCGCTACCTGGCGCTGGCGGCCACGGCGTGGCGGTCGCAGGGCAGGCTCGGGCTGCTCGCCCGCTCTCTGTCCGGCAACTATCCGCGGGTGTTCCTCGGCCAGCTCAACCGGGCCCGCGAGGAGTCCGCCGAAGGCCTCGCCCTGGCCGAGGAGACCGGGGAGTGGATGCAATGGCTGGGACTGAAGGCCACGGCCGGCCTGGTGGCCGTGCTGCGCGGTGACATCGAAGAAGCGGCGCAGTCGGTTCGCGAGCTGCGCAGACACAGCCTGTTCGCCGGTATGCGGTACGTCACAGTGATAGCGCAACAGGTCGACGGCCTGCTTGCTCTCTTCGACGGCCGTGCAACGGAGGCCTACGACATTCTCGCGTGTGCGTTCGATCCGACGGACCTGCACTACCACTCGATGCGTCGATGGCTGCTCGCGCTGGACCTGGCGGACGCCGCGGTGGCCGCCGGCACTGTGGAGCAGGCCCGGGAACTGCTGGTCGATCTTCCGGAGCTGGCCGAGCGACTGCCCTCGGAAGCGATGGTGGTCGCGCACGCCTACACCGACGCGGTGCTGGCTCCCGACGACACCGCCGAGGAGCGCTACGCCGCGGCCCTCACGACGCTCCCGGCCGGCTGGACGCTGGCCCATGCCCGGCTGCACCTGCACCACGGCCGCTGGCTGCGCCGGCAACGCCGCAACGTGGACGCGCGCACCCCGCTGCGACTGGCCCGCGACGCGTTCGACCGGATCGGCGCGCAGCCCTGGGCCGAGATGGCCCGCGAGCAGCTGCGCGCCACCGGCGAGTCCAGCGGCCGACGGCACGCCAACACCAGTGAGCAGCTGTCGGCCCAGGAAACGCAGATAGCCGTACTGGCATCACAGGGGCTGACCAACCGGGAGATCGGCCAGCGCCTGTTCATCTCCCACCGCACCGTCGGAGCCCACCTCTACCGGATCTACCCCCGCCTGGGCATCACCAGCCGCGGCAAACTCCCCGCCGCGCTCGCCGCACTCCACGAGGAAGGGCCCGAGGGGGCCGTCGCCGTCCGAGAAGGCGCCCGGAACGCGGGCTGAGCGGGTCGGGCGAAGCCGGGCGCAATGAAGGGGCGCGGGGAAGTGCGCGACCAGCCACGACGGCGCCGCAGCAGAACGCCGACGGCACATCGCGCCACTGCCGGCGGAGCGCTCAGGCGCCCAATGCCTGCCATCCCGGCGCGACCGAGTCTTCGCCGGAGCCGTTGATCGTGTGGAACAGCAGCCCGCGCTGGCGTGCGGGGTCGGTGAGCAGCCCGTGCAGACACCGTCGCCCGTAGTGCAACCGGGACTTCACGGTGCTCGGCGGGATGCTCAGGATCTCCGCGATCTCCAGGTAGGAGAAGTCTTCGACGTCGGCCAGGTAGACAACGATGGCGAGCTTCCGCGGGAGCCGCTCCAGTGCGACTTTCACCGCAGGCTCCGACAGCCGGCCCACGGCCTGCGCCTCGGCGGTCTGGGGAACATGCAACGTCGGGCGCTCTGCGTCTTCCGGCAACCGGCCGACGGAGCGTCGCAGCGGAGAACCCGAGCGCGCCGGGCGCTGTCGCTCGCCGCGGGCATCGAGCGCGGTCTCAGCCAGCAACCGGAACATCCACACCCTGACATCCGTCTGCCAGGTCAAGGTCCCGAAGGACTCGAAAGCCCTGAGGTAGGTCGCATGAATCAGGTCCGTGGCGTTGTCGCGATCGCGGGTCAGCTGCTCCGCGGCCGCGTACAACCGGTTGAGGAACGGCATGGTCGCCTCGTGGAAGAGCGCGAAGAGCTCGGCCGGATCCGCCGCGGTGGCGGCAGGGCCGTCCGAAGTGCCGGTGTTCGCCGAGGTGGCCATCTCGTCGTCCGCGCTGTCGGCGACAGGGATGCGGAGGGACGGCAGGCCCCGGACGGTGCTCGGTCGTTCTCGGCCAGGACGCGGCGTGCTGCGACACCCCGCATCCTCGGCGCTGGACCGGTCGCCGGGGGTGTCGCCGGCGCCGTCCAGAGCCCTCACGACAGGGCCGCGCTCCGCCAGAGTGCGGACGACGATTCCGCCGACGGCCCCGGTTCCGCCGGTGACGACGGCGAACTTGGGTGCGGTGGAGTGAGGTGAGGTGTCGGGCATGGGGAGCTCCAATACCAGTGAGGGGGTACGTGCGTCGGACTTGTCGGTGCGCTCGTTCGCCACAGCCGTGCGGACCGGCTGCACAGGAGCATCTTTGGCCTGCCAGCCGGAACGTGTTGTAAGTCTGACCGCAACACCGGCACCGGTGCCTCTGTCATACGACTGGAGAATCGGACCCGAGGCATAAGTCATGGCGTCCATGGCCGTAGGTAGGTGCACTACCCCTGCGTGCGCTTCCCCGGCGGCGTCACCTCGCAGCAGCCCGGCCGTGGCCGGGGCCGTGCCGTGCCGTGCGTCGCAGAGTAGTAGAGCAGGGCCGCAGGGCGGTAGAGACGGCGGCCTCGGTCAGCGGCCCGGGACTCGGCCGGCTGGTGGTTCAGCAAGGGCAGGTCGGTCCGTTACTCGTACCGGTACTTCAGCGAGTCCGCCTCCGCCTGCTCGATGTCGGCGATCGTCAGCTCCGGCATCCGCAGCTGGGCCAGCGTCACCTCGGCCGAGGCGGGCTGGGCGTCCGCCGACAGCCACTGCTCCGGCTTCCAAGCTCCGCTGCGCAGCAGTGACTTGGGGCAGTGCGGGTAGACCTCCTCGATCCCCAGCACCAGCGCACTGGCCGGTGGCTTGCCCACGGCGGTCAGCTGCGACAGCAGCTCCGGGCGGGTGGAGACGCAGGCCCGGCCGTTCACTCTGAGCGTGGTGGTGCGTCCCGGAATGACGAACAGCAGCCCGGCCCGTCCGGTGGCGATGACGTTCTGCAGGGTGTCCAGACGCTTGTTGCCGGTCGCGTCCGGTATCGCCACCGTCCGTGCGTCCAGGACGGCGACGAACCCGGCGGGGCCGCCGCGCGGCGAGACGTCGCAGTTGCCCTCGGCGTCCGCGCTGGCGACCAGGACCAGCGATGAGCAGCCGATCAACCGCCGGGTCTGCTCGGTGAGTTCGGTCATCTGTTTCCGCACAGCCGCGTCGCTGGGGAGTGCGTAGACCCGGCGCAGCGCCTCCTGGTCGGGGACGGCGTCGAGGCGGAGCGAGTCGAAGGCGCTGCCGGTAAGAGGTGTCGTCATGTCCCCCGACCCTAATGGGCCAGGGCCGACCTGCGATTGATTGATCTCGGTCGGTGAGCGTAGGGACTCGGGCGGTCAGTCGGCGACTTCGGTCGGTTCGGCAAGCCGTGCTTCGAGCGCGGCGGCGTCGAGGAGATGGACGCCGATCCCCGCCAGCTCGGACAGCGCCGAGTCGGTCACCCGGGAGACCGCGTCCCGCACCAGTGCGATACGGAAGTCCCGCTCGGATGCCTGCACGATGCTCGCCCGCGGGCAGTTGGGCAGGTTGCAGCCGGCGAACACCAGTGTGTCGACGCCGAGTTCACGCAGCAGCTCCTCCAGGCAGGTGCGGTGGAAGGCGCCCCAGCGGGGCTTGAAGACCGCGTAGTCGTACGGTCCCAGCCGCTGAGGCCGGCCCGACAGGAGCAACTCCGGATCCAGCGCGGGCGCTCCGTCGGGGAGGATGCCGTCGGCCGGCTCACTGCCCGGCGTGCCCGGCGCGGCGATCCGCACCCCCGACTCCAGCAACTGCCGCCGTACCAGGTCGGCGTTGCCCCCGCCCTCCTCGTACAGGCGCACGACGTGCACGACCGGTCGTCCCGCGGCGCGAAAGGCGGACACGGTCCGCCGCAGTGCGGGGAGGATCTCCGTGGTGCCCGGCACTCCGTACGGGGCTTCGGAGAGGAAGTCGCGCTGCACGTCGATCGTGATCAGGGCGGATGTCGCGAAGCGCGGTGCGGTGTAGGGGTCTTGGAGACCGGGCTCAGCCGTCGTCATGACGCGACCCCACGTGGTCGGCCCGGTGCTGTACCGAGGGGCGTGCTGGTGGAGGAAGCCGATGCGGCGCCGATCACGCGGCTGGACGAGGGCCGGACGGAGGCGGTCAGCGCTGTCGCGATCCCGGCACCCCGTCCGAGACGGCGCTGGCGGAGGGTCGTGGGCCTCCCCGGCAACCCGTACGCCGCCCTGACCGCTGCCCACACGCTCCTCGCCCCGCTCCTGGCCGGCCTCACCGGACGCCCCTGCCGGACCTGCTCCGCATCCCGCTCACCGGACGCCCCCTGCCGGACCTGCTCCGCATCCCGCTCACCGGACGCCCCCTGCCGGACCTGCTCCGCATCCCGCGCACCGGCGACATCCGCACGGCCCCGGCCGCACCCGCCTGATCCCGGTCACCTGGGACGGCGCCACCGCCCACCCCGTCGGCGGCCACCGCCCCGCCTTCCTGCACGGAGCCGCTCTCGCCGACGCCCTCGCCGCCCCCGACTGGCAGCCCGGCCACCCGATACCCCTGATCCTGCTCACAGGCTGAAACGAGAATCACCCGACGCCGGACTCAAGACTCGATCTCGGCGCGCGTACCGACGCGGGCGTCACGCAGACGCGCGGCCTGCCCAATGCTGTACGTCGGCACACCGAAACCCTAGGGAGCCGCACATGCTGCTGCGTCAGCTGGAGTACCTGGTCGCGCTCGCCCGCGAGCGTCACTTCGTCCGCGCGGCGGCAGCCTGCTACGTCTCCCAGCCGTCCCTCTCCGCGGCGATCCGCCGCCTGGAACACGAGCTCGGCGTGCCGATCGTGCGGCGCGGCAGACGCTATGAAGGGCTCACGCCGGAGGGCGAAGTGGTGCTCGCGTGGGCGCACCGCATCCTCGCCGAACGCGACGGACTGCGGCAGGAGTTGTCGGCGCTGCGCGACGGGCTGGCCGGCACGCTCCGCCTCGGCGTGGTGCCCACGGCGCTCCCCACCGCGTCCTTGCTGACGAACCCGTTCTGCGATGCTCACCCACGGGCACGGGTGAGCATCGAGTCCCTGTCCTCCACCGAGATCACGCACGGGCTGGCCGAGTTCGAACTGGACGCGGCGATGACGTACCTCGACGACGAGGCGCTGGCCGGCCTGGGACGTCTGCCCCTGTACGAGGAGCGGTACGTCCTGCTCACCCCGGCCGACGGCCCCCTCGCGGCAACGCCGACCGTCAGCTGGGCGCAGGCCGCCGTCCTCCCGCTGTGTCTGCTCGGCCCACGGATGCGCAACCGCCGCATCATCGACGAGTGCTTCGCCGCGGACGGCGCCACGGCGGTCCCCACGATCGAGTCGGACACCGTCGCCGGGCTCTACGCCCAGCTGCCCGGCGGGCGCTGGTCCAGCGTGATCTCCCACGCGTGGCTGCACATGTTCGGCGTACCCGACGGCATGCGCGTGGTGCCGCTGGACCGCCCCGCGCACGGCCCGCGCGTAGGACTGGTGACCGGCCCCGGCGACCCGCCCTCCGTGCTCGCCGGGGCGCTGCTGGCGGTGGCCCGGGCCGCTGACGTCCGAAAGTCCCTGGACGAGCTCCTGCGCACGTACCTCGACGGACACGGGTGATAGCCGCCGCCTATACGGCTATAGCCAGGATCGCTTTGACCAGGGCGTTTCATGGCGAGGAACGTGAACAGCACCTTCCCGCAACGCCAGTTGAGGAGCCGACACATGGCCAAGGTGCTCTGCGTCCTGTACGACGACCCCACTGACGGATACCCGACGACGTACGCCCGCGACGACCTCCCCGCCATCGACCGCTACCCCGGCGGCCAGACCACCCCCACCCCCGAGGCCGTCGACTTCACCCCGGGCCATCTGCTGGGCAGCGTCTCCGGCGAACTCGGCCTGCGCACCTTTCTGGAGAAGGCCGGGCACACCCTGGTCGTCACCTCCGACAAGGACGGCGACGGCTCCGTCTTCGACCGGGAGCTGCCCGATGCGGACGTCGTGATCTCGCAGCCGTTCTGGCCGGCGTACCTCACCCCCGAGCGGATCGCCGCCGCGCCGAACCTCAAGCTGGCGATCACCGCCGGCATCGGCTCCGACCACGTCGACCTCGACGCGGCCGTCGCGAACGGAGTGACCGTCGCCGAGGTGACGTACTCCAACAGCATCAGCGTCGCCGAGCACGTGGTGATGATGACGCTGTCGCTCGTCCGCAACTACCTGCCCTCGCACCAGGTGGTGCTGGACGGCGGCTGGAACATCGCCGACTGCGTGGCCCGTTCGTACGACCTCGAAGGCATGCACGTCGGCACGGTCGCCGCCGGCCGCATCGGCCTCGCCGTCCTGCGCCGCCTCGCGCCCTTCGACGTCGAACTGCACTACACCGACCGGCACCGGCTGCCCGAGGACATCGAGCGCGAGCTGGGGCTGATCTGGCACGAGAGCGCCGCCGACATGGTCCCGCACTGCGATGTCGTCACCATCAATGCCCCGCTCCACCCCGAGACCGAAGGCCTCTTCGGCGACGAACTGCTCGCGAAGACGAAGCGCGGCGCCTATCTCATCAACACGGCCCGCGCGAAGATCGCCGACCGGGACGCCATCGACCGCGCCCTGCGCAGCGGCCAGTTGGCGGGTTACGCGGGCGACGTCTGGTACCCCCAACCGGCCCCCGCCGACCACCCCTGGCGCACCATGCCCCACCACGGCATGACCCCGCACATCTCCGGCTCCTCCCTCTCCGCCCAGGCCCGCTACGCCGCGGGCACCCGCGAGATCCTGGAGTCCTGGCTCGCGGGCCGCCCGATCCGCGACGAGTACCTGATCGTCGACGGCGGCCGTCTGGCCGGAACCGGCGCGCACTCCTACTCGGTCAGCAACTGAACCGCGGAGGCCGCCGTCCGCCCACCCGGACGGCGGCCTCTCCGCCCACCACCAGCACACGCCGAAGGCAACGGAGGCCACCGCGCCCGGTCTCGCCCCCGACCGGCGGTTCGCTAGCCGCGCCGCCAGGCGGGGTTCAGCCGGATCTCGATGTCGTCGGACGACGTCTCCGGCGCCGGGTCGGCGGTTACGCGGACCCGTATCGGACGTTCGGTGTCCGCCTCGACGAACGACAGGGGCGGGCGGCCTTCCTGCAGGTGCTTGTCGCCCCATTGCATGAGCGACAGGAACACCGGCAGCAGGTCCTCGCCGGCCTCGGTCAGCCGGTACTCGTCGCGGGCCCGGCGCCCCGGGTCCCGGTAGAGAACGGGCGCAACGATCTGCGCGGCCTTCAGCTGCTTCAGCGCCCGTGACACTGCGGGCGCTGAGGTCCCGATCCGCTCCACGAAGTCCTCGAACCTGGTCGTGCCGTAGAAGCATTCGCGGACCACCAGGAACACCGTCTTGGTGTTGAGCAGGTCCAGCACCCGGCCCGCCGAGCATCCGTCGCCGATCGACCAGGCATCCCGGTCGCGCATCCGTTCCTCGAACTTCATCGCCACCCCGCCAGTGTAACTAACGATTGCGTTATCCAGCCCGCGCGTGATTCCATCTCACTAACGACCTCGTTAGCCAGGTGAGATGCAGGCACGCCGGGCACCTGACCTTCTCGGCCGCCCGGTGACGCCCCACCCCGACACTTGAGGAGACGCGAACCGCCATGCCGTTGTGGACCATTCATCACACGCCCGGAATCTTCACCGACGCGGAAAAGCATCGACTCGCCTCCCACATTGCCGACCACTACGAAAAGGCCGGGCTGCCCCGGTTCTACGTGGTCACGCTGTTCCACGAGACCCGGCCCGAGGACTTCTACGTCGGCGGGGAGCCCACCCCGGTCGGGGTCCGCATCGCCATCGACCACATCGCCCGCCACAACCCCGACCGGGAGAGCCGGCGCCGCACCGCTCAGTGGGTCAAGAGCATGCTCCAGCCCCACCTCGAACGGACCGCAGGGCTGCACTGGGAGTTCCACATCGACGAGACCAGCGACGACCTCTGGATGATCAACGGGTTCGCGCCGCCCCCGGCAGGCTCCGACGCCGAGAAGCTCTGGGCCGAGAACAACTCGGCGTCCGCATTCTGATCGCGCCGCCGGTACCGTCCCCGGAACGGACGGACCGCGCCGCCATCGGATCGCCGGTGTGCGCCCGCCAGGTTCGCCGCGACCGGGCCTGCGCACGCACACCCGCCCTTCCGCACGGACGTTCCTCTGCCTAGCGTTCGCCTTATGGATCAGCAACAGCAGGTGCTCGTACGGCACTTCGACCACTGTCCTTGGCTGTTCGCCGAGTCCGCGAGCGAGGAGCAGCGGCTTGCCCAGCGGGAGCGGCAGGAGGCGATCGCCGGGGACAGCGAAATCGGGGAACGGTGTTACGTCGCCGAGTCCGCCGCGGTGTTCCCCGACCGGCTGCGGCTCGGGGACGACTCGTACATCGCCGCTCATGCCTATGTCACCGGAGAGTTGACCACCGGTCCGGACTGCACGCTCAACCCCTTCACCACGGTGCGCGGCACGGTCGTCCTCGGCGACGGTGTGCGGATCGGCGCGCACACCTCACTGCTTGGCTTCAACCACTCCATGGCTCCTGACCGCCCGGTCTTCCGACAACCGCTCACCAGCAGTGGGATCAAGGTCGGCGACGATGTGTGGATCGGATCCCACGTGGTCGTGGTGGACGGGGTGACCATCGGCGACCACTGCGTCATCGGCGCCGGAGCGGTGGTGACGAAAGATCTTCCGGCCTGGACGATGGCCGCGGGGAACCCGGCACGCCCCCTGCGCGATCGGCGGAGCGCTCCCGCCGCGGCACCTCGGAGCCACCCCCTTGCCCGGTTCGCCGACACCGCCCGCGCACAGGCCGCCGACCTCCTCGACCGCTGTTGGGACGGCGGTCACTACGTCGACCGCCCCGGTACGGCGCCCACCGTACGGGCCCACTGCGACGCCGTGGAGATCGCCGACCTGCTGCTGAGCTCGGTGCCGGGGCAACTGTCCGCCGACGAGCACATGAGACGGCTGCGATCGCTCCAGGAGCCGGACACCGGCCTCGTCCCGGAGTTCGGCAAGCCGCTTCCGACGGCGGACGCCGACGGCTTCGTCGGCAAGGGGGAGGAGCTCTACCACATCCTGTCGGTCGGATACGCGCTCGATCTGCTGGGCTCCTCCTTCCTTCATCCCGTGTGCGGGGTCCGGGACATGTCGGCATCTCAACTCGTCGCGCGCCTGGACGGATTGCCGTGGCAGGACGGTGCGTGGGAGGCCGGGGCGTGGATCGACGCCTGGGCCACCGCCGCTCGCTGGAACCAGCGGCACGGCGAGCAGGACAGCGGTGCTCTGGAGGCGCTGTTCGGCTGGCTCTTGACCCGGAACGATCCATGGAGCGGCATGTGGGGCAGTCCGTCGGCGGAGGCCGGGCGGCTGCAGGTCGTCAACGGCTACTACCGGCTGACGCGTGGTTCGTTCGCCCAGTTCGGGCTGCCGGTCCCGCATCCGCATCGGGTCGTGGACTCGGTCCTGGACCACGCCCGCGACCCCCGCTACTTCGGGTCGGCGCGGGAGAACGCCTGCAATGTGCTGGACGTCGTCCACCCCTTGTGGCTGTGCACCCGGCAGCTCGGGACGGGGACCGGGGGAGAGGGCTATCGTACGGCCGAGATTCGCGCCTGGGCCGAGGGACAGCTGACTGCGGCCTTGTCGCGCTGGTGCGACGGCAAGGGGTTCGGCTTCGGTCCCGGGACCGCCGGGCCCGGGCTGGAGCCGGGCCTCCAGGGCACCGAGATGTGGCTGGCCATCGTCTGGTACCTGGCCGACCTGCTGGGCCGGTCCGACGACCTCGGCTACCGCCCGCGCGGCGTCCACCGCCCCGAGCCGCCCCGGCTCATCACCTGACCCCCGGAGCTGACCGGCACATCGGCTGACCCCCGGCGGGCGGCGCCGGGGCAGCACCGCCGGGTGCGTCCCGGCGGTGCTGGACGCAGGGCAAAGCCTCACCGATCGCCTCGCGGTCGGCCTGAGGCCGCGCCGGGGTCAGCCCGCCGCGGGCTGCGGCTCGTACTGCTCTCGCGCAACGGTCGGAGGCTCGCGCCGGAAGACGTCCTTCAGGTAGAGCACCAGGGCCGCGCCGAGCACCCACACCGGGAGGATCACCAGGGCGCGGGCCAGGCCGTCGTCCTGGAACCGGGACAGGCCCTGCATCGCCCGGACGCCCACCCCGACGGGCAGGATCTCGGACAGCGGGCGCAGCCAACCCGGAAGGTAGGCCGCCGGCATGATCCCGCCGCTGCTGCTGTTGCCGAGGATCAGCAGGAGGATCGAGGCGAGACTGAC
>NZ_JBSFEV010000019.1:0-168007 GCF_053594615.1 Streptomyces sp. NPDC001858
CGACCCACATCCGCCACCCGCACCTCCGGATCGCACTCCACCCACTCCCGCAACCGCCCCGCCTGCGCCCGCAACGCCGCCTCACTCACACCCGATACCACCACCGCAACCGGCCCCGACCCACCGTCCGCCACCACCGACACAGACTCTTCGGGCGCAGGCTCCGTGGGCGCCTGCTCCAGAATCACGTGAGCGTTCGTACCGCTGACGCCGAACGCGGACACCCCGGCCCGGCGCGGTCTTCCGGCTTCGGGCCACGGTCGTCGCTCGGTGAGCAGCTCGACGCCCCCCGACGGCCAGTCGACATGCCGCGACGGCTCGCCCACATGCAACGTCCTCGGCAACACCCCCGCACGCATCGCCATCACCATCTTGATCACACCGCCCACACCCGCAGCAGCCTGCGCATGACCGATGTTCGACTTCAACGACCCCAGATACAGCGGCCGTTCAACATCCCGCTCCTGCCCATAGGTCGCGACGATCGCCTGCGCCTCGATCGGGTCACCCAGCACCGTCCCCGTGCCATGCGCCTCCACCACGTCCACCTCAGACCCCGACACACCCGCACTCGCCAACGCATCCCGGATCACCCGCCGCTGCGACGCACCGTTCGGAGCCGTCAGCCCGTTCGA
Organism: Streptomyces sp. NPDC001858; assembly: GCF_053594615.1. Classification (NCBI taxonomy): domain Bacteria; kingdom Bacillati; phylum Actinomycetota; class Actinomycetes; order Kitasatosporales; family Streptomycetaceae; genus Streptomyces; species Streptomyces sp. NPDC001858. The sequence continues at coordinate 636 of NZ_JBSFEV010000019.1, forward strand.
GGCGCCGTCCTGATTGACCGCCGACCCACGCAACACCGCCAACACCCGATGCCCATGGCGACGCGCGTCCGACAACCGCTCCAGCACCACCACACCCACGCCCTCGGCCCACCCCGTCCCGTCCGCCGCGTCCGAGAACGCCTTGCACCGACCGTCCGGCGACAGCCCGCCCTGCTTGGCGAACTCCACGAACATGCCGGCGGTCGACATGACCGTGGCTCCGCCGGCGAGGGCCAGCTCGCACTCCCCCGACCGCAGCGACCCCGCCGCCAGATGCAACGACACCAACGACGACGAACACGCCGTGTCCACCGTCACCGCCGGCCCCTCCAGCCCGAGCGCGTAGGCGACCCGGCCCGAGGCCACACTCGGGGCGCCGCCGGTCAGGGCGTAGCCGCCGAAGCTCGCGGACGCCTCGTGCAGCGGGGGGACGTAGTCCTGGTTCGCGACGCCCAGGAAGACGGCTGTCCTGCTGCCGCGCAGCGACCCGGGATCGATCCCGGTGCGCTCCAGCGCCTCCCAGGACACTTCGAGCAGGAGGCGCTGCTGCGGGTCCATGGCGCGCGCCTCGCGCGGGCTGACCCGGAAGAAGTCGGCGTCGAAGTCCAGGGCGTCGGCGAGGAAGCCGCCCGCGCGGACCTGCCCGGTGTGCGCCGGATCGAGGCTCCAGCCCCGGTCCTGCGGGAACCCCGAGATCGCGTCCGTTTCCTCGTGCACCAGCCGCCACAGTTCCTCGGGGGACGCGACGCCGCCCGGGAACCGGCAGCCCATGCCGACGACAGCGATCGCGTCGCCGTCCACATCGTCCACGCCGTCGACGTCGCCCACGCCGTCCGCTGCGTCCGCGTCGGCCCGGTCCGGGTGCCGGGCGGTGAGCCCGGTCAGTTCGTCGCCGAGGTGTCGTACGAGTGCGGTGGGGGTCGGGTGGTCGTAGAGCAGGGTGGCCGGCAGCGGGAGACCCGTGGCGCGGCCGAGCCGGATGCTGAGCTCCACGGACGTCACCGAGTCGAAGCCCAGTTCCTTGAAGGAGCGGTCGGCCGCGATCGCCGCCGGTCCGCTGTGTCCGAGCACGGCCGCCGCCTGGGCGTGGACCAGCGCCCGCAGGTCCGGCAGCTCCCGCTCCGGCGTGGTCGCGGGCGGCGGCTCGGGAGTCGCCGCGGGCTGCGCCGCCGTCGGTGCGGAGCCGTCGCCGAGGACCCAGTACGGCTGTCGCTGGAAGGCGTAGAGGGGCAGTTCCACCGTGCGGGCGCCGGTGCCCTCGAACACCGGGCGCCAGTCCAGCTCCACGCCCTGGACGTGCAGTTCGGCCATGGACAGCAGCAGCCGCCTGGCCCCGCCCTCCCCGCGTCGCAAGGTGCCCTGGACCACCGTGTCCGGCGCGGTGCCGAGCGTGTCCTGGACGGCCATGGTGAGCACCGGATGCGGACTGGCCTCCACGAACACCCGGTGGCCGTTCGCGGCGAGGGCCCGGACGGCGTCCTCCAGGCGCACCCGCTCCCGCAGGTTGCGGTACCAGTACTCGGCGTCCAGGCCGGCCGCGGTCAGTCGGCGGCCGGTGACGGTGGAGTAGAACGCGACGTCGCCGTCCGTGGCGGTGACTCCCCGGGCGAGCCGCAGGACGTCGTCGCGGATCTCCTCCACCTGCGGCGAGTGCGAGGCGTAGTCGATGGGGACCATGCGCGCCCGTACGCCCCTGGCCTCGCACTCGGCGACCGTCTCCCGCACGACCTCGACCGGGCCGGAGACGACGACCGAGTTCGGCCCGTTCACGGCGCCGACGGCGACCCGCCGCTCGTCGACCTCCTCGACCGGCATGGCCAGCAGGGCCATCGCGCCGCGGCCGGACAGCCGGGCGGTGATGATCCGGCTGCGTTCCACCATCAGCCGCAGGGCGTCCGCGAGGGACACGATCCCCGCCGCGCAGGCCGCGGTGATCTCCCCCTGGGAGTGGCCCACCACGGCGGACGGCAGCAGCCCGACGGCCCGCCACACCTCGGCCAGCGACACCTGCACGGCGAACAGGGCGGGCTGCATGACGTCCATGCGCCGTAACGCGGCCTCGTCGGCGAGCGCCTCGCGCAGCGGCCAGTCGACGAGGCAGTCCAGCAGCGACGCGCACTCGTCCATGCGTGCGGCGAACACCGCCGAGGACTCCCACAGTTCCAGGGCCATCCCGGCCCACTGCGGGCCCTGCCCGGGGAACATCCACACGACGTCGCGGGCGGCACCGGCGACGCCTTCCGCCACGTGCGGCGACGGATCGCCTGCGGCCAGCGCGGTCAGCCCGGCGAGGAGGTCGGCGCGGTCCGCGGCGACGACCACGCCACGATGTGCGAGCACCGCGCGGGTCGTGGCCGTCGCGTAGCCGACGTCCCGGGGGCGCAGGTCCGCGTCGGTCTCCACCCGCTCCAGCAGCCGACGCGCCTGGGCGCGCAGCGCCGCTTCGGTCACTCCCGACACCAGCACCGGCACGAACGGCTCGCCCTCGGCGCCGACGGACGCGACGGGTGCGGGGGCAAATGCGGATGCGGATGCGGGGTCGGGGTCGGGTGCTGGGGCGACCACGACATGGCAGTTCGTGCCGCCCACGCCGAAGGAGCTGACGCCCGCGAGCCGGGGGCCGGTCGGCCACGGGCCGGTGGTGTCGTTCACCCGGAGCCTCAGCCGTTCCATGGGGATCGCCGGATGCGGCTCGGCGTAGTGCAGGCTCGCCGGCAGGATCCCGTGGCCGAGCGAGAGCGCGACCTTGATGAGGCCGACGACGCCGGCGGCGGCGTCGAGGTGTCCGATGTTGGTCTTCACCGACCCGACGAGCAGGGGCTGCGCGTCGGGCCGCCCGGCGCCGAGTACCGATCCGAGCGCTGCCGCCTCGACCGGGTCTCCGGCTCTCGTCCCGGTGCCGTGCAGTTCGACGTAGCGCACCTGCGCCGGGTCCACGCCGGCCCGGGCGCAGGCCTCGCGCAGCAGTTCGCGCTGTGCGTCGCCGTCGGGGACGGTGAGTGCCTCGCCGCCGCCGTCGTTGTTCACCGCGCTGCCGAGCAGGACGCAGTGGACGCGGTCGCCGGCGGCGACGGCGTCCGTCAGTCGTTTGAGGACGACGACGCCGCCGCCCTCGCCGCGGACGGTGCCGTTGGCGCGCGCGTCGAAGGTGTGGCAGCGGCCGTCCGGGGACAGGGCGCCGGCCCGGGCGAAGGCGAGCGTGCTCTGCGGCGTCAGGTTGAGGTGGACGCCGCCGGCCAGCGCGAGCCCGGTGGCGCCCGACAGCAGGCTCTCGCAGGCCAGGTGCACGGCGACGAGGGACGAGGACTGCGCCGCGTCCACGGTGAGGCTCGGGCCTCTCAGGCCGAGGTGGTAGGAGATGCGGTTGGCGATCACGCCCCGGCTCAGTCCGGTCAGCGAGTGGTGGGACACGGCGGCCTCGCCGTGTCGGTCGACGAGTGCGGCGTAGTCGTCGGCGGTCGCGCCGAGGAACACCGCTGCGGTTCCGCCGCGCAGAGTCTGCGGCACCACGCCGGCGTGCTCCAGCGCCGACCAGCCCAGTTCCAGGGCGAGCCGCTGCCGGGGGTCCATGGCGGCGGCCTCGCGGGGCGAGATGCCGAAGAATCCGGCGTCGAAGTCGGCCACGCGGTCGAGGAATCCGCCGCGTCCGGCCCCGGCCCGCCGAAGGCTGTCCGGAACGCCGTCGAGGTCCCAGCGGCCGTCCGGTACGTCGCCGATCGCGTCGACGCCGTCGCGCAGCAGACGCCAGAAGGCGGTGAGGTCGTCGGCCCCGGGGACCCGGCAGGACATGCCGACGACGGCGATGGCGCGCTCGCTCGGACGGCTCGTGGGCATGACGTGTTCCTTTTCCGGAAATCCCGAACAGTGCGGAAATTCATAAGCCTTCGGCGTCTTTGGAACGGTCATCTCGGCGCCATCCGGAGGGAACCGTCGAGCCGGATCGTCTCACCGTTGAGCATCGGGTTCTCCACGATGTGCGTGACGAGTGAGGCGTATTCCTCGGGATCGCCCAGCCGGGCCGGATGCGGCACCTGCCGGCCGAGCGCCTCGATCGTGGACTGCGGAAAGACGTCGAACATGGGGGTGCGGAACAGTCCGGGAGCGATCGTGACCACGCGAATCCGCTCCGGCGCCAGGTCCCGGGCGATCGGCAGAGTCATTCCTACGATGCCTCCTTTGGAGGCGGCATAGGCGGCCTGTCCGACCTGGCCGTCGAATGCGGCGATCGAGGCGGTGTTGACGATGACTCCGCGTTCGGCGCCGTCGTCCTCGGACCGGCACATATGTGCCGCGGCGAGGCGTATGACATTGAAGCTGCCGATCAGATTGACCTGGACGACCTCGCTGAAGGCGTCCAGCGGGAACGGCCCCTTCCGGCTCGCGGTCCGGTGGGCGTTGCCGATGCCGGCGCAGTTCACGACGATGCGCAGCGGGCCCAGCCCCTTGGCGAGTTCGACGGCGGCGGTGACGTCGTCCTCGCTGGTCACATCGCCCGGGGAGAACGCGACCCGCGGTCCCAGCCCGGCCACGACTTCCTCGCTCCGTGCGGAGGGCCGGTTGAGGACGACCACCCGGGCGCCCTGGTCGCACAGCCGGCGCACGGCCGCGAGGCCGAGGCCGGACGTGCCGCCGGTGACCAGCGCGACACTCCCTTCGATCCGCACGGATTTCCCCCGTTCTTTGAATTGAGTGATGCCTCACGCTAACCAGCGCAACGACGAGTACGCAACCATGAGTTGATGTAGAAAATGCGGGTGGTGCATTGCGGAACGGTGTGCAAATATTTCCTCCGTCCCCGACTCCTGAAACGAAGGTGAGCCATGTCGAAAAACACGGAATCCGACGTCATTGACCAGGTCATCGACGAGGTCAACGAGCTTCGCGAGAAGATCAAGGGATCGCGTGGCTCCTTCCGCGACCAGAGTTTCCTGGACCAACTGGCGCAGCACATAGCCGATGCCCCTCATCTGAGTCGGCAGCCCATTGCGAAGGCCCTGGTCGAGGATCTCAGGAACTATTCCTCGGAACCCCGCCTCGCCTCCGTCAAGGCGCATGTCAACGAAGAGCGGGACCACCGTCTGTTCTCTCTGTTCGACGCCTCGTATTTCCCCTCTCTTTCACTGGAGTATCTGACGTACGAAACGCTGCCGACGAATCCCTATCTGGCCACCCGGTATGCCAGCAACACCATGCCGGTGAACATCACGGCCGCGTCGAAGGGATTCGAGTCGAGGGTCGTGGTGGCTCTGTTCCCGGAGAATCACATCGACGGCCTCCAGCACGGCGACGACCTGATCTTCTACTTCATCGACAAGTTCGTCGAACGGCACAACCGCATCACCCGGAAGATGATCGACGCCGTGATGGAAGAGGGCAGCTTCCCCTTGCTCCAGGGCGTCGACGACCGAACGGTCGAACAGGCCTCCTCATGGTGGGTGCGACTGCACGAATACCATCATCGACAGGGGGACATGCCCATCCCGGATTTCCTCTCGGTGAAGAAGCTCAAGCCGCTCGCCGGGCTGGAGGAGCTGCGCGTCGACGTCTCGGCGATGCTGGTCTGCCTGAACGATGCGGAACTGCCCGCCCATGAGGCGCGGCTGGCGTACGAGTACATCCTCTCCGAGCGGCTGCTGCGCTATGCGGTGGAAGGAATTCCCCGCCCCAACTATGACGCCGTCGCCTCGCAACTTCTCTTCAACTACCTTTCCGACCACGGTGGGATCGAACTGCGTGACGAGGTGATCCGGCTTCATGACGAACTCCCCGCCGTGCTGGCGGAATTCCTCGGCGAGATCCAGCGGATCGAGCGGCAGATCCACACCGCTCCCGTCGAGGAGGTCCAGCGCAGCCTCCTGGCCTTCACCAACCGGTACACGGACTACGACCCGGAGGCGAAGGACTACCGCCACATCCCGTTCTTCGCCGGGATAAAGGAGCGGCTGGGTGTCTGACCCGCGCCCCCGGACCTGAGTCCCCCCGGCCCCTCCCGCCCGCCGACCGGTGGCCGCACAGGCCCCATCGGTCGGCGGGCGGGCCGGCGCGGGCTCAGCCCGCCGGGGCGTGTACCCAGGACAGGCCGTCCCGCGAGGGGATCAGGCCGGTGTCGAAGAGCGGCGTCTCGTCTTCCGCGTCCTCCCCCAGCGCCGCGTGCATCTGCACCTTGGAGCTCTCCGTCATGGCCTCCCGCACGACGGAGGAACCCAGCAGCGGGGCCCAGTTCTCGTCGCCGCCGGCGACGGACTCGACCGCGGAGGCGAACTCCTCGGTCTGCGCGTGCAGCCGCCGGGCCACCGATTGCGCGTCGCTGAGCGCGGCCTCGCCGGAGGAGACGCCGCCCACCAGGTCCACGAACGCCTCGAGTTCGGAGTGGCTGTTGCGGGTGAGCTTCTTGGCCTGCCAGAAGTAGGAGTCCTCCACGCGGTGCATGTCGTAGAAGGACATCAGGAATTCGTAGAACACGCCGTACTCACGGCGATAGCGCGCCTCGAACTCCTGCATGGCCACCTCTTCCTCGACCGTGCCCGCGAGCGTGCTGTTGATGGACCGGGCGGCCAGCAGCGCGCTGTAGGTGGCGAGGTGCACTCCGGAGGAGAACACCGGGTCGACGAAGCAGGCGGCGTCGCCGACGAGCATCATCCCGGGGCGCCAGAAGGTCGTGTGGTGGTACGAGTAGTCCTTGCGGACCCTGATCTCGCCGTACTGCCCCTCGGTGACCCGCCGGGCGGACGCGAGGTACTCGGAGATCATCGGGCATTCGTCGATCAACGCCTGGAGGGCCTTCTCCGGGTCGCCCTGGATCTTCTCCGCCATCTCCCGCCGTACCACGGCCCCGACGCTGGTGAGCGTGTCGCTGAGCGGGATGTACCAGAACCAGCCGCTGTCGAACGCCACGCACAGGATGTTGCCGCTGTGGGGCTCCGGCAGCCGCTTGCCGTTCTCGAAGTAGCCGAACAGCGCGAGGTTGCGGAAGAAGTCCGAGTACTCCCGGTGGCCGCCGATCCGCTGGTTGAGCCGGCTCTTGTTTCCGGAGGCGTCCACCACGAAGCGTGCCGACACCTCGTGCGCCGCGCCCTGGTCGTCGGTGTAGCGCACGCCGGTGACCCGCTCGCCCTCTTCGCGCACGTCCGTCACGGCGCAGCCCTCCCGCACGACGGCGCCGACCCGGCGGGCGTTGTCCAGGAGGATCTTGTCGAACTTGGACCGTTCGACCTGGTAGGCGGTGGAGGTCGGGCCCGCCATACGGGGCGATACGGAGAACGAGAACGTCCAGGGCTCGGGGTTCGCGCCCCAGCGGAACGTGCCGCCCCGCTTGACCGGGAATCCCGCCTTGGCGAGCTCGTCCGCGGCGCCGGTCAGCTTGCAGATCCCGTGGACGGTGGACGGCAGCAGGGACTCCCCGATCTGGTAGCGGGGGAAGAACTCCTTCTCCAGGATGAGCACCGAGTGCCCCTGTTGCGCCACGAGCGCGGCCAGCGTCGAACCGCCAGGACCGCCGCCGACGACCACGACGTCAAATGCTTCGGTGTTGCTCACGCTGTCTTCTCTCCCGCTTCTTCGCTGCCGATACCGGCGGCCTGGGTGTGACGTGCCGAATCCGATGAGCTGCTTTCGGAACCGTCGGGCGGCCCTTCTTCGGGCGCCGACGGCCGGTCCTCCTTTCTTCTGCCGACGAGTTGGAGCAACGGCCCGGTCATGAAGGTGGTGACCAGTGCCATGAGGACGAGGACGGCGTACAGTTCCTGGCCGATCAGCCCGGCGGACCTGCCGACGTCCAGCACGATGAGTTCGGTGAGCCCGCGGGTGTTCACCATGACGGCGACCAGCGCCGACTGCCGGGCGTCCAGGCCGCGCAGCCGGGCGACCCCGTAGGCGGGTGCGGCCTTGCCGGCGATGGCCACCAGCAGGATCAGGCCCAGCAGGCCGAAGCCGTCCGCGCCGAGGGTGGCGATGTCGACGGACAGGCCGGTGGTGACGAAGAACAGCGGCAGCAGCAGGCCGGAGGTCTGTTCCATCGGCCTGAGGATGTCGGCGTCCGGCGCGCCGTCGCGCCGCGGCATGGCCAGCCCGGCGAGGAAGCCGCCGAAGACGGCGTGCAGGCCCAGCGACTCGGTCACCCAGGCGCTGCCCAGGGCGAGGGCCATGGCGATCGGCACCGGGTTGCTCAGCAGCGTGGCGGGCCGTTGCAGCCACCAGCGCAGGGCGGGCCGGACGACGCCGAGGAGGAACGCGGTGAACGCGGCCAGCAGCGCCAGGGCCACGGACCAGGACCAGCGGGTGGCCGTGCCGGAGTCGCTGAGCACCGCGGCCAGCACCAGCCAGGCCGCCACGTCCATGAGACCGGCCGCCGCGATCGCCACCGTGCCCGCGGGGGTGCCGGCGACGCCGCGTTCGCGCACGATGGCCGCCAGCACCGGCAGGGCGGTGATCGAGACCGCCACCGCCATGTACATCGCGAACGAGGACTGGTCGGCGTGCGCCGGGTCCACGGCGGCGAAGAGTCCGCCGAACAGCCCGACGGCCGCCAGGGCCAGCGCCATCGGGACCAGCAGGGCCGCCGCCGCGACGGACACCGCGGTGCGTCCCGCCCGGAAGGTGCGGAAGTCGATCTCGTAGCCCGCCACGAACATGAACAGGACGACGGCGATCTGGGCGAGCATCGACAGGAACGGCCGGGCGTCGGCGGGGAACAGGCGGCCGGTCGGGTCGCCCGGGAGCCGGCCCAGCAGGGTCGGTCCCAGGGCGATTCCGGCGAGGATCTGGCCGATCACGGTGGGCTGTCCCAGGCGTCGGGCGAGACCGCCGAACAGCCATGACACGAGGACGACGAGGGCCACGTCCCCGAGGACGGTGGCGGTGAGGGCACTCACGGGGCTTCCTTCCCGATGTGGTCGTCGGTCGCGGAGTTGAGCCGGGCCAGGTCCGCCCGAGGGCTCCGCAGGATCCGTTCCAGCAGGCGCACATAGCCGCGGGCCAGCCGCTCGGCGGTTCCTCGGGCGAACAGGTCGGTGCTGTACTCCAGGTAGCCGTCCAGCCCGGAGTCGGTCTCGCGCAGGGCCAGGCTCAGGTCGAACTTCGCGGTGCCGGCGCCGCTGACGACGGTCTCCACGTCCAGGCCGTCGACGCCGTCCGGGGCCGTGCCGTCCGGGTCCGTGCCGTCGGCGGCGGGAGCCGGAACCAGGTTGAACATCGCCTGGAACAGCGGGGAGTGCGCCGGGTCGGGCTCGGGCGCCAGGGTCCGCACGAGGTCGGCGAAGGGCAGGTCCTTGTGCGCCTGCGCCTGCGCCACCACGTCCCTGGCCTGGGCCAGCAGTTCGGTGAAGGCCCGCTCCGGGGCCACGTCGAGGCGCATCACGAGCGCGTTCACGAAGTAGCCGACGACGTCGTCGAGTTCGGCGGCCGGCCGGTTGGTGACCGGTGAGCCGATGGCGAGTTCACGGTCGTCGGTGCGCTCGCCCAGCAGGACGGCGTAGGCGGCCAGCAGGATCATGTAGAGCGAGGCTCCGTGATCCGTGCCGAGGTTGCGCAGCCGCTCCACGAGGTCGGCCGGGACGGAGAGCTCCACGGCCGCGCCCTGGTGGGACTTGACCGGACCGCGGGGGTAGTCCGTGGTCAGCGACAGACACGCCGGCAGCCCGGCGAGCTGCCCGCGCCAGTAGTCGCGCTGCCGGTCGATCTCGGCGGCGTCCACCGTACGGTGCTGCCAGCGGGCGAAGTCGGCGTACTGCAGGGGCAGCGGGGCGAAGCGGGGCTCGCGTCCCTGGCTCGACTCGCGGTACGCGAGCGTCAGTTCACGCAGGAGGATGCTGGTGGACCAGCCGTCGAAGACGCCCCAGGGGCGGGTGAGGACGAGCACATGGTCCTCTTGCGCGAGGGTCACCAGGTGGGCCCGGAGGTGGTGACGGTCCTCGGGCGCGAACGGCCGCAGCCGTTCCGAGCGCAGCCACTCCGTGAGCGCGGCCTCGCCGTCGCCCCGCTCCGCCGGGATCTGCAGGACGCCCACCGCGAAGCCGTCGGCGCCGTTCACCCGCTGGACGACGGTTCCTTCGCGACGCAGATAGCTGGTCCGCAGGACGGCGTGTCGGGCCACGAGGGCGCGCACGGCCCCCGCGACGGCGTCCCGGTCCAGTGGGCCGCGCATGCGCAGGGCCAGTTGGACGTTGTCGTGGGCGGTGCCGAGGTGTTCGACGCGGCGCAGGAACCACAGGTCCTGCTGCGCCGTGGACAGCGGCGCCCGGGCGCCCTCCTCGGCGGGCGCGGCGGGCAGCAGCTCCGCGAGGGCGTGCGGCTGCGGGGCCGCGTCCGGGCCGCCCGGTGCGGGGTCCTCGCGTTCCCGGCGCGCCCGGTCCAGTTCCGGCTCCAGGGCGCTCGCCATGTCCTGGATGGTGGGGGCGGTGAGGATGAGCTGGAGCGACAGGTCGACGCCCGTCTCCTTCTTGACCCGCAGGTTGAGCCGGGTGGCCAGCAGCGAGTGCCCGCCCAGGTTGAAGAAGTTGTCCTGGAGGCCCACCCGGTCCAGTCCCAGGACGCCGCCGACGAGACGGCACAGGGTGCGCTGAGCCTCGGTGCGGGGCGCGACGTACACCTCCTTGGCGACGTCCTCCTCGTCGGGCGCGGGCAGTGCCCGCTTGTCGACCTTGCCCTGCGGTGTGACGGGCAGTTCCTCCAGGACGACGAAGGCGCCGGGGACCAGGTGGTCCGGCAGCCGCTCGGACAGATGGTCGCGGAGTTCGCGGACCAGGGCCGGGCCGAGGCGGTCGATCTGCGGCGCGTTGGCCTGGCGGCGGGCCCGGTAGGCGGAGCGCGCCCGGACCCGGGGCGTCCCGCCCCGGCCCAGCAGCAGGTCGAGGCCCTCCGGCCGGTCCTGCGACCAGGTCGCCGCGACCTCGTATCCCAGGTCCTCGGCGTGCCGCAGCACCGCCTCCAGCTCCCGTATCTCCTCCTCGGCCCGCGGCGACAGCCGGGCCCCGCCGGGCAGCGCCTCCACCTGGCGGGACGGCGCCCAGCGGGCCAGGGACGCGCAGACCCGCACGTCGTCGGCGACCCGGGGGTTGGTCAGCCCGCTGACGCCGAACCGGTCGGGGGCGTCGGCCGTGAGCAGGGCGCGCAGTGCGGCCGGGGTGGCGGCCTCCAGCCATGGGTGCTCGGCCGGCGGTGCGGCGGCCCCCTTGGTGAGCACCACGTCGTAGCGGTACGCGAGCATCTCGTTGCCGCCCGCGCCGCGCTTGAGGATGATGTCGACGGCGCCGAGTTCCGCGAAGCGCTCGGGGAGCCGGCTGAAGTAGCCGGGGCTGACCAGGAGTTCGGTCTCCTGTCGGCGGCGGCGCTGAATCTGCGCGGCGAGCGCGCCCGCCGTGGTCGGGGCGCCCGACCGGCTGCGCTCGATGGCGGAGACGTGCGCGGAGAACAGGTCCAGGTTGCGGATGTCGCCGAGCAGGACGCGGCCGCCGTCCGCCACGCGGGGCAGGATCCGGGCGATGACCTCCTCCAGGTAGTGGCGGCTGGGGAAGTACTGCGCCACCGAGTTGAGGACCACCACGTCGAAGTCCGGGCCGCCCGCCTCGTCGGCCGCCTGGGCTGCCGAGAGGGCGTCGCCCTGGCGCAGGGTGACATGGGACCAACCGCGCCGCTCGGCGCCCCGGCGCACGTCCTCGAGCGCCGAGGCGGAGATGTCGATGCCGTGCACCTCCTCGCAGTCCTGGGCGTACCGGAAGAGCAGCAGGCCGGTGCCGCAGCCGATCTCCAGCAGCCGCTCGGGCCGCAGCGCCCGGATGCGGGCGACGGTGCCGTCGATCCATTCGCGCATCTCGGGCTCGGGGACGGGCTCCCCGGTGTAGCTGCTCTCCCATCCGGCGAGGTTGAGGTCGTCGGGGACGTCCTCGTCGGCGCCGCGCGCGTACTGGTCCTCGAAGAGCCGCTCCCACTGGCCGAGGTGTTCCGCGGTCTGTTCCTCGGCGGCCGTCTCCAGCCATTCCTCGGCGGGGCGCACATAGGCGTTCAGGGTGTGGGTGCGGCCGGAGGTCTGCGGCACGACGACGGCGCTGTGCACCGAGGGGTGCGCCTGAAGCACGGTCTCGATCTCGCCGGGCTCGACCCTGAATCCCCGGACCTTGACCTGGTCGTCCACCCGGCCGCGGAACTCCAGGGCGCCGTCCGGCAGTCTGCGCACGAGGTCGCCGGTGCGGTACAGCCGGCCGTTCGGGTCGTCGCCGAAGGGGTCGGGCAGGAAGCGCGCGCCGGTCTGCTGGGGGTCGTCGAGGTAGCCGCGGGCCACGCCGGCGCCGCCCAGGCACAGTTCGCCGATCACTCCGTCCGGCACGAGCCGCAGCCGGTCGTCGGTGACGTGGGCGGTGGTGTGCGGGACGGGCCGGCCGATGGGCACCCGGGCGTCCTCGGCGATGTCCTTCGGGATGACGTGGTAGGTGGAGGCGATGCTGTTCTCGGTCGGGCCGTATCCGTTGACGACGCTGAGGCCGGGGTGCGCCGCGTACAGCCGGCCGACGTCGCGGGCCGAGAAGGTGTCGCCGACCACCGCGAGGGTGCGCAGCGGCAGTTCACGGCCCGTGGCGGACTCCGTGAACGCGGGCAGGAAGGCGGCCGACAGCAGCATGGTGTCGACGCCGGTGCGCTCCACGCAGTCCAGGAGTTGGCCGGGGTCCTTGGAGTCGCCGTCGTGCAGCACCAGCAGGCCGCCGGCGAGCAGTGGGGTGAGCACTTCCTGGGTGCCGGCGTCGAAGGCGATCGAGGAGTGGTGCAGCACCACGGAGTCCTCGTCGGCGGCGAAGTAGTCGGGGTTGCGCACGAGCCGGACCACACCGCGCTGTTCCACCAGCACGCCCTTGGGGCGACCGGTGGATCCGGAGGTGAAGACGGCGTAGGCGAGGTGATCCGGCGTCAGGCGCGGCTCGGTCCGGGAGGGGTTGTGTTCGGGGAGGTGGGCGAGGACCGGGGTGCGGTCCGCGGCGCGTTCGCCGGTGTCGAGGTGGATCACCTCCGCGCTCTCGCCGAACAGAGCGTCCGGCAGCCGTGACCGGCTCAGCACGATGCGTGCGCCGGAGCCGTCCAGGAGGGCGTGGATGCGCTGTTCGGGGTAGTCGGGGTCGATGGGGACGTAGGCGCCGCCCGCCTTGAGGATGCCCAGCAGTCCGACGACCAGGTCCGGGGAGCGGTCGGCGCACAGGGCGACGAGGGTGTCGGGGCCGACTCCGGCGGCGCGCAGGTGGTGGGCGACCTGGTTCGCGCGGGCGTTGAGCCGGGCGTAGGTGAGCTGCCGGTCGCCGTGGCGCACGGCGATCGCGTCGGGCCGTCGGGCCGCCTGTTCCTCGAACAGGTCGGCGAGGGTGGCGTCCTGCGGGTAGGGGGGACGTCCGCCGTCGGCCGCGGTCAGCAGGCGCTGCCGCTGCGCCGGGGGCAGCACGTCGACGTCCAGTGCCAGGGTGCCGCGTCCGTCGTCGACGGCGAGCGCGTCGACGATGCCGGCGAGGGCGGTCTCCAGGTAGGTCAGGAGCGCCTCGGGTTCGACGGCGTCCTCGATCTGGACGGTCAGGGACAGTTCGTCCCCGAGGTCGTCGAGGGACATGCCCATGGGGTAGTTGGTGCGGTCCATGAAGGCCGGGGAGGTGATCCCGTGGTCCGCGAGGGTCGGCGCGGGGGTGGCGTCGTGGGCGGTCTCGAAGTGCCGGAAGTTGATCGCCGCGCTGAACAGCGGGGTCTCGCTGTCGAGCCCGCTGCAGCGCTGGGCCAGGCTGAGCGAGGACTGTTCGCGCGCGATGAGCTCGCGCAGGCCGGTGGCCACCTCGTCGACGAGGTCGCGGACGGTCCGGCCGGCCAGCCGCACGCGGAGCGGGAGCGTGTTGATGAAGTTGCCGAGCATCCGCTCGACGCCGGGCACGCCCTGCAGCCGGCCCGACATGACGGTGCCGAACACCACGTCGTCCCGTCCGCCGGCCGCGGCCACCACCCGGGCGCAGGCGGCGTGGAAGAGCCATGCCGGGCTCAGGCCGAGCCGCCCGGCCTCGGTCCGCAGCCGCCGGGTCAGGTCGGCGGGCAGCGAGCGGCGCGGTTTGCGCGTCCGGCGGCCGTCGCCGCGTACGTCGGTGAGGCCGAACGGCACCGTCGGCTCGGTGACGTCGCCGAGGGCGGTGCGGAAGTAGTGCTCGGCGTCGCCCGTGCGCAGTTGGTGCAGGGTGTGGGCGACGAAGTCGCGGTAGGGCGCGGGCTCGGGGAGCTCATCGGCCCGTCCGGCCATGTGCAGGGCCAGTTCGTCGAAGATCAGCCGGAGCGAGGTGGCGTCCTCGATGAGGTGGTGGAAGTTCAGCAGGAGGAAGCGGCGTTCGGAGCCGGGGTCCGCGGCGATGCGGACCGTCAGCATCGGCGCGCGGTCCGGCGGCAGTTCGGCGGGGCTGTTCAGCAGCGCACGCGCCTGCTCCTCGGCGTCCGGGCCGTCGGCGGGGAGCGGGATGCGCTCCACGGGGAGCCGTGCGGAGCGGTACACCACCTGCACCGGTTCGGGCAGTCCTTCGGTGAGGACGGCGGTGCGCATCACGTCGTGGCGGTCGATCAGGGCCTGGAGGGCGTCGGTGAACGCGGTGCACGCCGTCTCGTCGACGGCGGTGAACACCGCGGACATCACGTACGGGTCGTTCTCCGGGTCCATGAGGTGGTGGAAGAGGATGCCTTCCTGCGACGGGACCAGCGGGTAGACGTCCTGGACGTTGGCCGCGCCGCCGGGGACCCGGGCCGCGACGGCGTCCAGGTGTTCCTGGCCGAGCCGGACCAGGGGCAGCAGGTCGGGGGTGAGCCGCTCGCACCCTTCGGGGACGAGGTGCGCGGGGGCCGGGCCGGCGGGGGTCGTGTCGGCCGGGTCCTCGGCGCCCGCGTCGATCCGCGCGGCCAGGGCGGCGAGGGTGGGGGCGCTGAACAGGTCGCGCACGGTGAGGTGCAGTCCGGCGTCCCTCAGCCGGGCCACGAGGACCGTGACGAGCAGCGAATGGCCGCCCAGGGTGAAGAAGTTGTCCTGTGCGCCGATCCGGTCGGCGTCGAAGCCGAGCAGTTGCGCCCAGAGCGTCGCCAGCGTCCGTTCCGTGGCGGTGGCGGGGGCGACGTACGCGCGGTCGTCGCGCTGGGCGTAGGAGTCGAGGTCGGGGGCCGGGAGTGCGGCGCGGTCGAGTTTGCCGTTGGTGGTCAGCGGCAGGCTCGGCAGGAACACATAGGCGTCGGGGAGCATGTACTCGGGCAGGACGCGCCGGGCGAGGCGGTCCAGTTCGCCGCGCAGCTCCGCCTCGGGCCGGTCGGCCGCGGGCACCACGTACGCGACGAGCCGGCGGCTGCCGGGGCGGTCCTCGCGGACCACGACCGCGCAGGTGCTGACCCCGGGGTGGTCGCCGAGGCGGGTGGAGATCTCGCCGGGTTCGATGCGGTGGCCGCGGACCTTGACCTGGTCGTCGTTGCGTCCGAGGTACTCCAGCGAACCGTCGGCCAGGCGGCGCGCCAGGTCGCCGGTGCGGTACATCCGGGCGCCGGGGGCCCGGCGGAACGGGTCGTCCAGGAACCGTTCCCGGGTCAGTTCCGGCCGGTTCAGATAGCCCCGGGCGACGCCCTCGCCGCCCACGTACATCTCGCCGACCGCGCCCGTGGGCACCGGCTTGCCGTGCCGGTCGAGGATGTACACGCTCAGGTCCGGCAGCGGTGCGCCGATCGGGCTGACCGGGCGGCCGAGGTCGTCCTCGGTCACCACGCGATGGGTGACGTGGACGGTGGTCTCGGTGATGCCGTACATGTTCACGAGTCGGGTGGCGGCGTTGAGGGGACGGGCGGCCCACGGGCGCAGCGCCGGGGCGTCCAGCGCCTCCCCGCCGAAGACGACGGTCCGCAGCCGGTGCGGGGCGCCGTTCTCGCCCTGCGCGGCGATCAGCTGCCCGAACGCGCTCGGCGTCTGGTTGAGAACGGTGACCTGTTCCTCGCACACCAGCGTGTAGAAGTCCTCGGCGCTGCGCGCCACTTCGTGCGGCACGACGACCAGGCGGCCGCCGTGCAGCAGCGCGCCCCACATCTCCCACACCGAGAAGTCGAAGGCGAAGGAGTGGAACAGCGTCCAGACGTCCTGCGGTCCGAAGCCGAACTGCTCGCGGGTGGCGGTGAACAGCCGGGTCACGTTGCGGTGTTCGACCATCACCCCCTTCGGGAGTCCGGTCGAGCCGGAGGTGTAGATGACGTACGCCAGGTCCCTCGGGGAGGCGCCGGTCACCGGTTCGAGGTCGTCCGAGGGCAGCCATTCCCAGCGGCCGCGTACGTCGACCACCGCGGCCCCGCCGGTGTTCAGTCCCTGCGGCGCGGCGCCGTCGACCATGACCACCCGGGGTGCGCTGTCCCGCAGCACGTGCCCGAGCCGTTCGGCCGGCGCCGACGGATCCAGCGGCACATACGCGCCGCCCGCCTTGAGCACGGCCAGGGCGCAGACCACCAGCCATTCGCTGCGGGGCAGGCACAGGGCCACCGGCGACTCGCGCGTGACGCCGAGCGCGCGCAGGTAGCGGGCCAGCCGGTTCGCCCGTGCGTTCAGCTCGCCGTAGGTCAGTGACTGACCGGCGCAGCGCACCGCGACGGCGTCCGGGTCGCGGCGGACCGCGTCCTCGAACCACTCGTCGAGGCGGCGCCCCGCCGACGGCGCCGGGCCGGGCCGCGCCGTCCACTCGGCCACCAGGCGGTCGGTCTCGGCCGGGTCCAGCAGTTCCAGCCGGGACACGCGCTCCTGCGGGGCGTCGGCGATCGAGGTGAGGAGCGTGGTGAAGTGGCGCACGAAGCGCTGGACGGTCTCCCGGTCGAACAGGGCGGTGCTGTACTCCACGGCCCCGGCCAGACCGTCCGGGGTCTCCCGCAGGTCCAGTGTGAGGTCGAACTTGGCGATGTCGAAGTCGACCTCGACGGGGGTGACCTCCAGTCCGCCCAGCGTGAGCCGGGGGGCGGTCTGTTCCTCCTGGAGCACGAGCACCGTCTGGAACACCGGTGAATGGCTGAGGCTACGCTCCACCTGGAGGGCGTCCACGACGGCCTCGAAGGGCACGTCCTGGTGGTCGTAGGCCTCCAGTGCGGTCCGCTTCACCCGGGCCAGCAGGTCGACGAAGGCGGGGTCGCCGGAGAGGTCGTTGCGCATCACGAGGGTGTTGGCGAACAGGCCGATCAGTCCCTCGACCTCGGCCCGGTTGCGGTTGGCCACGATCGTGCCCACGGCGATGTCGGTGTGCTGCGTGTAGCGGTGCAGGACCACGGAGTAGGCGGCCAGCAGCGTCATGTACAGGGTGACGTCGTGCCGTTCGGACAGCTTGCGGAGCCGGTCGAGGAGATCCGGGGAGCAGTGGAAGAACTCGCGGGTGCCGTCGTAGCCGCGCACCGGCGGGCGGGGCCGGTCCGCGGGCAGGGTCAACCCGGCGTCGACGCCTGCGAGTTGCTTCTTCCAGTACTCGACCTGGCGGGTCTGCACCTCGCCGGCCAGCCACTGGCGCTGCCAGTGCGCGAAGTCGGCGTACTGCACGGGCAGCGCCTCCAGCGTGGCGTCGCGCTCCTCGCGGCGGGCTTCGTACAGTTCGGTGACCTCGCGGAAGAACACGCCGACCGACCAGCCGTCGGACACGGTGTGGTGCATCGTCACCATCAGGACGTGCTCGGTGTCGCTCAGGCGCAGCAGGAGGGCGCGGATCAGCGAGTCCTGCGCCAGATCGAAGGGCGTGAGCATCTCCTGCCGGCAGATGCCGGGCGCGTCCGCCGGGTCGGCGAGGTCCCGCTCGCGCACCGTGAAGGCGCTGCCGTCGTCGACGCACTGGTGCGGAACGCCGCCGCGGGCCTCGAAGCGGGTGCGCAGCGATTCGTGCCGCAGCACGAGTGCGCGCAGCGCGCCGCGCATCGCGGCGCGGTCGAGCGGTCCGTGCAGCCGCATCGCCATCGGCACGTTGTACGAGGCTCCGTGGCCCTCCAGTTGGGCGAGGAACCACAGCCTCTGCTGGGCGAAGGACAGCGGCAGCGGCCGGTCCTGGGCGCGGGGCAGTCGCGGGATGATGTCCAGCGCGGAGAGATCGACCCCTTGCCTGGTCAGCAGCGCGATCACGGCGCGCTGCCGCTTGGCGGGCATGGCCTGGATCTTCCGGATCAGGGCCGGTCCGCTCTCCTGGTGCGGCGTGCTCATCGTCGGCCTCTCTGGCTAGCTCTCGTTGCCGGGAACGGCGTGGTCCATGTCCAGGGCGTCCAGCTCCGCGTCGGTCATGTTCTCGACGAGGCTGATGCTTTCGGTGATCGTGTCCAGGTCGAGCGCGGAGGCGGGCCCGGCGTCCGGGAGGCCATGGGCCACGACGGCGGCCAGGTCGGCCAGCCGGTGCGCGTCGAACACCGTCTGGACCTGTAGTTCCACTCCCGCCCGCTGCTTGATCAGGTTGATCATCCGGGTGACGAGGAGGGAGTTGCCGCCGAACACGAAGAAGTCGCTGTCGGGGCCCAGCAGGCTCGCGTCGGTGTGCAGCAGTTCGGCCCAGATCTCGGCCACGAGGCGCTCGGCCTCGGTGCGCGGGGCGGTGGCGGGGTCGTCGGGCCGGACCGGGACCGCGGGCTCGGGCAGCGCCCGGGTGTCGAGCTTGCCGTTGCCGGTGAGCGGCAGTTCGTCGAGCACGACGTACCCGGCGGGCACCATGTACGGCGGGAGCGCGGCCCGCAGCGCGGCGTCCAGCTCCTCCCGCAGCACGCGCTCGTTCGGCCAGCGCGGTTCGGGCACGGCGCGGGGCGGGGCGGAGCCGGTGGCGCGGTCGGCGGGGCGCTTGGCGTAGAGGGTGTGCAGCGAGGTGTCGTCCTGCTCGCCGACGACGTCGAAGCCGTGGTCCTCCAGCAGCGCCGCCGTGTTCTTCGCCGCGCCGTCGACGTCGTGCAGTCGGACGACGACCTGGCGGATCCGCGGCCAGTCGGCGTCGGAGACGCCGCACAGGACGTCGTGGGCGGGCTGGTGCGCGTCGATCCTCAGCAGGTCGATCCGGTCGATGCCGTCCTGCGCGATGACCTCGGAGAGGGGCCGCGGCGGGCCGGTGAGCTCGCGGGCGTGGAGGCCGTGCAGCGCGATGTTGCGGCGCAGCGCGTCGAGGGCGGACGGCTCCGACTCGAAGCAGTGCACCCTGCCCCGCGGGCAGTACAGGCCCGTGAACAGCGCGAAGACTCCGATGTCGGCGCCGATGTCCACGACGGTGGCGTCCTCGTCCAGGGTGACGCCGTGGCGCAGGTCGCGCAGGTCGGTGAAGACCTCCTGGTAGCGGGCGTCGGTCTCGCTCCCGCTGCGGTGGAAGACGGGCAGCCCGTTGGGCAGTTCCCGCACCCGCTCCAGGACGTCCGGTTCGGTCCGGGTCAGGCGCAGCAGCTCGCGCACCGCCCGCGCGTGCCGGGCGGAGGGCACCACATAGCCGACCAGCCGCCGCTCGTCGCCCTCGCCGCGCACCACCACCCGGGCGTCGTCGACGGCGGGGTGATCGTTGAGGCGGGTGGAGATCTCGCCCGGTTCGATGCGGTAGCCGCGGATCTTGACCTGGTCGTCGTTGCGGCCGAGGAACTCCAGCGAGCCGTCCGCCAGTCGGCGCCCGAGGTCTCCGGTGCGGTACATACGGGCGCCCGGCGTATCGCGGAACGGGTCGTCCAGGTAGCGCTGCGCGGTCAGCTCCGGCCGGTTCAGATAGCCGCGGGCCACGGCCTCGCCGCCGATGTACAGCTCGCCGACGGCGCCGGTCGGCAGCGGCTGCCCGTGCCGGTCCAGCACATACACGCTCAGGCCGGGCATGGCGGTGCCGAGGGGCCTGGTCGTGAGGTCGCAGTCGGCCTCGGTCACCACCCGGTAGGTGCTGACGACGGTAGTCTCGGTGGTCCCCCACATGTTGATCAGCTCGGTCCCGTCGTTGACGGGCCGTTCGAACCAGGGGCGCAGGGTGGAGGCGTCCAGCTCCTCGCCGCCGAGGACCACGGTCCGCACCCGGTGCGGGGCGGGGTCCTCGCCCTGTCCGGCGATCAACTGCCCCATGCCGGTGGGCGTCTGGCCCAGGACGGTGACGCCTTCCTCGCACAGCAGCGCGTAGAAGTCCGCGGGGCTGCGCGCCACCTCGGGCGGGACCACCACCAGTCGGCCGCCGTGCAGCAGCGCGCCCCACATCTCCCAGACGGTGAAGTCGAAGGCGAAGGAGTGGAACAGCGTCCACACGTCCCCCGGCACATAGCCGAACCACTCCTGGGCGGCGACGAGGAAGCGGGCCACGTGGCGGTGTTCGACCATCACCCCCTTGGGCAGGCCGGTCGAGCCCGATGTGTAGATCACATACGCCAGATCGTGCGGCGAGGCCCCGGCCACCGGCCGCAGATCACCGGCCGGCAGCCGCTCCCAGCGGTCGGCGTCGGCGACCACGTCCAGCACCGTGGCGTCGCCGGCGTCCAGGCCCGCGGGCAGCGCGCCGTCGACGAGCAGCACGCGCGGGGCGCTGTCCTTCAGCACATGTCCGAGCCGTTCGGCCGGCGCCGAGGGATCCACCGGCACATACGCGCCGCCCGCCTTCACGACCGCCAGCACAGCCACCACCAGTTGCTCGCTGCGCGGCATGCACAACGCCACCAGCGACTCGTGCTCCACCCCGAGCGCGCGCAGGTACCGGGCCAGCCGGTTGGCCCGCGCGTTCAGCTCGCCGTAGGTGAGATCCCCGTTCGCACCGCGCACCGCGACGACGTCGGGCGCGTCCCGCACGGCCTCCTCGAACCACCCGTGGAGATGGCGTTCCGCCGCGCGGTCGGCGTCCTCGGTCGTCACCGGCGTCCAGGCGAACGCGTCGAGTTCGCGGTGCCGCATCGCGGACGACAGCACCGACAGCGCGAGGGCCGGTTCTCCGGCGCGTTCCTCGTCGGACAACGCGTCGACGAGGGCCACCAGGGCGGCTTCCAGGCAGTCGACGACCACGTCGGCGTCCTGGGCCCGGTGGATCTGGGCGTCGACGCGGAACGCGGACCCGAGATCGTCGACGGAGACGGTCACCGGGAAGTTGGTGCGTTCGAACACCTCGGACAGCGGGGTGACGCCCACCCGTTCGAGCAGCCGGTCGATGCCGTCGTCGCTCGGCAGGTGCCGGTAGTTGAGGATCGCGTTGAACAGCGGCAGTTCGGGCGTGGGCAGTCCGCTGTGCGCCCTGGCCTCGGTGAGCGGGACCTGCTCATGGCGCACGAGTCCGTGCAGCACTTCCCCGGTCCGCTCCACCAGGTTCCGCACGCTCCGGCCGGCCAGGTCGAGCCGCACCGGCAGGGTGTTGATGAAGCTGCCGAGCATGCGCTCCATACCGGCCGGGCCCTGCAGCCGGCCGGACATGACGGTGCCGAACACCACGTCGTCACGGTCGGCGCCGGCCGCGACGACCAGGGCCCAGGCGGCGTGGAACAGGGTGGCGGGGCTGGTCCGCGACTGTGCCGCCCGGGCGCGGACGCGCCGGCCCAGGTCGTCGTCCAGCACCCGGTGCACCCGCGCGACCTGCGAGCCGTCGCCGTGCACATCGTGCAGTGCGAACACCACGGTCGGCTCGGCGACCTCGCCGAGCAGCCCGGTGAAGAATGCGGCGGGGTCGAGTGCCCGCGCCCTGTGCCGGGTGTGTTCGAGGAACACCCGATACGGCACCGGGTCGGGCAGGGCGTCCGCCCGCCCCTCCATGTGCGCGACGATCTCCTCGAACAGCAGGCCGAGCGACGAGGCGTCGTGCAGGACGTGGTGCAGGCTCAGCGCCGCGTGCCACACCCCCGTGTCCGGGTGCCGGGCGGCGCGCAGCCGGATCAGCGGGGCCCGGTCCAGCGGCATCCGCGGGGCGCTCGCCAGCAGTTCGGCCAGCTGTTCCTCGGCGGGCGCGCCGGAGTGCAGCTCGACTTCGTCCACGGCGAGTTCCACCTGCCGCAGCACGGCCTGGACGGGTGCGCTCAGCCCGTCCGAGAGGATCACCGTGCGCAGCGCGTCGTGGCGGATCATCACCGCGCGCAGCGCCCGCGCGAACCCGTCCAGACGGTCGCGGTCGGCGAAGGAGAACAGCCCCGAGGACACATACGGGTCCTGCGCGCCCTCCCGGACGTGGTGGAAGAGCATGCCCTCCTGCAACGCGCCGAGCGGGTAGACGTCCTGAAGGTTCGCAGCCCCGCCGGGCAGCGCGGCGACGACCGCCGCCTCCTCGTCCTCGGTGAGGGACACCAGCGGCAGCGGCTCGGGGGCGGCGGCCGCGAGCTCTGCCGCCTGCGCCACCTGCACCGCCTGCGCTGTCTGCGCCACCTGCGCCGCCTCGGCGACGGCCGCGAGCGAGCGGGCGCGCAGGATGCTCGGCGGGTCGCAGTGCAGTCCTCGTTCCCGCAGCAGCTCGGCGAACCGGTGCGCGAGCAGCGAGTGGCCGCCCAGCGCGAAGAAGCTGTCCTCAGGGCCGACCTCGTCCGGCGGGAAGCCGAGCAGCTCGGCGCAGGCCGCGAGGACGACGCTCTCCTTGCCGACGGCCGTGCTGTCCTCGGTGACGGGGAGCGCCGCCGTGGACACGGGCTCGGGCCCCCGTAGCGCCGAAGCGGGTTCGGCGCGTTCGGGCCGGTCGGCCGGCGACGTCCGGTCGAGCCAGTAGCTCGCCCGGCGGAAGACGGTGCCCGGCAGGGGCACCAGACGGCGGCGGCGGGGGTGCAGCCCGTGCCACGGAATCCTCGCCCCGCTCACCCACAGCTCGGCGAGCCGCTCCAGATCGCGGTCGGCGACCAGGTCGGAGAGGAACTCCTCGCCCCGGGCCCCGTCGAACACGGCCATCAGCGGGACCGCGCCGTCCTCGGCGTTGCCCGTGTGCACGGGGGCCGCGGACGAGTCGAGCGGAGTGCGGGAACCGTCCGTCCCGGCGAGGTGCCGGGCGAGGGCGTCGCGCAGGTCGGCGATGTCGCCGGCCACCACGGCGAGCCGTTCGGGCATCGCCTCGCGGCGCAGTTGCAGGGTGTACGCGACATCCGCGAGGCTCACCCCTTCGGCGTGGTCGAGGAACTCCGCCAGCCTCTCCACCGCCGTCCGCAGCCGTGCCGGGCTGCCGGCCGACACCACCGCCAACTGCGCTCCGACGTCGGCGAGTCGCGCCGCCTCGGGCGCGGCGTGCGGTGACTCGGTGTGCGGTGACTCGGGGTGCGGGGGCTCGGTGTGCGGGGGCTCGGGGTGCGGGGGCGCCTCGACGACCAGGCTGACGTGACTGCCGCCTGCGGCAACGGAGTTGATCAGCGCGCGCCGGGGCATCGGCCGTCCGTCCGGGTCCGGGCGTCCCTCCCAGGGGGTGAGTTCCTCGCAGAGGGTCAACGGGCCGCCGTCCAGCGCCAGGTTGGGGTTGGGCTCCCCGGTCCGGGTGAGCGGGGCCAGCTCGCGGTGGCGGAACTGCAGGGCGACCTTGGTGAGTTGAGCGACCCCCGAGGCCGCCTCCGGGTGCCCGAGGTTCGACTTCACGGAACCGACCGCCACCGGTTCGGCGACTCCGTGGAACACCTCGCGCAGGGCGCTCAGTTCGATCTCGTCGGACAGCGCGCTGCCGTTGGCCGACGACTCGACGTAGCCGATCGAGTCCGGCGTGACGCCGGCCTGCTCCAGCGCCCGGCGCATGACGGTCGTCTGGGCCCGGCGGCTCGGCGTGAGGAAGCCGTTGACCCGGCCGCTGTGCAGCGAGGCGGTGCCCTTGATGACGGCGTGCACGGTGTCGCCGTCGCGCAGAGCGGCGTCCAGCGGCTTGAGCAGCAGCGCGCCCACGGCCTCCGCGGGGAGATAGCCGTCGCCGTCGCGGAAGCTGCGGCTGCCCGGGTGGCTGCCCAGCATCCGCATCTCGGACAGCGCGCGGAACTTGTCCGGGTGGGTGGCCAGGTTCACCCCGCCGGCGACGGCGAGCTCGCTCTCCCCGCGCTGCAGGTCGGCGCAGGCGAGGTGGACGGCCATGGCCGAGGAGGTGCACATGCTGTCCACCGCGAGGCTCGGGCCCTCCAGCCCGAAGAAGTGCGAGACGCGGTTGGCGATGAGGTTGTACGAGGCGGTGGCGGTGAGCGCCGCGAGGGCGGGGTCGGAGGCGTCCGCCCGGTACAGCTGGTACGCCGCGCCCACGTAGACGCCGACGCGTCGGCCGTACTGTCGCTCCAGGACGTCCTGGGTGACGCCGGAGCCCTCCAGCAGCTCCCACACGGTCTCCAGGAACAGCCGCTGCTGCGGATCCATCACCACCGCCTCGCGCGGCGCGATGCCGAACAGCGCCGGGTCGAACCGGTCGATCCCGTCGAGGAACCCGCCCCAGGCGGCGACCCCGGCGTCGTCCCAGCGGCCGGCGGGCGGTTCGGTGACGCAGTCGGCGCCGTCGCGCAGGCGCTCCCAGAGGGTGTCGACGTCCTCGGCCTGCGGGTAGCGCCCGGCGATGCCGATGACCGCGACGTCCCTGGAGCCGGGTCCGCGTCCGGCGGGCGCGCCCTCGGCGGGGGCTGCGGCGGCAGGAGCGGGCTCGGCCGGGCGCGCGGGTTCGACCGGGCGTGCGGGCTCGGCCGGGCGTGCGGGTTCGGCCGGGCGTGCGGGTTCGTCGACGGGGATGCCGAGCAGAGCGCCCAGCGCCGCGGGGTGTTCGGCCGCGAAGTACCCGGCGAGATCGCGCAGGGTCGGCTGTTCGAACAGCAGGGTCCTGGCCAACGGGCCGAAGGTCTCCTCCAGGCCGCCGACCGCGGTGACCGCCAGGACGGAGTCCATGCCGTACCGCTCCAGCGGGACGTCCGGGTTCACCCGTTCCGGGGCGAGTTTGAGGACGTCGCCGATCACGCGCCGCAGGTGGCCGACGGCCCGTTCCGCCAACTGCCCGGTGTCGTCGGGCGCGGGCGCCGCCGTCTCCCGGGCGGCGTCGCCCCCGGTGTCCGGCTCGAAGTCACGGCCCGTGATCCGAGGCAGTGCCTCGCGCCGACCTGCGAACACGATCAGTCTCCCGTCCCCGGTGGCGTCCCGGTCGGTCAGTGCGCGGCGCAGGGCGGCCAGCCCGCGTTCGGTGTCCAGCGGGACGAGGCCCGCGCCGCGCAGCCGCTGTGTGGTGGTCTCGTCCGAGCCCATGCCGCCGTCCGCCCAGAGCGGCCAGCCGACGGACACGGTCCTGCCCTGGCGCTCCCCCGCCGCGACGAGGAGGTTGCGGTGCTCCGCGCAGGCGTCCAGGAAGGCGTTGGCGGCGGCGTAGTCGGCCTGGCCGACGTTGCCGAAGGCCCCGGTGGCCGAGGAGAGGCACCCGAAGACCTGGAGCGGCTGGTCGCGGGTCAGCTCGTCGAGGTGGACGAACCCGGCGACCTTGGGCGCCAGGACCCGCTCCAGCTGGGCCGGGGTCTTGTGCACGAGGAGCCGGTCCTCGGTGACGCCCGCGCCGTGCAGGATGCCGGTCAACGGCCCGTGGTCGGCGGTGACTTCGGCCAGCAGCCGGGCCACGGACGTCCGGTCCGCCACATCGGCCCGCCGGTGATCCACCGTCAGGCCCGCGGCGCGCAGCCCGTCCAGCGAGGCCCGCTGCTCGTCGGTGAGCGCCGATCGGCCGACCAGGACCACGGTGGCGTGCGGCACGGAGGCGGCGATGTCGGCCGCCACGATCCGGCCCAGCGCGCCGGCGCCCCCGGTGATGAGGTAGACGCCGTTCTCCTGCCACGGCTCCGCCGGGGAGCCGCCGCCCGTGGTGACCTCGTGCAGCACCGGCGTGTGGCGGCGGCCGTCGCGGTGGCGTACCTCGTCGTCGAGTCCGGGTCGGGCCTCGGCGGTCAGCCGGGCCGCGACGGTGGCCGGGGAGGCGCCGTCCAGGCAGTCCACGAGCTGGGTGCTCAGCATCGGGTTCTCGCGGGCGGCCGTGCGCAGCAGCCCGGTCAGCCCGCGCAGGACCGCGAGCGCGTCCCGGTCCGCCCCGGCGGCGGTCGGCTGGGCCAACGCGACCTGGAACAGCACCGGCCGCGGCACACCGGGCCGCAGGATCTCCTGGACCTGCGTGAAGACCTCGCGCACGGCCGTGGTGTAACGGCGGTCGAGCGGGCCGTCGCCGGGTTCCACGAACCGGCAGTGGGTTCCCGGCGGAAGCGCGGCCAGCAGGGCGTCGCGCTCGTGGGCGGCGAGGTCGCCGACCACGGCGACGTGGTGTGCGGCGAACCCGGTGTCCCCTTCGCCGGTCCCGTGCGCCGGGGGCGCGGGCGCCGGTTCCCGTGCCGCCCAGCCGGGCCGCAGCAGCACTACCTCGCCGTCGCGAGCCCCGCCGTCCTGCACACTGCCGTCCTGCGCCGTGCCGTCCTGCGCCCTGTTGTGCTGCCCGCTCCGGTCGGGGACGGCGGCGTCGGCCTCGACCTCAACCTCGGCTTCGACGTCGATCTCGACCCAGCAGCGCTCACGGGCGAAGGGGTAGCCGGGCAGCGGCACCCGACGCGGCGGCGAAGCCGGCCCGTGGGCCGTCCGCACCGTCTCCCAGGGCATCGCGGTCCCGTCGGCCCACAAGCGCAGCAGCCGGTCGCCGACCGCGTTGCGGGACCAGTCGTCGAGGGCGTCGGCCAGCGCCGCCTCGTTCGGCGCTGGATCCCTGAGCACGGTGCCGCGCACCCAGGCGCCCGGCCGGTCCGGCGCGGCGGCGAACTCCGCGAGCAGGGC
Organism: Streptomyces sp. NPDC001858; assembly: GCF_053594615.1. Lineage (NCBI taxonomy): Bacteria > Bacillati > Actinomycetota > Actinomycetes > Kitasatosporales > Streptomycetaceae > Streptomyces > Streptomyces sp. NPDC001858. The sequence goes on from NZ_JBSFEV010000019.1 coordinate 27,292, forward strand.
GCAGGCCTCCGCCAGTGAGCCCGCCGCGAACGCCAGCCGCTCCTGCAGCGCACCGCGGCCCGTCTGGAGCGTCCAGGCGACCGAGGGCAGGTCGGCCTCGGTCAGGTCGGCCAGCCGGGTCCGCAACCTCCGGGCCTGCTCGACCAATTGGCCCACGCTCATGGCGGAGAGCACCAGCAGCGCGGGGCGTCCGTCCGGGTCCGCGACGGGTGGCGAGGCGGGCAGCTCGTACTCGCTGAGCACGATGTGCGCGTTCGAGCCGCCCGCGCCGAAGCTGGACACCCCGGCGACGCGCGGGAAGGTCAGGGTCTGCACGCCGTCCTGCACGGTGGGTCGCAGCCACGGCTCCAGGGTCCGCTGGACCCGCAACGGGGTGCCGTCGAAGTCGATGTGCGGGTTGAGGGTGCTCGCGTGCAGGCTGGGGACGAGTTGCCGGTGCCGCAGCTGGAGCAGCACCTTGGTGAGCCCGGCGATGCCGGCCGCGCTCTCGGCGTGCCCGATGTTGGACTTGACCGAGCCGATCGCGCAGTGCTCCGGAACCCGGCCCGCGTCCTGGAACGCCCGGACCAGTCCGGCGATCTCGATCGGATCGCCCAGCGCGGTGCCGGTGCCGTGTGCCTCGATGTAGCTGACGGAGCGGGGATCGACGCCCGAGGCGGCCAACGCCTCGCCGACCACCAGGCCCTGGGCCGCGGGGCTGGGCACGGTGTAACCACTGGTGCGGCCCCCGTGGTTGACCGAGGTGCCCTTGATCACCGCATGGATGTGGTCGCCGTCGGCCAGTGCTCGTGCGAGCGGCTTGAGCAGCACGGCTCCGACGCCCTCGCCGGGCACATAGCCGTCCCCGCCCGCGCCGAAACTGCGGCAACGGCCGTCGCTGGAGAGGTAGTTGCGCTGACTCAGCATCAGGTACTTGTTGGGGTGCGAGGTGAGGTTCACGCCTCCCGCGAGCGCGGCGCCGCACTGCCCGCTGCGGATGGCCTCACAGGCCAGATGAATGGCGGTCAGGGAGGACGAGCACATGGTGTCGACGCTCATGCTCGGCCCGGTGAACCCGTAGGAGTAGGACACCCGGTTCGCCACCGACGACGGGCTGCCCGACAGCGCCACCGGCTGCCCGCGCTCCTGCGCCTGAGCGCCGTAGAGCTGGTAGTCCTGGTACATCACACCGCTGAACACGCCGACTCTGCCGCTGGTGCGGTTCAGCAGTTCCCCGGTGTATCCGGCGTCCTCCAGGACGTGGTGCGCGCATTCCAGGAACAGCCGCTCATGGGGGTCGAGGTGCTCCGCCTCGCGCAGCGAGATCTGGAAGAACAGCGGGTCGAACAGGTCGATGCCGTCGAGGAAGCCGCCCCGGACGTCGGCCGCGCCGTCGCCTGAGCCGTCCGCACCCGCCCAGCGGGGACGCGGCCATCGGCCGTCCGGAAGCCGGCGTACGGAGTCGCGTCCGGATCGCAGGTTCTCCCAGAACTCGTCCGGATCGGCGGCGTCCGGGTACCGGCCGCCGACACCGATGACGGCGATGTCCGCACCGGCGTCCACGCCCTCGGTGTCCACGCCCACGGCGTCAACAACGGCCCCGGCGTGCGGCGTCGTCGGCAGGGCGCGGGTGCTCAGCCCCGCCAGGTGCACGCAGACGCGGCCCTGCTCGTCGAACACGGTGACGTCCGTCAGGGGCAGCGCCGCGTCGGGGCCGCTGCCCGGCTGATGGCGGACCCAGGCGAAGGCCCGGTCGGGGATCGCGGCCCGCGCCTCCACGCGCTGGACGGCGAACGGCAGCGCGGGCTGCGCCGACCCGCTCTCGGTGCCGTCGGCCGCGAACCGCAGGCCCACGGTCGCCTGCAGCGCCCCGTCCAGCAGGGCGGGGTGCAGCACGCACCCGGTCAGCGGGTCGGCCTCGGCCGGCAGCCGTAGCTCGGCCAGCACCTGGGGAAGCCCGACCGGATCGACGCCCGTGCGCAGTCCGGTCAACGCGCGCTGCGCGGGCCCGTACTCCAGACCGCCCCGAGCGTGCAGCTCATAGACCCGGGCCGCCGGGATCTCCGCCCCGTCGCAGCCGGCCCGTGCCTGCGCCAGGCCGGGCAGCTCGGGTTCGACGCCGTCCGTCAGACGGGCCCGGCCCTGACAGCACGGGGTGTCCCCGTCCGGCGCGGCCGTGATCTCGAACTCCAGGCCGCCGCCCGCCCGGCGCACGGTGACCCGCAGCTCCAGGCCGTCCGCTCCGCACAGCGCGGGGCGCAGCCATACGACGTCGTCGAGCCGCACCGCGTAGGGGGACGGCGCGTCGAGCGCGTCGGCGACGGCGGCCCGCGCCATCTCCAGCTGCGCGACCCCGGGCAGCACCCGCGCGCCCCGCACGCGATGGTCGCGGAGGTACGGCTCGCTGCCGTCGAAACGGGTCTCGTAGACGGTCACTGTGGCGTCGCCGTGCCGGGGTATCCGCCGGTGCAGCATCGGATGGGGTTGCGCAGGGGTTGGGCCCACCCGATCCGACGCCGACACCGACGCCGCCTCCGTGACCCCTACGGACATGCTGTCGGCGAGGTGGGCCGACAGCTTCCGCAGGGTCGGGTGCCCGGTGAGCACGGCAGGTGTGAGGGCCAGGCCGTAGCGGTCGTTGAGCCGTTCGACGAAGGCGGCCCTGCCGACCAGGTCGAACCCGAGCTCCGGCAGACCGGCGTCCGGATCCACGTCGGCGACCGGCACGCCCAGGAGCATCGCCGCCTCGTCCCTCAGCTCGTCCCTCAGCTCGTCCGACAGCCCGTCCGACAGCTGGTCCCTCGGTCCGGTGCTCGACTCGGGGAGCCGGGGTTCGAGCCAGGCCGCCAGGTCGGCGATCGTCGTGTGCTCGAAGACGACCGTCGGGGACAGTTCGAGGCGGAACCGGTCCTCCAGCTCGGTCACGAGGCCCACCAGCGCCGCGGAGGTCAGCCCGAGCTCGTAGTAACCGGTGTGCGCCCCGACTTCGGCGGCGGTCACCCCGAGGCGGGCCGCGACCATCTCGCGCAGCACCGCCACGACATCCCGCGCGGCGACGGCCGTCTCGGCCTCCGTTTGCGTCGCGACGGCCGTGGACGCGGCGTACGGGGCGGCCGCGCCGCGCACGTCGAGGGCGGTCTCGGTCGGGACCCGTTTGGCCACCAGGCGGCCGACCTCGGCGATCTGCGCGCCGGTCGCGTCGTAGAACTCGGCCGAGAGCCGGATGAGTTCGTCGTCCCGGCTCGCCGAAGCGGCCGAGACCCGGACGAAGCAGCGGCTGCCCAGCGGCGCGGTCGCGCGGAACGACTCGAACACCAGCGGCAGATAGAGGGCCGTGCCCCCGTCCCCCGTGGCTGCCTCGTACCGCATGTGGCTGTCGACGCTGCCGCCGAGCAGCCCCGCCTCGAACAGAGCCGGATGGAAGAGGAAGCCGTCCGCGCTGTCCTGGTGGGCCGGGGGGAGCTCCAGCTCGACCACCCAGTCCCCGGGACGGTGGTGGACCACACCGTCGATCTTCATCAGGCCCGAGTGGACCAGCTCGTGCTCGCGGAGCCAGGCGTAGATGTCGGGCAGCGGGGTGAGCCGGTCCACTTCGGCAAGGGGTAACGACAGCCGCTGCGGAAAGGGGGACGGAAGACACCGGCGGGCCGACACCACCGCGTGCAGGACCTCGGCGGAGTCCTGCCGACGCCGGCTGCGGACCTCGATCCGCCACCCCTCGTTCGGCGCGGGACGCCCTTCGACGGTGGCCAGGATCTGTTCGCCGGGGGCGGCGACCAGCGGCGCGAGGATGGTGAGGCTGCGTAATTCGACGTCCGCCATGGCGTGACCGTGCCGGGCCAGCACCTGGAGCACCAGGTCCACATAGCCGACCCCCGGCAGCAGGTGGCGGCCGTGCACGAGGTGACCGCGCAGCAAGGGGTTGTCGGCGGTGATGGTGAAGGTCTCGGTGAACGTCGGAGCAGCAGTCATCGCGGTCCCATCCCACATGGAAATACTCCGGCCCCAGCAATAAGGAATTCCGGATTCAGATCTCACGATTCACTGCAGGGACGACACGGAAACAGGAATGCCCGTATCGCCCTACAGGAAAGAAGAATTCCGTTCGACGATCGAACGGCATGACGAAGCCATCGAAAACTCTACGGAGAAAGGAATGGCATCGCAGTGTGAGAATCGGGGAGCGAACGGCTGCACCCGCCAAAAGCCAACAAGATGAGACCCCCGTCTACATCAACTCTCTTGTGATCATCGGTAACGCTAGCCGAAGCCCGGTACCGAACGCAATAAACAGAGAGTCATGATCGATTCAAATCGAGAAGCGGAATGCGATATTCACCGGCCGATCCGCTGCCTTTAGACTGGACATCAGGGACACGCTTACCATTCTCGCCGTATGTCAGTGAAAGGCGCCGGTATTCTCCGCGGCCCACCGGCGGAACGGCCTGGCCGGGGCGCCGGTGACCTGCGTGACCGTGTCGCGTACCGCCAGCAGTTCGTCGTTGACGTCTCCGCCCATGACGTCGAGCACCGCGTCCGCGGCCTCGGCGCCGAAGACCGCGGCCATCCGGGCGTGGGCCTCCGGCCGGCCGATCTCGGCGAACGCGATCTCCCGCCCGAGCGCCGCCGCGATGGCCCGGACCTGCTGCCGGGGCGTCACCGGCTCCGGGCCCGTCAGGGCGTACGTCCGCCCCCGATGACGGGGCTCGCTCAGCGTCACCCGTGCCACCGACGCGATGTCCGCGGGGTGGATCGTGGGCAGTCCGACGTCCGCGTACGGTGCGCGGACCGTCCCGTGGTCGCGGATCGACGCCGCCCACATCAGGGCGTTCGAGGCGAACTGGGTCGGCCGCAGGATCGTCCAGGCCATACCGCTGTCCTTGAGCAGTCGCTCGACCGTCAGGTTCTCGACGGCGGGGCCGAGGTGCGGATGGGTGTGCGCGGTGATGGACGACACCAGCACCACGTGCTCCACGCCTGCCCGCCGAGCGGCGTCGATGACGTCGGCGTCCGGGCCCAGACGCGACACGAGGAACAGCGAGCGCACGCCGTCCAGCGCGGGCTTCAAGGACTCCGGTTCCGTGAAGTCGCCTTCGGCTGTCTCGACCCCTTCGGGGAACGCGGCCCGCGCCGCGTCCCGGGTGAACCCTCTCAGCGGCGCGGCGCCATGGGCGTGCAGTTCCTTCAGCAGTGCGCTTCCGATGTTCCCGGTGGCTCCGGTCACGAGGATCATGAACGCGTTCTCCCGTCGTCGGATGATCAACCGACGGAAACGCTAGAAGCTCAATCGCACTTCAGGTCAAGACGATCCCTGCGCACCCGCCGGGTGCCCCGCGGCGGCTGTCGCTTCCGGCCGGCCGCGCCGAGGGGGACGGTCAGCAGGACCAGGCCCAGGGCGAGGACGGCCAGGCCGCACCAGGAGGCCGTCGGCAGGCGCTCGTCGAGGACCCTGACGCCCAGGACTGCTGCGACGGCGGGCTCGGCCAGCGTGAGCGAGGTCGCCGTCGACGCCGGGGTGCGGCGCAGTCCGTGTCCGAAGAGGCGGTAGGCCAGGTAGACGGTGAACAGGGCGAGATACACCGCCACCGCGGCCCCGCGCGCAGTGCTGAGCCAGTGCAGGTCGACGGACAGGAGGAGCGGCAGGACGAGCAGCCCGGCCGCGCCGAACAGCACGCCCATCACCGCGCCGGAGGGGTGCCCGCCGGTGATGAGCTTGCCGCCGATCAGCGAGTAGGCGGCGTAGGACAGTCCGGCGCAGGCGGCGAGCGCGACGCCGGTCAGGTCGATCGGCGCGGCGTGCCCGGTGAACCGCGGGCCGAGGACCAGAAGGGTGCAGCCGAGCACGGCGGCGGCCGTGGCCGCGGTCCAGCGTGCGGTCGGCCGGGCCTGTCCGGTGACCCAGGACAGCAGTCCGGCGAAGACCGGCGCGCTGCCCAGCGCGATCACGGTGGCCACCGCCACGCCCGTGCGGGCCACCGCCGGGTAGAAGGTGACCGGATAGCCGGCCACCGCCACCGCGCCGAGGGCGAGCAGCCACCGTTCGGGGCGGGTGCAGGCGGCGGGCAGCGAGCGGGCGCCGCGGGAGGTGAGGAACAGCAGGATGCCGCCGAGGGCGAGACCGGCGCAGCCGATGGCCGCCGCCGGCGCCCCGGCCGGCGCCAGCGAGCCGGCGGTCCCCGTCGTCCCCCACAGCACGGCCGAGGCGAGGATGGGCGTGGGACCGCCGAGGAGGCGGGAGGTGCGGGACGGGCGCGTGCCGGGGGTGGCCGGGCGCGCGGGAGTCAGCGGGGTGGTGCGGTTCGGCACAGTCGTGGTCTTCCGTCGTCGAATGCGTCTGCGTCAGGGACTCGATGCGAAACGGGCGCACTCGACGACAGCCCCTGACCGCCCTGCGGGTCGGTCGGGGCCGGGGATCGAACCGTCGGTTTCTGCGCCCGGTCAGGCGCAGAGCGGCGGCAGGACGACGTGCCAGTAGGTGTTCACGCCGCGATGCTACCTGCGTGCCGGAGCGCTCCGCTCTCCGCAAGCGTGCCCGGTTCCGGTGAACGCGGCGCACAGGCTGCGAGGGGGGCGAGGACCCTCCGGGAGCCTTCGTCGAGGGCGCTGATCGGCCGGGTGCGGTGCTCCATGTGGCGCGATCCGATCCGCGCCCACATGGTGGTTCATATACAGCATCACGCCCAAAGCGCAAATGAGAGGTATGTCATGAAGTTCGCGGTCATCGGCGGCACCGGACTCATCGGTTCCCAGGTCGTCGAAAATCTGAACGCCGCCGGGCACCAGGCGGTACCGCACTCCAAGTCCACCGGCGTGGACATCCTCAGCGGCCAGGGGCTGGACGAGGCGGTGGCGGGATCCGACGTCGTCGTCAACCTGACGAACTCCCCGACCTTCGACGAAGCCTCCCTGGCGTTCTTCCAGACCTCGATGGACAACCTGCTGGCCGCCGCGCAGAAGGGCGGCGTCGGCCACTTCGTCGTCCTGTCGATCGTGGGCGCGGACCAGGTGCCCGAGATGGACTACTACCGGGCCAAGGTCCTCCAGGAGAAGATCCTCGCCGCCGGGCCGATCCCCTACTCGATCGTCCGGGCGACGCAGTTCATGGAGTTCATGGACGCCGTCATGACCTGGACCGCCGACGGCGACACCGTGCGGCTGCCCGCCACGCCGATCCAGCCGATCGCCGCCAAGGACGTGGCCGCCGCGGTGGCGGAGGTCGCCGCGGGCGCCCCGCTGAACGGCATCCGCAACATCGCCGGCCCCGACCTCTTCACCCTCGACGAGCTGGGCCGGATCACCCTGTCCAGCAAGGGCGACCAGCGCACCGTCGTCACCGACCCCACCGCCGGCATGTTCGCCGTCATCAAGGGGGACGTCCTCACCGACAAGAACGCCCACCTCGCCCCCACCCGCTACACCGACTGGCTCTCCTGACCGGTCAGCTCCCGTCCGCGCCCGGGGCGTCGACGCGGTCGGCGTCCCGGTTCTCGACGGCGCACTCGTTCTCAGCCGCTTCCGTGCCGGAGCCAGGCGAGCTGGTCACCGGTCAGTGACAGGCGCCGGGACCGCAGCGAGCTGTCGGTCTGTGCCGTCGTGCGCGGGCCGATGGACGGCCAGACGCCCGGGTGGTGCAGGGTCCAGGCCAGGGCGACGGTCTCGGGGCGGGTGCCGAGCCGGTCGGCGAGTTCGCGGCAGCGGTCGCGCCGGGCGCGGTTGGTCGCGGTGTCGTACGGGTCCGGGCGGCCGTCGGCCCGCCGCGGTTCGTCGGTGCGGGCGAAGAAGCCGCGGGCCTGCGACGACCAGCTCAGCAGCGGCAGACGGTGGGCGCGGACGACGTCGAGTGCCGCGGCGTCCGCGTGCAGGCTGCCGCCCAGCAGTGCGGGATCGGGTTCGGCGAGGCTGAACTGGTAGCTGGCCAGGGAGGTGCCCGCGCCCGGCCAGCTCCTGCGCGAGCACGGCGAGGCGGTCCGCCCGCCAGTTGGAGACGCCGACCCGGCGGACCCGACCGTCCTCGACGAGGCCGATCAGCGTGTCCGCGAGTTCGGCGACGGACCGGGCGGGATCGTCGCAGTGGTGGAGCAGGACGTCGACGGTGTCGACGCCCAGGTTCTCCAGCGCGCTCCGCACGTGGTCGTGCACGTTCTCGCGGCTGAGCGGGATGTCCCGGCCGCTCGTGTCGTGGCCGACCTTCGTGGCCACGCCGAGCGTTCCGGGGTTCTTGCGCAGCCACCGGCCGACCGCCGCCTCGGCCTGCCCGCCGGCATAGCTGTGCGAGGTCTCGACCAACAGGCAGCCGGCTTCGGCGAAGTGGGCCAGTTCCATGTTGCGTGCCCAGACCAGGAACGGCGGCGGCGGTTCCACGCCGGGCCGACGATGGTGTCGAGCAGCTCGCTCTGTTCGGGCGTCAGGTCGGGCAGGGGGGTCAGTCGCACGGTCGGGGTTCCTTTCGGGAACGGGTGAAGGGGTTCACCAGGCGGCGGTCCGGGTCCGCAGGAAGCGCCGGTGGAAGTCGGTTCTCGCCGGGTCGGCGAGCGGGATCGGCGCCCAGCCGTGGCCGGTCTCGAAGACCTCGGGCCGGTCGGGGCGGGTGGCCGGCCAGTCCGGCAGGGCCGGGCCGTTCGGGTCGCCGGTGGACACGAAGTTGACGACGTATCCGGTGAGGAGGTCCGCGACGCGCCGGTCCTCCTCGCGCCACGGGCGGTCCAGGGCGTGCAGCGTGCCCAGCAGGTACGGGATCTCCGAGCCGTGGAAGGCGCCGCGCGCAGCGCCGTCGGGGCCCGGCTGGGCATGGGTCCAGAAGTGGGTGAAGACGGGGCTCGCGGCGCCCTCGGCCCACTCCGTCACCCACAGGTGGGTGCTGACGCGGGCGGAGTCGGCGCGGGCCGTGTGGTGCCCTGTCGGTCCTGACCCACGAGGACGAGGAGAAGGCCGTCGCGATCGCCAACGGCACGCGCTACGGTCTGACCGCCACGCAATGGACCCAGGACATCGGCCGCGCCGTACGCCTGGCCCGCGCGGTCCAGGCGGGCCAGGTCGCCGTCAACACCCTCGGCGACGGCGGCCCCGGCGGGGCCATCGGCGCGCCCTTCGGCGGCTACCGGCACAGCGGCTTCGGCCGCTCCATGGGCCCCGACTACGTCGAGGACTGGACCCAGCTCAAGGCGGTCGTCATCAACGCCGGCTGAAGCGCCCGGGAGGGGACATCGGGGGGCACGTGGGGCGATCAGGCAATGCCATGGTAATTTTCGAACGCCAGTCGTATTCGTGCACGCGGTAGTACGCGTGCACGGGTCAGGGAATCCGGTGGAAGTCCGGAACTGACGCGCAGCGGTGAGGGTGACGGGCGGGGCGGCAACCACTGGACGACGGCCATGGCCAGGTCTGGGAAGGTGCCCCGCCGGGGTGATCCCGAGTCCGAAGACCTGCTGGCAGCCGACCGTCCGAACGGGCCCCGCGCATGGGCCTCGACGCCTAGGAAGCCGCTTCGTGCATCTGTCCCGCCCCGCCCGCTGTTCCGTCCTGCTCCTGTCCGGGGCACTGCTGCTGTCCGCCTGCGGTGCGGGCTCGTCGTCCGAGGGGGCTGCGGGCGCGGGCGCGTCCGCGAAGGCCGTCACGCTGGACAACTGCGGGCAGAAGGTGACCGTCAAGGCACCTCCGCAGCGGGCCGTCTCGCTGAACCAGGGCACCACCGAGATCATGCTCTCGCTGGGCCTCGCCGACCGCATGGTGGGCACCGCCACCTGGACCGACCCGGTCATGAAGGGGCTGGAGAAGGCCGACGCGAAGGTGCCTCGGCTCGCCGACAACCAGCCGTCGTTCGAGAAGGTGCTGGACACCGAGCCGGACTTCGTGGCCTCCTCCTTCACCTCCACGCTGAGCAAGGGCGGAGTGGCCCCGCGCGAGAAGTTCGCGGAGCTGGGGGTGCCGACGTACCTCTCGCCCGCCGACTGCGAGGGCAAGGACAACAGCGGCGGCGGCGACGGCTCGCGGACCGAGCCGCTGGCCATGGACACCGTGTACCGCGAGGTGCGCGAACTGGCGCGGATCTTCGGGGTCGAGGAGCGCGGCGAGAAGCTGGTCACGCAGCTCCAGGGCCGGGTGGCCACGGCCACGTCCGGGATCGACGCCGAGGACGCCACCGTCCTGTACTGGTTCGCGAACCAGGAGTCGCCCTATCTGGCGGGCTGCTGCGGTGCGCCGGGCATCGTCACGAACGTGCTGGGCGCGAAGAACGTCTTCGACGACAGCACGCAGGAATGGCCGCAGGTGAACTGGGAGACGGTCGCCGACCGCAACCCCGACGTGCTGGTCATCGGCGACCTCACCCGCAAGTCGCAGACGGCCGAGACCGCCGCGCGGAAGATCGCGTTCCTGGAGTCCAACGCGGCGACGAAGAACATGGACGCGGTGAAGCAGAAGCGTTACGTGCTGCTCAGCGGGCAGGCCATGAACCCCACGATCCGCACCGTCGAAGGGGTGGAGAAGGTCGCCGCGGCGCTGCGCGCGTACGGGCTCGCCGGATGACCACCGCCCTGCGGTCGCCCGGGGTCCGACGGCTCCGGGCCGCCGCCGGGGTGCTGCGGGGCGTGGCCGGCCCGGTCCTCGGACTCGCGGTGCTGGCCGTGTCCGTCGCCGTGGCCATCACCATCGGGCCGGCGGACATCGGCGTCGGTGACGTCTGGTCCACGGTCGCCTCCCACCTGGGCTGGGGCGCCTCGGACCTGTCCCCCATCCGGGACGGCATCGTCTGGAACCTGCGGCTGCCGCGCACCCTGCTCGCCGCGGTGTGCGGCGCCGGGCTCGCCGTGTGCGGGGCGGTGATGCAGTCGCTGCTGCGCAACCCGCTGGCCGACCCCTTCGTCCTGGGGGTCTCCTCCGGGGCGTCGACCGGGGCGGTCGTCGTGGTCGTCCTCGGGGTCGGCGGGAGCGTCGTGTCGGTGTCGGGGGGCGCGTTCGCGGGCGCGCTCGGCTCGTTCGCGATGGTGCTGCTGCTCAGCCACACGCTCGGCGGGACGACGGACCGGGTGGTGCTGTCCGGGGTGGCCGCGATGCAGCTGTTCTCGGCCGTGACCTCGTTCATCGTGCTGACGGCGGCCGACGCGGAGACCACCCGGGGCGTGCTGTTCTGGCTGCTCGGATCGCTCAGCGGGGCCGGCTGGACCGAGGTGTGGCTCTGTCTGGCCGTGCTGGCGCTCGCCCTGACGGTGTGCCTCGGGTACGCGCGCACCCTGGACGCCTTCGCCTTCGGCCAGGACGCGGCGGCCACACTCGGGGTCGCGGTGGCCCGGACCCGGCTGGTGCTGCTGTGCGTGACCGCGCTGTTGACGGCCGTGCTGGTGAGCGCGGCGGGCGCGATCGGCTTCGTCGGCCTCGTCCTGCCGCACGCGGCCCGCGCCCTGGTCGGCCCCGGACATGCCCGGCTGCTGCCGGTCGCCGCGCTCGCCGGGGCGGTGTTCCTGGTGTGGGCCGACACCCTGGCCCGTACCGTCCTCGACCCGCAGGAGGTGCCGGTGGGCGTGGTGACGTCGCTCGTCGGCGTCCCGGCGTTCGTCCTGGTCCTGTACCGCACGAGGGGGACCCGATGAGGAGGACGCGGTGAGCGGGACGCACGAGGGGCAGAACGCGGTGGACGGATCCCACGACAGCGAGTACGACGGGGAGCACGCGTCGCCCACGCTCCACGCCGACCGGGTGAGCCGCTCCGCGGGCGGACGGCTGATCCTCGACGGCGTCAGCCTCACCCTCCGGCCCGGCTCCGTGACCGGACTGCTCGGCCCCAACGGCTCGGGCAAGTCGACCCTGCTGCGGCTGCTGTCCGGGGTGCTGGCCCCGGCCTCGGGCGTGGTGACCCTCGACGGCCGACCGCTGGGCGACTGGGGCCGCCGAGCCGTCGCGCGGCGCGTGGCCGTCGTCGAGCAACAGGCGGACACCCTGGTCGAGTTGACCGTCGCCGACGTGGTGCGCCTGGGCCGCGTCCCGCACCGCCGCGCCTGGACGCCGGCGACCGCGGCGGACGAGCGGGCCGTCCGCACCGCCCTCGAACGCACCGGGCTCGCCGACCGCCTGGACCAGCCCTGGCACACGCTCTCCGGCGGGGAACGCCAGCGCGTCCAGATCGCCCGCGCCCTCGCCCAGGAGCCCCGCGAACTGCTGCTGGACGAACCGACCAACCACCTGGACATCCAGCACCAGCTCGACCTGTTGAACCTGGTCGCCGAACTGCCCGTCACCAGCGTCGTCGCCCTGCACGACCTGAACCTGGCGGCCATGTACTGCGACCAGGTCGTCGTGCTCCGGCAGGGCCGGGTGGTAGCCGCCGGCACCCCTGCCGCCACCCTCACCGAGGCCCTGATCGCCGACGTCTACGGCGTGCGCGCCACGGTCACCCGCCCCGGCGCCGGCGACCGGCCGTACATCCGCTTCCTGGGGACGGTCGCCGGGAGGTGAGCGCAGGGCGGCCGGCGCCGCGGCCGAACGGGCTCTCAGCCGTCGAGCCCGAGTCCCCGTCGTCCGTCGAGGGGGCGGAACCAGCGCTCGACGTCCGCGTCGGCGACCTCGGCGAGGGTGGCCGGTGACCAGCGCGGATCGCGGTCCTTGTCGATGACCTGGGCGCGGATGCCCTCGACCAGGTCGGCGGTGGACAGGGCCGCGCAGGACACTCGGTACTCCTGCTCCAGCACCCGCTCCAGCGACCCGAGCCGACGGGCCCGCCGCAGTGCCGTCAGCGTCACCTTCAAGGTGGTGGGCGACTTGGTGAGCAGGGTCTGCGCGGCCTCCTTCGCGGCCGGGTCGCCGTGCGCGAGCAGCCGCCGGACGATCTCCTCGACGGTGTCGGCGGCATAGCAGTCGTCGATCCACTCCCGATGTGCGGCCAACTCCCCCTCCGGAGCAGGCCGCACATGAGGCGCGAGGGCCTCCCGGACGGGCAGCCGGGCCAGGTCGGCGACGACGTCGTCCAGCGACGGGGACGGCACGTAGTGGTCGGCCAGCCCGCACAGCACGGCGTCCCCGGCGCCGATCTGCGCCCCCGTCAGCGCCAGGTGGGTGCCCAGTTCGCCGGGTGCGAGCCCGAGCAGATGGGTGCCGCCGACGTCCGGGACGAATCCGATGCCGGTCTCGGGCATCGCGATGCGCGAGCGCTCGGTGGCGATCCGGACGCTGCCGTGGGCGGACACGCCGACTCCGCCGCCCATGACGATGCCGTCCATGACGGCGACGTACGGCTTGGGGTAGCGGGCGATGCGCGCGTTGAGGCGGTACTCGTCGCGCCAGAACGCGGCCGAGGCGCTGCCGTCCGCGTCGCGAGCGTCGTCGTGGACGGCGCGGATGTCGCCGCCCGCGCACAGACCGCGCTCCCCGGCGCCGGTGATGACGACGGTCTCGACGGCCGGGTCGTGCTCCCAGGCGGTGAGCGCCTCGTCGATGCGGCGCACCATGACATGGTTCAGGGCGTTGAGGGCTCGGGGCCGGTTGAGGACGATATGGGCCGCCCGTCCGGCGGTGCGCAGCAGGACAGGTTCCTCTCCGGAGGTCGCTGCGGACGCGCTCGTCGCGCTGGTCGCGCTCGTGGGGCCGGTCGGGCTCGTCGCGCTGGTCGGGCCGTTCATCCGTACGCCTCCGTCAGGGGCCGCGCGCCACGATGACACGCATGATCTCGTCGGTTCCTGCCGGGAATCCTAGGGACAGGCCGGACGGGTGACCCGCACCACACTTTTCGGGAGAAGAAACTCACAGCCGTGCGCTCTGCTGCGGCTTCGGCGATCTGGCCTAGCATCCGAGCATGACAGTGCTGCCTGACGACGGGCTCTCGCTCGCCGCCGAGTTCCCCGACACGACACGTGAGCAGTGGCAACGTCTCGTGGAGGGCGTCCTGCGCAAGTCGGGCAAGGAGGTCTCCGGTGCGGCGGCGGAAGACGCCCTGTCCACCGTGCTGGAGGACGGCCTCGGCACCGGCCCCCTGTACACCGCGCGCGAGAGCGCCCCGGATCCCGGCCTTCCCGGCTTCGCCCCGTTCGTGCGCGGGGGCCGGGCGGAGGGCAACACCGTCGGCGGCTGGGACGTACGCCAACGGCACGCCTCGGCGGACGGCGGCGCGGTCCTGGCGGACCTGGAGAACGGCGTCACCTCGCTCTGGCTGGTCGTGGGCGGCGACGCCGTCCCGGTCTCCTCGCTCGACCAGGCCCTGGACGGCGTCTACCTCGATCTGGCGCCGGTCGTCCTGGACGCCGGGCGTGACGTCGAGTCGGCGGCGGGCGAACTGCTGCGGATCTACGCGGAGCGGGGCGTCGGCGCGGAGGCCGCGCGCGGGAACCTGGGCGCGGATCCGCTGGGTCACGAGGCCCGGACGGGCGAGGCGCTGGAGTTCGCGCCGACGGCCTCTCTCGCGCGGCGGTGCGCCGAGGGGTACCCGGGGCTGCGGGCGCTGACCGTGGACGCGCTGCCGTATCACGAGGCCGGCGGTTCGGCGGCCCAGGAGCTGGGCTGCTCGCTGGCGACCGGGGTCGCCTATCTGCGGGGGCTGACCGAGGCCGGGCTGAGCGTCGGCCAGGCGTGCGCACAGCTGGAGTTCCGGTATGCGGCCACCGCCGACCAGTTCCTGACCATCGCCAAGCTGCGGGCGGCGCGCCGGCTGTGGGCCCGGGTGGCCGAGGTCTGCGGGGCCCCGGGGGCGGGCGCGCAGCGCCAGCACGCGGTGACCTCCCCGGTGATGATGGCGCGTCGCGATCCGTGGGTGAACATGCTGCGCACGACGATCGCCACGCTGGCCGCCGGGGCAGGCGGTGCCGACGCGGTCACCGTGCTGCCCTTCGACGACGCCCTCGGTCTTCCGGACGCGTTCGCGCGGCGCATCGCCCGCAACACCTCGACGATCCTCATCGAGGAGTCCCATCTGGCCCGGGTGATCGACCCGGCGGGCGGTTCCTGGTACGTGGAGCGGCTCACCGACGAACTCGCCCACGCGGGCTGGGAGTTCTTCCAGAACATCGAGCAGTCCGGCGGCCAGGCGGCCGCGCTGCGCTCCGGGTTGATCCGTGAGCGGCTGGCGCAGACGTGGTCGGTGCGCAGTGCGAAGCTGGCCAAGCGCCGCGAGCCCGTCACCGGTGTCAGCGAGTTCCCGCATCTGGCGGAGAAGCCGGTCGTCCGCGCGCCGGCGCCCGCGCCGCCGTCCGGCGGTCTGCCGCGTGTGCGGCGCGACGAGGCGTTCGAGGCGCTGCGCGCCCGTTCCGACGCCCATCTCGCCGCGACCGGCGCCCGGCCCCGGATCTTTCTGGCCGCCCTCGGGCCGGCTGCCGCGCACACCGCCCGGCTCACCTTCGCCGCCAACCTGTTCCAGGCGGGCGGCATCGAGCCCGTCACGGAGGGCGGGTTCGAGGAGAGCGGGGCGCGCGAGGCCGTCCTGTGCTCCAGCGACGCGCTGTACGAGGAGCGGGCCGAGTCCGTGGCCGCGCAGTTGAGGGCCGCCGGCGCCTCGCAGGTGTTCCTGGCGGGCCGCCCCGGGCAGTACTCCGGGGTGGACGGCCATGTCTTCGCGGGATGTGACGCCGTCGCCGTCCTCTCCGCCGCCCTCGACCGTATGGGAGTGTCCTGATGGGAGACCGTCCGATGGGGGCGATCCCCGATTTCTCCGGCATCGAGCTGGGCGTCCCGACCGCCGACGGCGGCCCCGACGAGTGGCGTACGGCCGTCAAGCGGGCCGCCGACGGGGACGACCTGCTCTGGGAGACCCCGGAGGGCATCGCGGTCAAGCCGCTCTACACCGGGCAGGACCTGGAGGGTCTGGACTTCCTGGGCACCCACCCGGGCATGGCCCCGTATCTGCGCGGCCCGTACCCGACGATGTACGTCAACCAGCCGTGGACGATCCGCCAGTACGCGGGCTTCTCCACGGCCGAGGAGTCCAACGCGTTCTACCGGCGCAACCTGGCCGCCGGCCAGAAGGGCCTGTCGGTCGCGTTCGACCTGCCCACGCACCGCGGCTACGACAGCGACCACCCGCGGGTGACCGGTGACGTCGGCATGGCGGGCGTGGCGATCGACTCGATCTACGACATGCGGCAGCTCTTCGACGGCATCCCGCTGGACAAGATGACCGTGTCGATGACGATGAACGGCGCGGTGCTGCCCATCCTGGCGCTGTACATCGTGGCGGCGGAGGAGCAGGGCGTGCCCGCGGAGAAGCTCGCGGGGACCATCCAGAACGACATCCTCAAGGAGTTCATGGTCCGCAACACCTATATCTATCCGCCGAAGCCGTCGATGCGGATCATCTCCGACATCTTCGCCTTCACCTCGCAGCGGATGCCGCGCTACAACTCGATCTCCATCTCGGGCTATCACATCCAGGAGGCGGGCGCGACGGCCGACCTGGAGCTGGCGTACACCCTCGCGGACGGTGTGGAGTACCTCCGGGCCGGGCGGGAGGCGGGCCTGGACGTGGACGCGTTCGCGCCCCGGCTGTCGTTCTTCTGGGCGATCGGCATGAACTTCTTCATGGAGGTCGCCAAGCTGCGCGCGGCCCGGCTGCTGTGGGCGAAGCTGGTGAAGCAGTTCGACCCGAAGAACGCCAAGTCGCTTTCCCTGCGCACCCATTCGCAGACCTCGGGCTGGTCGCTGACCGCGCAGGACGTGTTCAACAACGTCACGCGTACGTGCGTGGAGGCGATGGCGGCGACGCAGGGCCACACCCAGTCGCTGCACACCAACGCCCTGGACGAGGCGCTGGCCCTGCCCACCGACTTCTCGGCGCGGATCGCCCGCAACACCCAGCTGCTGCTGCAGCAGGAGTCCGGCACCACCCGGGTGATCGACCCGTGGGGCGGCAGCGCCTACGTCGAGAAGCTCACGTACGACCTCGCCCGCCGGGCCTGGCAGCACATCCAGGAGGTCGAGCAGGCGGGCGGCATGGCGCAGGCCATCGACGCGGGCATCCCCAAGCTGCGGGTGGAGGAGGCGGCCGCCCGGACCCAGGCGCGCATCGACTCGGGACGGCAGCCGGTCATCGGCGTCAACAAGTACCGGGTCGAGACCGACGAGGCGATCGACGTCCTCAAGGTCGACAACTCCTCGGTGCGCACCCAGCAGATCGAGAAGCTGCGGCGGCTGCGGGCGGAGCGCGACGAGCGGGCCTGTCAGGACGCGCTGGACGCGCTGACCCGGGCCGCCGGGGGCGAGGGCAACCTGCTGGAGCTGGCCGTGAACGCGGCGCGTGCGAAGGCGACCGTCGGGGAGATCTCCGACGCCCTGGAGAAGGTGTACGGGCGGCACGCGAGCCAGATCCGTACCATCTCCGGCGTGTACCGCAACGAGGCAGGCGAGTCCCCGTCCGTCGAGCGCACCCGGGCGCTGGTGGACTCCTTCGAGGAGGCCGAGGGGCGCCGGCCGCGCATCCTGGTCGCCAAGATGGGCCAGGACGGCCACGACCGCGGCCAGAAGGTGATCGCGACCGGCTTCGCCGACCTGGGCTTCGACGTCGACGTCGGCCCGCTGTTCCAGACCCCGGCCGAGGTGGCCCGCCAGGCCGTCGAGGCGGACGTGCACATCGTCGGGGTGTCGTCGCTGGCCGCGGGGCACCTGACGCTGGTGCCGGCGCTGCGTGAGCAGCTCGTCGAGGAGGGCCGCGAGGACATCATGATCGTGGTCGGCGGGGTGATCCCGCCGCAGGACGTGCCCACGCTGCTGGAGATGGGCGCGGCGGCCGTGTTCCTGCCCGGGACGGTGATCCCGGACGCGGCGTACGACCTCGTCGAGCGGTTGTCCGCCGATCTCGGGCACGAACTCTGAAGGCCGGACGCGCCATGGCACTCGACCTCGACACGTATGTGAAGGGTGTACTCGACGGCAAGCGGGCGGTCATCGCGCGCGCCATCACTCTCGTGGAGTCCACCCGTCCCCAACACCGGACGCTGGCACAGGAGTTGCTGACCGAGCTGCTGCCGCACAGCGGCCGGGCGCGGCGGATCGGCGTCAGCGGGGTGCCCGGCGTGGGCAAGTCGACGTTCATCGACGCGTTCGGCACGATGCTGACGGGGCTCGGGCACCGGGTGGCCGTCCTGGCCGTGGACCCCTCCTCCAGCCGGACCGGCGGTTCGATCCTCGGCGACAAGACGCGGATGGAACGGCTGGCGGTGGACCCCGCGGCCTTCGTCCGCCCCTCCCCCACCGCGGGAACGCTGGGCGGGGTGGCGAAGGCGACGCGCGAGTCGATCGTGGTGATGGAGGCGGCCGGTTACGACGTGGTGCTGGTGGAGACGGTCGGCGTCGGCCAGTCGGAGACGGCCGTCGCCAACATGGTCGACTCGTTCCTGCTGCTCACCCTGGCCCGCACCGGAGACCAGTTGCAGGGCATCAAGAAGGGCGTCCTGGAGCTGGCCGACGTCCTCGCCGTCAACAAGGCGGACGGCCCGCACGAACGCGACGCCCGCTCCGCGGCACGTGAACTGGCGGGCGCGTTGCGCCTGATGCACGGCGCGGACGCGTTCTGGGCGCCGCCGGTGCTGAGTTGCAGCGCCCGGGAGGGATCCGGTCTGGACACCGTCTGGGAGCGCCTCGAACAGCACCGCACACTGCTGGACGCCACGGGGCGGCTGGCCGCCAAACGCCGCGACCAGCAGGTCGACTGGACCTGGAACATGGTCCGCGACGACCTCCTCGGCCGCCTGTACGCCGACCCGGCGGTACGGGCCCTGGCGCCCGCCCTGGAACAGCAGGTCAGGGCAGGCGAGTTGACGGCCACCCTGGCCGCCGAACGCATCCTGTCCGCCTTCGGCCGACCGGCCGGCCAGGAGTGAGGCCGGAGCGGCGGCCCGGCCGATAGTGCCGCCGCGTTCGGTGCCGGTGCGGGGCCGTGCGGTGTCGGTGCGCGGCCGTCGGTCGCGTCAGAACAGGCCGTTGGAGTGCGGCAGTTCGGCCGGGATCGGGGCGATGACGTCCCAGTGCTCGACGATCCTGCCGTCGGCGACCCGGAAGAGGTCCCAGTAGGCGACCGGCACGCCGAACTCGCCCTCGGACTGCACCAGCACGAGATCGCCCTCGGCCACGACCCGGTGGATCGTGTTGTAGACGAGGTTCTTGCCCTGCTCGGCCCACTGGGCGGCGGCGGCGCCGAAGCCGTCCAGACCGTCGGCGGCCTCGGGGTTGTGCTGGTGGTAGGTCTCGGTGGAGATGAAGTCGGTCAGCACCGAGTAGTCGGCTCCCTTGAGGACCTTCTCCGCGAACTCCGTCACCAGCCTGCGGTTGGCCTCGGTCTCGTCGAGGTCGCCCGGAGCGCTCGGCCCGTCGGTCTGGGTACGGCCGGAGGCGGTGTCCGCGACCACCGGGGTGAGGGCGTCCCAGTGCTCGGCGAGCTTGCCGTCGGCGTCGACGCGGAACAGGTCGAAGGCGACCAGCGGCGCGGGGCCGAAGCCGTGATAGACACCGTGCAGCGCCACCAGGTTCCCGTCGGCGATCACCCGGGCGCCCTCGTAGCGGAAGCCCTCCGGCAGACCCGCCACCAGCTGCCGCAGCGCCTCGGGCCCGTCCGCGGCCAGGCTGCTGTGCTGACGGTAGTCACCGGACACCCGGCGGTCCACGGCGCCGGGGTCCTTCTTGCCGAACAGTTCACCCGCGGCCTCGATGACGATTTCCTTGTTGCTCACAGCGCGACTCCGATCTTTACCATTCCGCACATGTCCCTGCATTCCGGCGGCGTCCTGTGAATTCCTTGGCCGCCGGTCTGTGCTCCACTCTCCCCGGAGGACGGCGCTCGGGCACGGTAGAGTCAGGCATGGCTATGGTCGAAATGGGACAGCCTCCGGTGATCGAGCGCGGCTACCGCAACCCGGCGCGGCCGGAGCTCGGGCTGGAGGTGCTCGGCTTCGCCGACCTCAGGGAGCGGCTGCCGGGCCGCGAGTTCAACCGGGTGCACCGGCTCGACTTCCATCACCTCACCCTGGTCCACCGGGGCGAGGGCACGGCCATGGTCGACTTCGTCGACGTCCCCTGCGGGCCCGGGACGCTCCTGCACATCCGTCCCGGCCAGGTGCAGCGCCTGGCCACGGAGCCCGACGGCCGCCCCGCCGCCCTGGACGCCACGGTCGTGCTGTTCACCCCCGACTTCCCGCCCAGGCTCCCCTCGACGGCCCCGGTGACGGACGACCCGTTCGGCCCGGCCCGTCGACAGCTGGCCCCCGACGACCACGCGCGCCTGCGCCGCGCCCTGACGGACCTCGCCGGGGAGTACGCCGCTCCCCGGGACCCCGAGACGGACAAGGAACTTCTGCGCCTGCTCCTCGCCGCCCTGCTCCTGCGCATCGCCCGTCTCCCCGAGCCCGAGGACGCGCCTCGCCCCCGCACCGGAACCGAGGCGTACCGCCTCTTCCGGCACGAGCTGGAACGGTCGTACGCCGTCCTGCGCCAGGCGCACGACTACGCCGTCCGGCTGGGCTACTCCCTCAAGACCCTCAACCGCGCCTGCCAACGCGCCACCGGTCACACCGCCAAGCAGCTGATCGACGCCCGCGTCACCCTGGAGGCCAAGCGCCTCCTGGCCCACACCGACCTGCCCGTCGCCGCCGTCAGCCACCGGCTGGGCTTCACCGAGCCGACCAACTTCAGCAAGTTCTTCACCCGCGCGACGGGCCGGACCCCGGGCGCCTTCCGCGACGCAGAGCGCTGACGCGCGGCCCCGGCCCGCACGGCCGGCGCGCGGAGCGCCGAAATCTCCCGGCAACAAGCTATTGACATGACATTTGGACAGGAGTCATCGTACTCGCACTAGAGCGCGCTAGTAGAGCGCGGCAGTGAAGTTCGACTCCACACAAGGACGTACTCCATGGCAACGACGCCATCCCCCCTCCGCACCGCCGTGGGCAATCTGTGCCTGGGCTCCGCGCCCGACTCCTGGGGTGTCTGGTTCCCCGAGGACGAGCAGCAGGTGTCGTACACCCGCTTCCTCGACGAGCTGGCCGCCGCCGGCTACAAGTGGCTGGAGCTCGGGCCCTACGGGTATCTGCCCACCGATCCGCAGCGGCTGAAGGAGGAGCTGGACTCCCGTGGGCTGCAGGTCTCCGGTGGCACCGCGTTCGGCGCGCTGCACCGGCCGGAGGCCTGGGACGAGATGCTCGCCCATGTCCGGCACGTGGCCGCGCTGACCGCCGCCGCGGGCGCCCACCACCTGGTCCTCATCCCGCCGATGTACCGGGACGAGAAGAGCGGCGCGTTCACCGAGTCCCCGGTGCTGACCGCCGAGCAGTGGGCGGGCTTCGGCAGGAACGCCGACCGGCTCGGCAGGCTGCTGCTCGACGAGTACGACGTCCGTCTCGTCGTCCACCCGCACGCCGACAGCCACATCCAGACGCAGCCGGAGATCGAGCGGCTGCTCAACGAGTCGGACGCGCGCTACACGAACCTGTGCCTGGACACCGGGCACGTGGCCTACGGCGGCGGCGACAACCTCGACCTGATCCGGCGCTTCGGTGAGCGCGTCGGCTACGGCTACGTCCACATCAAGCAGGTGACTCCACCCGCGCGTAAACGCGCGGGCTTCCTGTGTCGGTGGCTAGGCCACGTCGCAGAGGGCCAGCCCGGCCCTGTTGAGGACGTTCGTCGCGCCGACGTGGTCCGCGTTCGCCGCGAACTCGCACGCCGTGCACTGGAACCTCGCTTGGGTGACGCGATTCTTCTTCGCGACATGCCCGCACTCGGGGCACGTGCGGGAGGTGTTGCGCGCGTCCACCGGGACCACCAGGCGACCGGCACTCTCAGCCTTGTTCGCCAGGATTCCGAGGAACTGCGCCCAACCCGCGTCGAGGATGCTGCGGTTGAGCCCAGCCTTGGCGGCGGCACCGTTCGGGAGGAACGCGCCTTCGCTGTCGGGGCCGGGCTTGGTCTTGGGCGTACGGGTCATGCCCGCTGTGTTCAGCCGCTCGTGCGCGATGACGCCATGGTCGGTGATGAGCGCGCGGGCGGCCTTGTGGTGGAAGTCGCCTCGCTGACGGCGGATCTTGCTGTGCAGCTTGGCGACCTTCCGGGCGGCGGCGCGGTGGCGCTTGGTGCGCTGCCGGGTCCGTTTGGGGAACGTCGCGAGGTGCCGTTGCGCTTCGGTCAGTTCGTCGGCCATCGCTTGAAGGAAGCGGGGGTTGGCGACGTGTTCGCCGTCGGAGGTGGTCAAGAAGTGGGTGACGCCCATGTCGATGCCGACTATCGCCTCGGTGGGCGGCAGTTTCTCGGCGGGTACCTCGTCGCAGGCAAGGACGACGTACCAGCGGTTGCCTTCGCGCTTGATGCTGATCGTCTTGACGCGGCCTTGTACGGGCCGGTGCTGGTGCACGCGGACGTTTCCGACGCCTTGCAGCCGTACGCGGGTGACGGGGTCGTGGGGGGTGGAGTCCCAGCGGCAGCCATCGCCGTCCTTCGGGAACACCACGGTGTCGAAGTGCCCGGCACCCTTGAAGCGCGGGTAGCCCGGAGTCCGCCCGGCCTCGACCCGGCGGAAGAACGCGGTGAATGCCTTGTCGAGACGGCGCAGGGTGGCCTGCTGGGAGGAGAACGACCAGCGGCCGTGACGCTCGGGGTCGAACGCGCGGATCCCCTTGAGCTGGGCGGACTGGTCCCCGTACTTGATGCTCGTCTTCGAGGCGTGCCGGTAGGCGTCCCGGCGTTCCTGCAACGCGCCGTTGTACAGCGAGCAGTGGTCCCGCAGCATCTCGCCAAGCGCGACGCTCTGACGGGCCGTGGGACGCAGGAGGAACTTGTACGCGCAGATCACGAGCCGTCCCCCTCCTTCCACGGGCGTTCCCACTGGGTGTTGATGTACTTCTCGACCGTCGCCGCGGATACCGCGCCGACCGATGCCGCGAAGTACGACGACGACCACAAGGTGGGCATCCGCGACTTCAGGTGCGGAAACTCCTCGCGCAGCACGCGGGAGGTGAAGCCCTTGAACTGGTTGGCTACGTACGAGGCCGACGACCTCGGGTCGTGCTTGACGAAGAGGTGGACGTGGTCGGGCATCACCTCAAGGGCAATGATCTCCCAGCCGCGTTCCTCCGCCTTCTGTCGAATCAGTTCGTCCAGGCGTTCCGCGACCCGGCCGTCGAGAACCGGACGGCGGTACTTCGGGCACCACACCACGTGGAGCCCGAGGTCATACACACCGCCGGAGAACCGGCGAACCTTCCTGGTCACAGTCACACGATCATTATACACGCGCCGCAGGTCTAGTGCGGGCCGCACGCTCGAATCCCTCGAAGCCGAACTCCGCGCGCGCTACTCCTGACCCCGTCCAACCCCTGTGAACACCTCTGTGAAGGAACGACCATGACCGTACGTGTAGGAGTGATCGGCGCCGGCTGGATCGGCAAGGAGCACATCCGACGGCTCACCGAGACCGTGACCGGAGCCCGGGTCACCGCGGTCACCGACCTCGACCCCGCCCGCGCCACCGAGGCGGCGGCGTCGGCGGGCGCCCGGGTGCTCCCCGACGGCGCGGCCGTGGTCGCGGCGGACGACGTCGACGCCGTCCTCGTGACGTCCTGGGGGCCGACCCATGCCGACCATGTGCTGAACGCGATAGCCGCCGGGAAGCCGGTGTTCTGCGAGAAGCCGCTCGCGACGACCGCCGAGGACTGTCTGAGGATCATCGAAGCCGAGACGGCCCACGGCCGCCGGCTGGTCCAGGTCGGCTTCATGCGCCGCTACGACGCCGGCTACCGGCAGTTGAAGCAGGTCATCGACTCCGGCCGGATCGGTGCGCCGCTGATCGTGCACTGCGCCCACCGCAACCCGACCGTTCCGGAGACGTACACCTCCGCCATGGCGGCGCTGGACACAGCCGTGCACGAGGTGGATGTGCTGCGCTGGCTGCTCGACGACGAGATCGTCTCCACCCAGGTGGTCACCCCGCGCGCCACGAGCAAGCGGTTCGCGCACCTCAGGGACCCGCAGATCATGCTCTTCGAGACCGCCAAGGGGGTCCGCATCGATCTGGAGGTCTTCGTCAACTGCCGGTACGGCTACGACATCCAGTGCGAGGCGGTCGGCGAGGAGGGTCTCGTCCGGCTGCCCGACCCGGCCTCGGTCGGGGTGCGCACCGCGGGACAGCACAGCACGGCGGTCCTCACGGACTGGGTGGGCCGGTTCGCGGACGCCTTCGACGCCGAGTTCCGCGAGTGGATCGCCGGCATCGCCGCCGGCGCCGAGCCCACCGGCCCCTCGGCCTGGGACGGCTACGCCGCCACCGTCATCACCGGCGCGACCGTCGAGGCCCTGGAGTCGGGCCGGGTCGTCGCCACCGACCTCAAGCCCCGCCCCGTCTTCTATGGAGGTGCCGCGTGAAGATCGCCCTCGACCCCTATATGTTCCGCGCGCTGCCGATCGACGACATGGTGCGCACCGTCGCCGAACTCGGCTACGAGTACATCGAGTTGTCGCCGCGCGACGACTTCATGCCGTTCTTCCTCCACCCCCGGGCGGACGACGCGCGCATCGCCGAACTCAAGAACTCCCTGCGCACGCACGGCGTGCAGCTGTCCTCCGTGCTGCCGCTGTACAAGTGGTCCTCGCCCGACGAGAGCGAGCGCCAGGCCGCCGTCCGCTACTGGAAACGCATCATCGAGATCACCGCCGACCTCGAATGCCCCCTGATCAACTCCGAGTTCAACGGCCGGCCCGAACACGCCGCCGCGAGCGAAGCCGCGTTCTGGCGCTCGCTCGACGAACTCCTGCCGCTCTTCGAGCGCGAGGGCATCGCCCTCAACCTGGAGGCCCACCCCGACGACTTCTGCGAGGAGAACGCCCCCGCCGTCGATCTCGTCCGGGCCATCGACAAGCCCTGGGTGAACTACCTCTACTGCGCGCCCCACTCCTTCCATCTCTCCGGAGCCGATCCCACCGCCGACGTCGCCGCGATGCTGCGCTACGCCGGCGACAAGCTCCAGCAGGTGCACATCGCCGACTCCTTCAACCACAAGGGCTCCTCCGGGCTGCGCTACATCCTCAACCCGCCCGGCACCGCCGCCCGCATCCACCAGCACCTCGACATCGGACAGGGCGAGGTCGACTGGAACGCGTTCTTCGGCACCCTGCGCGAGCTGGACTTCGACGGCGTCGCCACGGCCTGCGTCTTCGCCTGGGAGGAACGCGCCCGCGAGTCCTCCGCGTTCATGCTCGACCGCATCGCCAAGGAACTCACCGGCTGAGACCGGACGGTCAAGCTGTTCCGCGGGGCGTACCGTCAGGCGGACCGGTTCCGTTGGGCGGCGGCGGGAGCGTTCCTACGCTCCTGGACCATGAGCGTTCTTTCAGCTGAGCCGGTCGCCACGGACGCCTCGCGGGCGGTCGAGACCGATGTCCTGATCATCGGCGCCGGCCCGTCGGGCCTCTACGGCGCCTACTACGCGGGTTTCCGGGGGCTGCGGGTCGCGGTCATGGACGTCCTGCCCTTGCGCGGCGGCCAGATCAGCGCGATGTACCCGGAGAAGCCCATCTTCGACATCGCCGGGTTCCCGTCGGTGCGCGGGCGGGATCTGGTCGCCGCCCTGGTCGCCCAGGCCGAGCCGTACGGCCCCCGCTATCTCCTCGGGGAGCGCGCAGTGGAGCTGAGCTACGACGCCGACGGGCTGCCCGTCGTCCGCGGCGACCGGGGGACGGTCGTCCGGGCGGGGGCGGTGGTGATCACCGGCGGGGTGGGGACGTTCACGCCGCGCCCGCTGCCGGCCGGTGAGGACTACCTCGGCCGCGGCCAGGTGTACTTCGTGCCGGACGCGGCCGTGCACGCCGATCACGATGTCGTGGTCGTCGGCGGCGGCGACAGCGCCTTCGACTGGGCGGCGATGCTCGCCCCGGTCGCCCGGTCCGTCACGCTCGTCCACCGCACCGGCCGGTTCCGGGCGCACCGCGCGTCCGTCGACAAGGTCCGTGCTCTCGGCATCGAGATCATCACCGACTCCGAGGTCAGCGCGCTGCACGGCGAGGACCGGCTGGAGCGGGTGGAGATCCGCCACCGGGTCACCAAGGACACCCGTCCGCTGCCGGCGCGCACGGTCGTCGCCGCGCTCGGTTTCCTCGCCGACCTCGGCCCGCTGCAGCACTGGGGGCTGACCCTGAACGCCCGGAAGATCGCGGTGGACACCCGGATGGCCACGAATCTGCCCCGGGTGTTCGCCGCCGGGGACATCACCGACTACCCGGGCAAGGTGCGCCTGATCGCCGTGGGTTTCGGCGAGGTCGCCACCGCCGTCAACAACGCCGCCACCGTCATCGACCCGGAGGCTCAGCTGTTCCCCGGGCATTCCACCGAGAAGGAGAACTGACATGGCCTATGTCATCGGCCCGGCCTGCGTCGACATCATGGACCGGTCCTGCATGGAGGAGTGCCCGGTCGACTGCATCTACGAGGGCGAGCGCAAGCTGTACATCAACCCGGTGGAATGCATCGACTGCGGCGCCTGCGAAACGGCCTGCCCCGAGCTGGCGATCACCGTGGACCGGCTCGCCGACCCCGAGTTCCGCGCCGACAACCGGCGCTTCTTCGACGAGACGCTGCCGGGCCGCACCGCGCCCCTGGGCGCTCCGGGCGGCGCCGCCGGCATCGGTCCGGTGGGCGCGGACACGCCGCTCGTCAGCGCGTCGCCGAGCGGTGCCCGGTGACCGGCGCGGTGACGGGTGCGGGGACCGGCGCGGGGACGACGGCCCCGCGGATCGGGATCCGGATCCCGCCCTGCGACCGGGCGGACCGGGTGGTCGAGACCGTGCGCCGGGCCGAGGAACTGGGCTTCGACGACGTCTGGTTCCCGGACTCCCAGCTGCTGTGGCGCGATGTGTTCACCACGTTGACCGCCGCGGCCCTGGGCACCGAACGCATCGGTCTGGGCACCGCGGTCACCAATCTGGCGACCCGGCATCCGGCCGTCGTGGCGTCGGCTGCCCGCAGCGTCGCGGAACTCGCCCCCGGCCGGTTCACCCTGGGGCTCGGCGTGGGCAACAGCTCGGTCGGGCCGATCGGCCTGCGGCAGAGCACGTCGGCGTCGATGCGCGAAGGCCTGGGCCTGCTGCGCGCCCTGCTGGACGGTCAGGAGTGGGAGTTCGAGGGCAAGGTCCGCTCGCGGCTGCGCGATCCGCAGCCCGGGGTGCCGCTGCACCTGGCGGCGAGCGGGCCGAAGAACCTGCGGCTGGCCGGTGAGGTCGCCGACGGCGTCATCCTGCTCAGCGGGGTCTCGGCGGCGACCCTGGCGAGCGCGACCGCCCGGGTGCGGGAAGGCGCGGAGGCGGCGGGCCGGGCGTACGAGTCGATCCCGTTGACGGTGTCCGCGTTCTGCGCGGTCACCGACGACGTCGAGTCCGCGGCGCGCCGGCTCAAGCCGGTGTGCGCGTCGATCGCCCAGAACGGCGGCGCGCCGTTCCTCGCCCTGGCGGGGATCGAGGTGGACGTCCCCGCGACGGTGGAGGGCGTCTACCCGGACCTGGTGCACGCCGAGGACTGGGACGCCGCCGTGGAGATCTGCTCGGCCTGGATCAGCGACGCGGCGGCCCTGCGCTTCGCCGAGGAGTTCTGCCTGTTCGGAACCGCCGACCAACTCACCGAACGGCTCCGCGCCCTGCAGGCCGCCGGGGTCACGGGGGTTCTCCTCCAGCACGTCGGCTCCTACCACCCGCCGACCGACCTGATCGAGACGATCGGTTCGTCGGTACTGCCGACGCTCACCGCGCAATGACAACGCAGGTCGGCAGCGCCCTGAAGGGGCGCGAGGAACTGCGCGACCAGCCACGACGGCGCCGCACCGGAACAACGGCAGCCCCCGCACCGCCCAAGCGCGCCGGGCGAAATCGACCACGGTACGGCAACACCCCAAAGGGGCGCGAGGAACTGCGCGACCAGCCACAACGGCGCCGCACCGAAACGACGGCAGCCCCCGCACCGCCCAAGCGCGCCGGGCAAAGTCGACCACGGTGCGGCAACACCCCAAAGGGGCGCGAGGAACTGCGCGACCAGCCACCACCGCGCCGCAGCAAAACGACCGCACATCGCCGCACAACCAGCGGAGCGCCACGCGGACGACCCCACCGGATCTTCCCGGCGGGGTCGGCCGCGTGCGTAAGGCGTTCACTTGAGGCCGATGTGCGCGCCCGGGCCGAGTGGCAGGTCGAAGCCGTAGAAGAGGGCCAGGATGACCAGCCACACCGTCATGAACGGGATGACGAAGACGGCGAGCCGGGATATCAGTGTGCCGAGCTTCGCGTCGGGCTCGTACTGGCGGAGCATCGCCAGGATGAGGAAGAGGTAGGGGTTCATCGGGGTGATGGCGCCGGTCGCCGAGTCGCCGATGCGGAAGGCCGCCTGACTGAGCGCCGGGCTCATGCCCATGAGCATGAACGCCGGGATGAAGACGGGTCCGACCAGCGACCACAGGGCGGAGCCGGAGACGATGAAGAGGTTGAGGCAGGCCGCGAGCAGCACGAACACCACGATCGCGCCGAAGCCCGTCACCCCGAGGTCGGTGAACAGCTCCGCGGCCTCGACCGCGAGCAGGATGCCCACGTTGGACCAGGTGAACAGCGCGATGACCTGGGCGGCGACGAACATCATCACGATGTAGCCGGACATGCTCTTCACCGAGTCGGTCACCGCGGTGACCACGTCCTCGGTGCCGGTGAGCTTCTTGACGGTGAAGCCGTAGGTGAGCCCGGCCAGCAGGAAGGCGCCGAAGAGGACCGGGACGATGCCGCTGAGGAGCGGCGAGGGCACGAAGGCGCCGCCCTCGCCGCGCAGCGGGGCCCCGACGGGCAGCCACAGGGCGAGGACCGCGCCCAGGTAGAGCAGGACGACGACGGCCGTGGCCAGCAGGCCCCGGCGCTGGATCGGCGTGAGGGCCAGGTCCTGCGACTGCGGCTCGTCCCCGGTCGGCTCGTAGATCCCCAGCCGCGGCTCCAGGACGCGGCCGATGAGGAATCCGCCGAGCGCGGCGAGGACGAGGCTGCTCGCGGCGGTGAAGAAGTAGTTGATGAGCAGGTGGATGTCGAGACCGGCGGCGGCCGGCAGCACCGAGGCCGCCTGTTGGGTGATGCCGACGTACAGGGCGTCGAGCGAGCCGATGGTGAAGCCGGCGGCGTAACCGGCGGTCACGCAGGCGAAGCCGCCGATGAGGCCGGCCACGGGGTGCCGTCCGGCGCTCTTGAAGACCAGGGCCGCCAGTGGCGGCAGGACGATGGCGGCGACGTCGCTCATCATGTGCGCCTGGCTGGCGATGAGCGCGACCGCGTAGGGGAGCGCGGCGCGGGGCACGCGGGCCAGGGTGGCCCGCATGACCGTCTCCAGGAGGCCCGTCCGCTCCGCGAGTCCGACCACCATGATCAGGACCAGTACGGCGCCGATCGGCGGGAAGCCCGCGAAGTTGGGGATCAGGTTCTCCACCAGCCAGCGCAGCCCGTCGCCGGTGAACAGCCCGCCCACCTGTTTGGTCTCGCCGGTGCCGGGGACCTCGACGGAGACGTGGGCCAGCTCCAGTCCGGTGGAGACGACGGCCAGGAGGACGAAAAGCCCCGCGAACAGGACGATCGGGTGCGGCAGGGCGTTGCCCGCCCGCTCGATGAACGACAGGACGCGGTCGAGGATGCCGGGCCGCCCGCTGTCGGGCGACTGTCTGCCGGGCTTGTGGAGGTCGGTGGTCGATGACATCAGGACTGCCCTCCCGTGGGGGCCGCTGGGAGCAGGAGGTCCTTGCGGACGATGCCGTCCTGGACGACGCAGACGATGTTGGCCGGGTCGCCGAGGACGCCGATGTCCGTGAGCGGGTCGCCGTCGCACAGGACGAGGTCGGCGGTGCGGCCGGGGGCGACGGTGCCGAGCCGGTCGGCGACGCCGAGGAGTTCGGCGGAGGTGCGGGTGCCGGCGACGATGGCGGCCATGGGGTCCATGCCCAGGTCGACGAGGTAGCTGAGCTCCATGAGGTTCACGCCGTGCGGGCCGACGGCGGCGTCGGTGCCGAGGGCGATCCGGGCGCCGTACTCGATGGCGCGGGCGATGTTCTCCTTGGTGATGCCGGACCAGCGGACCTTCTTCTCGTAGTGGTAGTGCGGCATCGTGTCCTTGTTGATGCCGGCGTAGACGGTGGACAGGGTCGGGACGACGAAGGTGCCCTGCTCGCCGGCCAGGTCCAGGGCGCGTGCGTCGAGGCCGTAGCCGTGCTCGATGCTGGTGACGCCGCCGCGCAGCGCGTTGAGGATGCCCGCGTTGCCCTGGGCGTGCGCGGCGACGGGCTTGCCGCCGTGCCGGCGGGCCTCGTCGACGACGGCCCGGATCTCCTCCTCCAGCAGGCCCTCGTCGTCGGGCTGGTCGTAGGGGCTGCCCATGCCGCCGGTGGCGCAGATCTTGACCAGGTCGGCGCCCTCGCGCAGGACGCGGCGCACGGCGAGCCGGGCCTCGTCGGCGGTGTCGGCGATCTCCGACATGCCGGCGCTGAGGTCGGTGCCGTCGGGCAGCCGGACGTCGGCGTGGCCGCCGGTGTGGCTGATGATCCGGACGGCGGTGTGCAGGCGCGGGCCGACGATCCGGCCGCTGTCGACCGCCGTGCGGTAGCCGGCGGAGAGGCCGCCGAGGTCGCGGGCGCTGGTGATGCCGGCGTCGAGGGTCTGCCGCAGCCGGGCGGCGGTGTCCAGGGTGCCCAGGACCGGGTCGAGTTCGGCGCGGCGGCCGGGCGGGGAGCCCTGCGCGTAGGCCAGGTGGACGTGGCAGTCGAAGAAGCCGGGCAGCAGGGTGCGGCCGCCCGCGTCGAGGACCCGGACGCCGGAGGCGTGGCCGGGCGCCTCGGGGGCTGTCGCAGCGGCTCCGGCGTAGGAGATGATGCCGTCGCCGTCGACGATGACGACGGCGTCGTCCACCGGCGCGGAGCCGGTGCCGTCGATCAGCCGGGCGTTGAGGATCCGCAGGGCGGTCCGGGTGTGCGTGTGGGTGTCCGTCATGGGGTGCGGTCACTCCTCCGGTGTCGGGGACAGGCGAACGGAGTGTGGAATGCGCGAGAAAACCTCGTGTCACTGTGCAGTTTTCACGCTGGATTCCGTCGATGTGCGCAGGGAAGCGCCGCACCGGGGCGTGCAGGATTGTGCCGCCTCGGGGCTCGACGAGATCGACCGGGGGGTGGTGCATGCGCTGCAGATCCATCCCAGGGCCCCGTGGCGGCTGGTCGGCGAGGTGCTGGGGGTCAATCCGGTCACGGCCGCGCGGCGTTGGCAGCGGCTGGAGGAGGCGGGGCTGGCGTGGGTGACGGCCTATCCCCGGCTGTCCAACTCGCGGCTCGTGGTGAGCGCGGTGGTGGAGGTGGACACGGAGCCGGGAGTGGCCGAGGACGTGGCGCTGGCGCTGGCGGCCGACCCCTCGGTGGCCAACATCAAGCTCACGGCCGGCGGCCGGGACCTGGTGGCGGCCGTCCAGGCGCGCAGCCTCGACGAGTTGGGCCGGCTGACCACGCTGTTGTTCCAGCGGACGCCCGGGGTGCGGGCGACGCGCACGCATGTGTCGACGGGGGTCCCGGCCGAGGGCAGCCGGTGGCGGCTGCGCAGTCTCGACGCGGCTCAGGTCGCCCGAGTCGAGCAGGCCGTCGCGGCCCCGGCGCTGCTGTCCGACGCGGAGGCCAGATGGGACGATCTGGACGCGCAGCTGCTGGAACTGCTGAGCGTGGACGGGCGGATGTCCCTGCGGGACCTGTCCGCGGCGACCGGGGGGAGCCTGACGACCGTGCGGCGGCGGCTGCAGTCGCTGCTGGCCTCCCGGCTGAGCCTGCGCTGCGATCTGGCGCGGCCGTTGTCGGGCTGGCCGCTGTCCGCCGTGTACTTCGCGTCGGTGCCGGGGCAGTTCGTGGCGGAGACCAGCCGGGTGCTGGCCTCGGTGCGCGAGGTCCGGTCCTGCGCGATCACGGCCGGCCCGCACAATCTGGTGGTCGACGTGTGGCTGCGCGACCTGCACGATGTGCACGCCTTCGAGGCCCATCTGTCCCGGCGGCTGCCGCGTCTCACGGTCGAGGACCGCTCGGTGGTGCTGCGGACGGTCAAGCACATGGGACGGCTGCTGGACCGTGACGGCCACAGCGTGGGCATCGTGCCGCTCCGGCTGCCCCAGGATCCGCACCGGGTGCCGAGCGGAGCGGCCTGAGGCGGCCGACGGCCTCAGCCTCTGCGGTCGTCCACCAGCATCCGGGCGATGCCCTGCTCGCTGAACACGTCCCGCAGGGCGAGGGCGATGCCGCCGTGGATCGCGGAAGCGCCGTCGGGGCGGGCCGTGGTGATGGTCAGTTTGCGCGTGGTCAGGGGGAGGGCGCGCTGGTAGACCACGGCGCGCACGCCGGACAGGAGGTCGTCGCGCAGGTCGCTGAGCGGGCCGCCCAGGACCAGGGTGCGGGGGTTGTGGACGAGGACCAGGATGGCCGCGACCTCGCCGATCGCGGCGGCGGCCTGGCGCAAGGCGTGCACCGCCGACGGGTCGTTGTCGGCGACGCGTTCGGCGAGTTCGCGTTCGCCGTGCCGTGGATCGTCGTTCGTCGTCTCGGGAATGCCGAGGGTGTGCAGGACGGCCCGGTAGGAGGCGACGGCTCTGACGCAGCCGACGTTGCCGCAGGTGCACAGGGCGTCGCTGCCGTCGACGGCCCGGATGTGGCCGACGTCGCCCTCGGCGCCGTCGGCTCCGCGGTGGACGTCGCCGGAGGCGGTGACCAGTCCGGCGCCGATGCCGGCCGCGATCTTGAGGCAGAGCAGCGGTGTGTCGAACTGGTCCTGGCTCGCCTCGCCGAGGGCCATCAGGTTGGCGTCGTTGTCCACCACGGCGCGGGCCCGGAAGCGTGCGCTCAGGTCCTCGGCGGCCGGGTAGCCGTCCCAGCCCGGCATGCCGGTGGGGCGCATGGCGCAGCCGCGCTGGAAGTCGACGGGGCCGGGCAGGCCCATCACCACCTGGCGGACCCGGCGCGGATCCCGCCCGGTCTTGTCCACCAGGCCCAACAGGCGTTCGGAGACCGCCCCGATCACCGTCTCCGGTCCGCTGTCGAGGCGGACGTAGACGGTGTCCTCGGCGAGGACCCGGCCCGCGAGGTCGGCGATCGCGACGCGTGAGGCCAGGGTGTCGACGTCGGCCACGGCGATGGTGCCCGCGTGCGGGGAGAGCGTGAGCACGCGGGGCGGCCGGCCGCGCACGGACTCGCTGGACTCGATCTCCTCCAGGATGCCGTGCCCGACGAGATGGTCGACCTGCTGACCGACCGTCGAGCGGGCCAGTCCGCTGCGCCGTGCGATCTCGGCACGGTTGGTCGCCTCGCCGGAGACGACCAGGTCCAGCACTCTGCGCAGCCCGACCGGGACCGCGGGCAGCAGGGCCGGAGTGGCCGGATAGGCGCCGTCTTTATGAACCGTCACAGTCTTAATTCCGCCTCCTCGCGCCGGATCACCATCCGGCCTGAGGAGGGTGCGCGTCAACCACCCCGTTCCGGCCGCAAGACCACGGGCGCTACGCTTGCTTTAGTCCGTCGCAAAAACTAATAACGGCATCTTGTTCCTGTCGTGCGAACTAAACGATGGTGATGCGCAACCCGGCGTTCACCCCGGACGGCTCAAAAAAGTACCGGAGTATAGCCAGGAGAGGTATCCGAGGCAATGAGATCGGATCACTCGATGGACCAGACTCCAGCGATCACGGTCGCCCCCCGGCTCGTTCTTCGCCCGGACGGTGTGCGCCGTGCGTCCCGTCGGGGGGCGGGTGGGATGAAAAGAGCAGCTCAGCAACGCGCTTTACCCGCATCGGGACCTCGAAACCATCGATCTGACGGATCGTCACCTCGGTTCATCACGATTCGATAACCCGGCTCCCGGTGTTCCGCTCACCGGACCGCGGCCCTCGTCCCGGCCGTCGGCGCGGGCCTTGAATACCGAGCAACCCGGCCGGAACCGGCCGCACTTCTCGGCCTGAACGACCGGCCCTCGTCCCGGCGACCGGTTCGCTCCCGCACCCCGATCCCGCACCAGAGCTCCCTCGATCGCCCCTGAGGCATCCCTCCATCCGCACCGCATATCGCTCTTTCGGAGAGGAACCACCGCATGGCCAAGCAGACGCATCGCATCGGCATCCTGGGCACCGG
The DNA here is from genome assembly GCF_053594615.1 of Streptomyces sp. NPDC001858. Taxonomy (NCBI): domain Bacteria; kingdom Bacillati; phylum Actinomycetota; class Actinomycetes; order Kitasatosporales; family Streptomycetaceae; genus Streptomyces; species Streptomyces sp. NPDC001858. The sequence continues at coordinate 61,359 of NZ_JBSFEV010000019.1, forward strand.
CAACATCTTCGGCCGCTATGTGACCGGCCTGGCCCGCCACCCAGAGCTGCAGATCGTGCGCGTCGGTGACATCGACGTAGCGCGGGCCAAGGAGGCCGCCGCCGAGCACGGCATACCGGCCTGGGGCGACGATGCGGAGCTCTACGCCGACGACTCGGTGGAGATCCTCGTCAACCTCACTCCCCCGGTGCACCACGCACGCACCGTCGTCGCCGCGCTGGAAGCCGGCAAGCACGTCTACGTCGAGAAGCCCCTGGGCACCACCGTCGAAGAGGGCCGGACCGTCCTGGCGGCGGCGGCCCGCACCGGCCGCCTGCTGGGCTCCGCGCCGGACACGTTCCTCGGCAGCGCGAGCCAGACCCTGCGCAAGGCGATCGACTCGGGGGCGATCGGCGCCCCGATCGGCGCCTCCGCGTTCATCGGCCACAGCAAGGCCGAGACCTGGCACCCGAACCCGACCTTCCTGTTCCAGGAGGGCGGCGGCCCGGTGATGGACATGGGCCCGTACTACTTCGCGATCCTCGTCAACGCCCTGGGCCCGATCCGCTCGGTCGGGGCGGCCACCCGGATCGGCGCGCCCCGGCGGACCGTCACCGCGCCCGAGCGGACCGTCGACGCCATCGACGTCACCGTGCCCACCCATGCCGCCGCCGTGCTCACCTTCGACTCGGGCGTCATCGGCACGACCCAGATGAGCTTCGACGTCTGGGACACCGACCTGCCCGCCATGGAGATCTACGGCACCGAGGGCACGCTCTCGCTGCCCAACCCGAACCACTTCGACGGGGACGTGCGCCTGCGGCGGCACGGCGACGGCGAGTGGACGACGCTGGAGCCGGCCGTCGAGCTGTTCGGCGCCGTCGGCACCCGCGAACAGGCCCGCCGCGGGCTGGGCGTGCGCGATCTGGCGACCGCGGTCGAGGGCGGCCCGCACCGCGCCGACGCCTCCTTCGCCTTCCACGTCCTCGAAGCGCTGTGCGCGGTGGAGGACGCGTCCCGGTCGCAACGGACGGTGCGGCTGGAGAGCAGCTGCGCACGTCCTGAGCCCCGCTTCTCCGCCTGACCGTTCCCCCTCCCTCAGCGTTCTCCCTCCCTCACCTTCCATGAAAGGCCCTTCATGACCATCAGCCCCGAGAAGATCGCGATCAACCCCCTCCAGTGGATCGCCACCGACGACGGCTGGATCGACCCCGCTCTCGCCCCGCCGCTCGCCGAACGCCTCAAGGTCATCAAGGAGTCGGGCATCCGCTCCGTGCACGCCGAGGTCCCGGCGGACCTGACCACGGCCGAGTACGGCGCGCTCCTCGCCGACCACGGTCTGCTGCCCGCCCCCGGCTACATCTCCGGCCCGCTGCCCGAGGACGAGGCGAGCCTGCGGGAACTGCTCGACAAGACCGACCGGATCAGCGCGCAGATGGCCGAGCTGGGCCTGCCCACCGTCTTCGTGGCCACCGGCATGAACAAGGAGGCCCCGCGCGTGCACCGCCCGGCGGTGGGCACGGACGGCACTCCCGAACGGCTGGAACGGGTCCGGGACGTGTTCGCCAGGATGGGCGAGACCACCAAGGCCAACGGCGTCACCGCCGCGTTCCACCCGCACATCGGCACGTGGGCGGAGACCGAGGCGGAAACCCGCTTCATCCTCGACACCATTCCGGCGGACGTCCTGTCCTTCGGCCCGGACATCGGCCATCTCGGCTGGGCCGGCGCCGATGTCATCGGCCTGATCCGCGAGTACGGGGAGCGGATCGCCGCGATGCACGTCAAGGACTTCCACGCCGACATCGCCGAGCGCGGCAGGGCCGAGGGCTGGACCTACCAGCAGACCGTCCTCGCCGGCCTGTGGGCCGAGCCCGGCCACGCCTCCGTGGACATCCCCGCCACCCTCGCCGCGCTCCCCGACAGCTTCGACGGCTGGCTCGTCATCGAGGTCGACAAGGGCGCCCAGGCGACCCCCGAGGAGAGCGTGCGGCTCTGCGGCGCATGGGCCCGGCAGCAGCACTGACCGTTCCGTCGGCCCGAGTCGGAGGCTCGAAGTGCCCACAGCATATGGATTCACCGCATACGGCGGACCGGAGGTGCAACGTTTCCTCGAACTGCCCGAGCCCGTGCCGGGGCCCGGCGAGCTCCTCGTCGAGGTGCGTGCGGCCGGGGTCAACCCGGTGGACTGGAAGGTCCGGGCCGGTCTGCACCGCGCCTTCCTGCACCTCGACCTGCCGGCCGTGCTCGGGCGTGAGGTCGCGGGCGTGGTCGTCCGACTCGGCGACGGGGTCGACGCGTTCGCCGTCGGCGACCCGGTGTTCGGCACCAGCGCCCGGGGCTGCGGCGGCTACGCGCGCTTCGCGCTCCTGACCGCGAGCCAGACGGCGCCGAAGCCCGCCGAGGTCTCCTGGACCGACGCCGCCGTGCTGCCGGTGGCGGTCGGAACCGCCTACGACGGGATCGGGCAGCTCGCTCCGAAGGCCGGCGAGAGCCTGCTGATCCTCGGCATCGGCGGCGGCGTCGGCGTGGCGGCCGCGCAGCTCGCCCGGGACACCGGAGTGTCCGTCCTCGGAACCGCCGCCGCGGCCAAACGGGAGTTCGTCGAGTCGCTGGGCGCCACGACGATCGCCTACGACGGCCCCGCCTTCGGCGAACAGCTGCGGACGGCCCTGCCGCACGGAGTCGACACCGTCCTCGACCTCGTGGGCGGGGACGCACTCCGGAGCGTCTCGTCGGCGATCCACTCCGGCTGCCGGATCCTCACGGTCGCCGACCCCGAGACGGCGGCCCGGTTCGGCGCCCGCCCGCTGAAGCGCGAGAGCAGCACCGAGACGCTCGCCGAACTCGCCCGGCGGGTGGCGGACGGACGGCTCGATCCCCAGGTCCGCGACGTCTTCCGCTTCGAGGACGCCGAGGCCGCCCTGCGCGAAGTCGAGTCCGGCCACCCCTGGGGCAAGGTCGCGCTCGATCTGCGCGGTGATCACTGACATGCGGCGACCGCCCCCCGGCCGACCCTCCTCATCCGAACTTCCCCCGACTCCCCTCCCTCAAGGAGCACCGATGTCTCTCTCCAAGCCAGTCAGACACCGCAGACTGACAGCGTCCGTGGCCGTGGGCGCGGCCCTGCTCACCTCGGCCGCGTGCAGCGCCGCCGCCGAGCCCGTCGCCGGGACCTCCGCGTCCACCGGCCCGGTGCGCGACGGAGGCACCCTCGTCGTCGCCCAGACCAGCGACGTCGACCCCGGAGGCTTCCTCAAGACCTCGTTCGGCAACCTGCTCTCCGAGTACCAGGTCTTCGAGACGCTGACGCTCATCGGCACCAAGACCGGCACGCCCACCGGCGTCCTCGCCAAGTCGTGGCAGCTCGCCGCCGACGCGAAGAGCATAGACATCACGCTCCGCGACGACGTCACGTTCCACAGCGGCCGCAAGCTGACGGCCGGCGACGTCGTCTTCACCCTGAAGAAGGTCCAGGACCCGGCGACGGGCGCGGCCAACCAGGCGATCGCCGCCCAGATCAAGTCGATACAGACGGAAGGCGAGCACCAGCTCAAGCTCACCTTCTCCAAGTCGACGCCGAACATCTTCGACCTCTTCGAGACGATGCCGATCGTCAACCCCGACACCTACGCCGGCTACGGAGCCGGCAAGGTCGTCGACGGCACCGGCCGCTTCGCCTGGAAGTCGTGGACGCCCGGCGGCAAGGTCGAGCTCACCAAGTACGCGAAGTACCGCGACGCCAAGAAAACGCATCTCGACAAGATCGAGATCAACATCATCAACGACCCGACCGCCATCGTGTCGGCGATCCGCAGCGGTCGCGTCCAGTACGGCGTCGGCATCCCCGCCCTCGACGCGCGCAGCCTGAGCAAGCAGCCGGGCTACGCCCTGGTGACCTCGGGCGGATCGGCGATCCCCCTCGCCCTCGACGTGACGAAGGCGCCCTTCGACGACAAGACCGTGCGCCAGGCGGTCCAGTACGCGATCGACCGCGACCGCATCGTGAAGCAGGTCGAGGGCGGGCAGGCACAGGCCACGGACCTGCCGTGGCGGACCTCCACCGTCGGCTACGACGCCGCCCAGTCGAAGCACTACACCTACCAGCCGGACAAGGCCAAGCAGTTGCTCGCCCAGGCCGGGGTGAAGAACGCGTCGTTCGACGTCGTCACGCTCAACACCCCCGAGGCCACCGGCATCTTCCAGATCGTCAAGAACAACCTCGCGGCCGTCGGCCTGACCGCCGAGCCCGTCCTGCTCAGCGCGACCGAGTACGACGAGCGGATCGCCAAGCGGAACATGGGCACTCCCGCAGTCCTGATGATGAACAGCAACGCCCTGTCGCCCGCGACCCAGGTCGTCAGCCGGCCCGAGTTCCTCGCGAGCAACAACCTGCTGAAGTTCCAGAGCCCGCAGTACTCGGCGCTGGTCCAGAAGGTCACCGCCGCGACCTCGGCCGACGCCCAGAAGAGCGCGGTGCACGACTACAACGCGTACCTCCTCGACCAGGCGTTCGCGCTCCCGCTGATCACCCGCCCGACGATGACGGTCCGGGCGGAGGCCGTCGGCGGCATCGAGGCCACCCGGACGGGTTTCCTCGACCTCGGTGAGGCGTGGTTGTCGAAATGATCCGGTACTTGATCCGCAAGGTGCCGTCGGTGATGTTCGTGCTCTTCGCCAGCTCGATCGTCGCCTTCGCCCTGCCCCGGCTCGCCCCGGGTGACGTCGCCGTCACCCTCGCCGGCGCGGACCCGACGGCCGAGAACATCGCCGCCATCCGCAAGGAGCTGGGGCTGGACCGGTCGCCGTTCGTGCAGTACTGGGAGTGGATCTCCGGACTGTTCCGCGGCGACCTGGGCGACTCCTACCTGCTGCACCGCAGCGTCGCGAGCCTCATCGGCGACCGGCTGGAGAGCACCGTGGAGCTGGCCGTGTTCGCCACCCTGCTCGTCGCCGTGATCGGGACGACGCTGGGCGTCCTGGCCGGCTCGACCCGGCGCTGGTGGGCGCGGGTCGGCCTGGACCTGGGCAACAGCATCCTCGTCGCCGTGCCGTCGTTCCTGACGGCACTCGCGATGATCCTCGTCTTCGGCGTCTACCACCGCTGGCTGCCGGTGAGCGGCGAGGTGAGCGTGCTGGACGATCCCGCGATCGGCATCCAGTACCTGGTCCTGCCGGCGGTGGCCCTCGCGCTGCCGGCGGCGGGGGCCCTGGCCCGGCTGCTGCAGACGGAGATGGTCCGGGTCCGCAACGAGGACTACGTGGATCTGGCCCTGTCCAAGGGGGCCTCGCCGCGGCGGATCACCCTGCGCCACGTGCTGCGCAACAGCTTCGGCACGGCGGTCGTCGCGATCGGCCTGGAGATCGGCACGCTGCTCGCCGGCGCCGTCGTCATCGAGTCGGTCTTCAACCGCAACGGCCTCGGCCAGCTCGCCGTCTCCAGCGTGACGTCGCGCGACTTCACCGTCCTCCAGGTGCTGATCCTCGGTGTGGTCTGCGTGGCCGTGCTCTGCCAGATCGCCACCGAGCTGGTCCTGGCGGCGCTCGACCCGAAGATCAGGCTGGGAGATCAGTGATGACGGACGTACCCCTGTCGGCGCCGCTGGCCACGCGCCGGCGGCTGAACCCGACGCTGGGCCGCTATCTGTCGGCCTTCCGCACCCCGCGGGGCATCGTCGGCCTGACGATCCTCCTGGTCATGACACTCGCCGCGCTGCTCGCTCCGCTCCTCTTCCCGGGCGGCTACGACCAGCAGGGGGCCACCACCTTCGCCGGCCCGTCGGCCCAGCACCTCTTCGGCACCGACGAGTTCGGCCGCGACATCTTCGTCCGCAGCGTCTACGGGCTGCGCGTCGACCTGAGCCTCATCCTCAGCGCGGTGCCGCTCAGCATGGCGATCGGCACCCTGCTCGGTCTGGCCGGCGCGCTGTCCGGATGGCTGGGCGCGGGCGTGCAGCGGCTGCTGGACGTGGTCATCGGCTTTCCCGGGCTGATCCTCGGCGTCTGCCTGGTGGCCATCCTCGGCGCCGGCTGGTTCGCGCTGTTCCTCACCATCCTGATCGGCGGACTGCCCAGCGCGGGACGCCTGGCCCGCGGCGCCTGGCTCAGCCAGCAGGACAAGGAGTACGTCCTCGCCGCCCGGGTGCTCGGCGTCTCGCGCCCGAAACTCGTCGTCCGGCATGTGCTGCCGAACGCCATGGACGCCATCGTCGTGCAGGGCGCCGTGTGGATGGTCGTCGGCGTCTACATCGAGGCCGGCCTGTCCATCGTCGGCCTCGGCGTGCAGCCCCCCACGCCGTCGCTCGGCGTACTGCTCAACAACGGACTGCGGTTCGTGACCCAGTCACCCACCTACATCATCGGCCCCGCGGCGCTGCTCCTGCTGCTCGCGGTGGGCGTCAGCCTGATGTCGGACGCACTCAACGAGGCGGTGAATCGCCGATGACCCCGACGACCAACTCCCCCCTGGCCGAACCGTCGGCCGCCGGCGCCGACCGGGCCGTCCCGCTGCTGCGCGTCCAGGGCCTGGGCACGGAGTTCAAGCTCCGGAGCGGCGGCGTCAAAGCCGTCGACGACGTCAGCTTCGACATCTACCCGGGCGACGTCCTGGGCATCGTCGGCGAGTCCGGCTCGGGCAAGTCCGTCACGGCGCGCTCGATCATGCGGATGCTGCGCCCGCCGGGCGAAGTCGTCGCGGGCAGTGTGCGGTTCGACGGCGAGGACCTGCTCGCGCTGCCCGAACGCGAGATGCGGCGGCGCCGCGGCAGCAGGGTCGCGATGGTCTTCCAGGACCCGCAGGCCGCGCTCAACCCGGTCATGAAGGTCGGCGACCAGATCGTCGAGGCGATGACCGTCCACGGCGTCGACAAGAAGACCGCACGTGCGCGGGCCGTCGAGCTCCTGGAACAGGTCGGCATCCCCGACGTGCCGGCGAAGATCGACCAGTACCCGCACCAGTTCTCCGGCGGCATGCGCCAGCGCGTCGTCATCGCGATCGCGCTGGCCAACGATCCGGCGCTGCTCATCGCCGACGAGCCGACGACGGCCCTCGACGTCACGATCCAGGCGCAGATCCTGCGGCTGCTCGCCCGGCTGCGCACCGAACTCGGCATCGCCGTCGCGATCATCACCCACGACATGGGCGTGGTCGCCGAACTGTGCACGGACGTCGTCGTGATGTACAGCGGGCGCACGGTCGAGAAGGGCACCGTCGAGCAGGTCTTCAACCACCCGCGCCACCCCTACACGGCGGCGCTGCTCGAAGCCATGCCGCGCCTGGACGACGACCTGGCCGGCCGGCCGCTGCCGGCGATCCCCGGCACCCCGCCCGACCCGGCCGCCCTCCCGCCCGGCTGCGCGTTCGCCCCGCGCTGCCCGTTCACCGAGGACGACTGCACGCACGCCCGGCCGGAGCTGCTGGAGATCGGGGACAGCGGACAGACCTCGGCCTGCTTCGCGGCCCAGCGGGGCGTCGACGTCAGCACGGGCCGGGGCCGGACCGAGGCGCCGGCGCCCGTACCGCCGGTGCGGCCCGCTCCCGTGCCGGACACCCCCGTGCTGGAGGTCCGCGACCTCAGGGTCGACGTCGGATCGCGGCGGCGCGGACTGTTCCACCGCGAACCCCCGGTGTACGCCGTCGACTCGGTGAGCCTGTCCGTGCGGGCGGGCCGCACCGTCGGGCTCGTCGGGGAGAGCGGCTGCGGCAAGTCGACGCTGTCGCGGGGCATCGTCGGGATCAACCCGATCGCCGGCGGATCGGTGTTCGTCGACGGAACCGAGGTGAGCGCGATGCGCGAGGAGGACCTCAAACGGGTCCGGTCCTCGGTGCAGTACGTGTTCCAGGATCCCTACGCCTCCCTGAACCCCCGGCGCACCGTCCGGCAGTCCCTCGCCGAGGCGCTCGGTTTCCGCGGCATCGGCGGCCGGGAACTCGAAGCGGAGGCACGCTTGTTGATGGAGCAGGTGGGGCTGCGTCCCGAACTCCTCGACCGCTACCCGCACGCCTTCTCGGGCGGGCAGCGCCAGCGCATCGGCATCGCGCGGGCGCTGGCCCGCCGGCCGCGCACGCTGGTCCTCGACGAACCGGTCTCCGCACTGGACATGTCGGTCCAGGCCCAGATCATCAACCTGCTGCAGCAGCTGCAGAACGAACTGGGCCTCGGCTACCTGTTCATCGCGCACGACCTGTCCGTCGTACGCCACCTCAGCGACACCGTCGCGGTGATGTACCTCGGCCGGATCGTCGAGTACGGCGAGGTCGCCGACGTGTACGGCAACCCCCAGCACCCTTACACCGCGGCCCTGTTGTCGTCGTCGCCGGTGGCGAGCGCGGCGGCGCCCGCGCGGGAGCGCATCGTGCTGCGCGGCGATCTGCCGAGCCCGGCGAACCCGCCCTCCGGCTGCCGGTTCCGGACCCGGTGCCCGATCGGCCCGCTGGCCCACCCGGAGCGCACGATCTGCGTGGAGAGCGACCCGCAGCTCTCCGAAACGGCGGCCGGCGGACGGGCCGCCTGTCACTTCGCCGGCGAAGCGGTCACCGCTTGAGGCCCCGATCGGGTCATGAAGAGCACTGGGCAGGTCGAGGCCTCTGGAGTCCCCCGGATTCCGGAGGCCTCGACGGGTCCGCAGACCGGACCGCCGGCCTGGTGCGCCGCCGCGCCGCTCACCACAGTGGTCGTGCGGTCCGCTCTTCCCCGTACGAAAGAAGGTCACCATGACGCACGACCTGCGGCGCGGCTATGTCCCCAGTCCCTTCGGGCAGTTGCACTACGTCGAATGCGGCGCCGGCGAGCCCGTGCTGCTGCTCCACCAGACGCCGCGCTCCTGGACCGAGTACCTGGACGTGCTGCCGCTGGTCGGAGCCGCCGGGCAGCGGGCGATCGCCATGGACACCCTGGGCTTCGGGGCCTCCGCGAAGCCCGCCGGGCCGCACTCCGTGGAACGGTTCGCCGACGGTGTGCTCGCGCTCGTCGACGCGCTCGAACTGGAGCGTTTCCACCTGGTGGGCCATCACACCGGCGGGGTGGTCGCGGTGGAGGTCGCAGCCCGGCTCCAGGACCGGGTGGCCGGCCTGCTGCTGTCCGGCACGCCCTTCGTCGACGAGGAGCGGCGCGGCCGGGCCGCGACGCGCAAGCCGGTCGACCACGTCGACCCCAGGGCCGACGGCTCGCACCTGCTGGAGCTGTGGAACCGGCGCCGCGGCTTCTACGAGCCGGGCGAGGAGGCCGCGCTGCACCGGTTCATGGTGGACGCGCTCACGGTCCTGGACCGGGTGGAGGAGGGCCATCTGGCGGTGACCCGGTACCGGATGGAGGAGCGGCTGCCGTACGTCACGGCCCGCGCCCTCGCGGTGTGCGCGCCGGGCGACCACTACTCGCTGCCCGCGCTGGAGAAGTTCGCGGCGCTCGGCTGGGAGACCCAGGTGCTGTCCGGCGGTCACGTACCGGTGCCGGAGCAGCTTCCGCGGGAGTTCGCCGAGGTCATCGGCGCGTGGGTGGCGAAGGGCTGAGCCGGGCCGTACGGTCCCAGGTCGTCGCCGTGATGCCCCGGGCGCGCAGCTCCGCCTTGCGGACCTTGCCGGTCTCGGTGAGCGGCAGCTCCGCCACCACGTCGATGTGGCGGGGCACGGCGAACGGCGGCAGCTCGCGCTCGCAGTGCCGTACGAGGTCGTGGGGGTCGAGCGTGCGGTCCGGGCACAGGACGACCGCGACCATGACCTCGTCCTCGGCCAGCTCCGAGGCGACCGGGAAGGCGGCGGCGTCGGCGACCGCGGGGTGGGCGCGGACGGCGGACTCCACCTCCTGCGAGGAGATGTTCTCGCCGCGCCGGCGGATGACGTCCTTGATCCGGTCGACGAACCGGAACGAGCCGTCCGGGTCCCGGACCACGCGGTCCCCGGTGCGCCGCCAGTCGTCCGGGGCCGGGCTCTCGGCGTCGCCGAGGTAGCCGGTGGCGAAGGCGAACGGCTGGTGGCTGCGGACGACGAGTTCGCCGGGGGCGCCGTCGGGGACCGGGGCGAGCAGCTCGTCGACGACCCGCACCGAGAACCCGTCGCGGACGGTGCCGAGGCGGCCGGGCCGCTGTTCCTCGGGGGTGGATCCGATGACGAGGTTGGTCTCGGTGGAGCCGAATCCGTCGACGAGGGTGACGCCGAAGCGCTCCCGGAACGGCTGCCAGGCGGGGCCGGGAGTGGCCGGTGAGAGGCCGCGCCACACGCGGTGGGCGCGGTCGTGGGGGCCGGGGGGCTGGGCGAGCAGCATGGGGACCATCGCGCCGAGCAGATAGACGACGGTCGCCTCGGCGTGCGCGACCTGGGTCCAGTACCGGGAGGCCGAGAAGCGCGGCGCGAGCGAGTAGGCGGCGCCCACGGTCATGGCCTGGGCCAGCGCGTTCAGGGCGTTGGTGTGGAACAGGGGCAGACAGGTGTGCAGGACGTCGTCGGCGGTCAGCCGCAGGGAGTCGGCGACGTTGCGGCCCCACCAGGAGAACTGGGCGTGCGGGCAGCGCACGCCCCGCGAGGCGCCGGTGGTGCCCGAGGTGAACAGGACGAAGGCGGTGTCCTCGGCGCGGACCCGGGCGGGCGGGAGCTCCGGCGCGCCCTCCTCGGGCGTGGGAACGGCGCCGGTTCCGTCCGTTCCGTCGGTGCCGTCGGTGATCCACAGCGTTCCCCGGTAGCCGGCCTCGACGACGCGGGCGGCCGGCTCGGGCTCCGCCAGCAGGAACGCGGGCTCGGCGGCGTCCAGCACATGCCGCAGGCCGGGGCCGCGCAGGCCGGTGTTGAGCGGGACGAGGACCGCGCCGAGCCACGCGGTGCCGAGGATCAGGTCGACGAGCTCGATCCGGTTGCCGGTCATGGCGGCGACGCGGTCCCCGGGCCGGCAGCCGCGGGCCGCGAGCGCTCCTGCCGTCGCGGCGGCGGCCCGGCGGGTCTCCCGGTAGGTGCGCGTCACCTCGCCCACCCGCAGGAGGACCCGGTCCCCGAACTCCTCGGCGGCCGCCTCCAGCAGCCCGGGGACGGAATGCGCCCGGATCACCGCAGCGCCCCGGCGTCCCGCAACCGCCCGATCCGCTCCGGCGAGTACCCCGCCACCTCCCGCAGTACGTCATCGGTGTCGGCGCCGAGCAGGGGTGCGGGCTCGCGGACGGCCCCGGGGGTGCGGGTGAGCCGGATCGGCACTCCCTCGTGCAGGAAGGCCCCCGCGGCCGGGTGCTCCCGGCGGACGTAGAAGCCGCGCGCCCGCAACTGCGGGTCGTGCTCGACGAGTTCCCGCCCGTCCTGCACGGCTCCGGCCGGGACGCCGACCTCCTGGAGGAGTTCGGCGGCGAGGTCGGCCGGCATCGTCCGCGCCCAGCCCCCGAGCGCTTCGTCGACGAGGGCGCTCGCGCGTCGACGCGCCCACGCCGTCCGGGTCCGCTCGTCGGCGGCGAGATCGGGGCGGCCGACGACCTCGCACAGCGCCGCCCACTCGGGGTCCGACCGCACGCTGACAGCGAGCCAGCGGTCCGCGCCGAGACACCGGTACACGCCCTGCGGGCTCCACTCGGGGTGGGTGTTGCCCCTCGGCGCCGAGGGGGTGCCGGTGAGCAGGCTGGTGCCCATGTGCGCGGCGATCGCCTCGAGTTGGGACAGGTCGATGTGCTGCCCGCGTCCGGTCTCCTCCCGGTGCTCCAGGGCGGCGATGGTCGCGAGTGCGGCCTGGAGTCCGGCGACGATGTCGCCGTGGCCGTAGATCACGCCGACCACGTCCTGCGGACCCCAGCCGGTCAGCCCGGTCAGTCCGGACGCGGCCGAGACCGTGTCGGCGTACGACACCCAGCCGTTGCGGGGGCCGGTGTGCCCCATGCCCGACATGCTGACGTAGACGATGCGGGGGTTGATCCGGGCGAGCTCCTCGTGGCCGAGGCCCATCCGGGTCATGACGGTGGAGCTGAAGTTCTCCACGAGGACGTCGCAGGACGCGATGAGGTCGCGCAGCACGGCGAGGCCGTCCGCGGAGCGGGTGTCCAGCGTGATGCTGCGTTTGTTGCGGTTGACGTCGTTGAAGTAGCCGCTGGTGTTCGGGTCCGTGTGCGGGCCCCGGGAGAGGTGCATGAAGGGGGCGAACCGGGTGGGGTCGGGGCGGCCCGCCGACTCGACCTTGATGACCTCGGCGCCGTGGTCGGCGAGGATCTTCGTGCAGTAGGGGCCCGCGAGCACCCAGGTCAGGTCGAGGACGCGGACGCCGTCCAGCGCGGGGCGCCCGGCATCCTGCGCGGCGACGGTCCGGGGCGCCGGGCGGGAGGTGTCGAGGAGGGCGCGGTCGGCGTCGAGGGCGGGGACGTCCAGTTCCTGCGTGCGGCGGCCCTCCGGGAACGCGAAGGGGAAGCCGACGTCGGTGCGCCCGGCCACCCGGGTGAAGAAGCCGCGCGCCGTGAGCTGCGGGTTGTCCGGCAGTTCGGAGGGCAGGTCCACGGCGGCCCAGGGCAGTTTCCTGGCCTGGGCGGCCTCGGCGAACTCGGCCTTCGGCCACGCGCCCGCGAAGTCCTGGACGACCTTGAAGACATGCTCCTGGTGTGTCTTGCGTTCGACCGGGTCCTGCCAGCGGGGCTCGCCGAGATCGGCCTCGGCGCCCTCCTCGCGCAGCCACTGAAGCAGCGCGTCCCACATGCGGGGGCTGCCGCCGAGCCCGCCGCCCAGGTGGCCGTCGGCGGCGCGGAACAGCCCGTGCGGCACGAGCGGGTGCACGGCTCCCGGCCGGGGCGGCACCCGGTCCTCGTGCAGATAGGCCAGCGTGCCCGCCTCCAGGGCGGCGGCGACGCAGGCTTGCGCGGAGACGTCGATGAGCTGGCCGGGGCCCCGGCGGCGGGCGCGGACGCCGAGGAGGGCGGCGATCGCCGCGTTGACGCCGGCGAGTTGCTCGGCCTGGTTCTCGGGCAGCCTCAGCGGCGGCCCGTCCGGGTCGCCCACCTGCGCCAGCATGCCGCCCAGCGCCGCCACCACCAGGTCGGTGCCCCGCCAGTGGGAGCGCGGCCCGACGAGTCCGAAGGGCGTGACGCGGACGTGCACCACGTGGTCGGGGGCCTGCGCCCCGTCCGGCGTCCCGTCGAGCAGGACGTCCGCGCCGTCGAGCAGTCGACGCAGCTCCTGCGGGGAGCCGACGACGACGGACCGCTTCCCGGCGTGCCAGTGGGCGAACGCGTCCCCGTCGAGTTCACGCCGGGTGGGGTCGCCGTCCGGGGGTTCGACCAGCACGACCTCGTGTCCGAGGCCGACCAGCAGCCGGCCCGCGAACCGGACGAAGGGACTGGACAGTTCGACGACGCGCAGCGCCGGTCCGCTCATGTTTCCTCCCCTGTGGGTCACGGGTGCCGCTGGTCCAGGAAGCCGCTGACGACGCTGTGGTAGTCGTACGGCCGCTCCTCCTGGGGGTGGTGGGAGGCCTCGCTGATCACATGGAGGTTTCCCTTGGGGATCATACGGGCCAGCATCAGCGGGTAGTCGGGGGTGAGAAAGGCGTCGTGCATGCCCCACAGGAAGAGGGTGGGGGCCTGGATGCGGCCGAGTTCGGCGGTGAGGTCCTGCCAGTCGCCGCGCGGGTTGTCGGAGGCGCCGGCGAGGGCGGTCTCCTCGGGGTCGAGGCTCTGCTCGTGACGCAGGGTCACGGTGCCGTCGGGGACGGCCTGCGGGTCGTACCACTCCAGACGGGCGATCAGCTCGCGCATCTTCTGCCAGGACGGGCCGGTGCCGCCGTAGTACACGTCGCGGGCGTTGCGGCCGCGGCGGCCGCCCTCGGGGAGGGGCGCGAGCGGGCCGTAGAACACGGGCATGCTGCCGGTGATCACCAACGACCGGACGCGCTCGGGGTACTTGGCGGCGAGGTTGAGCGCGATGGTGCCGCCCCACGAGTTGCACACGAAGTCGGCGCGCTCCACGCCGAGGGCGTCGAGGAGGGCCACGGTCTTCGCGGCGTGGTAGTCCCACATGGGGCCCTCGATGACGGGCTTGGCGGACTTGCCGTACTGCAGGATGTCGACGAGGAGGCAGCGGCGGTCGGCGGCGAACAGCGGGGCCACCTGCCCGAAGTCGGACCAGCCGGTGCAGCCGGGCCCGCCGCCGTGCAGGAACACGGTCGGGCTGCCCTCCCCCAGCTCGACGTAGTGGTATTCGACGCCGTCCGCTTCCGCGTAGGCGCCCTTCGGGGGCGCCTGGATGTCCATGAGGTCCATGGACCGATGGTGGGGCGGCGGTGATCGCCGCCCAAGCGGATCGGTCCGTTGAACGGTCCGGTTCCGTGGCCGCCGCCGGGAAGCGGACCTTAGTGTGCACAGCCCGTGACGTGAGTGGGGAGGCAGCGCATGTCGGCGTTGGAACTGGCCGAGCAGAGGGCCCGGGCGGCGATCGGGGTCCCGGAGCAGCGGTCCCTGGGAGTCGTACGGGCCGAGGACGCCGCGGAGTTCGCGCGCGCCGCCGGCGAGAGCGCACCGCAGCTGGTCGATCCCGGTCATCCCGGCTTTCGCGTGCATCCCCTGTACACGGTGAGTCTGCTGCGCGGCGCGCCGGGCGCCGATCCGGCCGAGTTCCGGCCCGACGGCATGTACCGCGACGAGGTGCCCGGCACTGACGGACTCGACGTCCGGCTGATGGCGGGCGGCCAGGACGTGCGCTTCCGGGCCGAGGTGCGGCCCGGGGACGAGATCGGCATGCGCCGGACCCTCACCGGTGTGGAACGCAAGGGCGGCGGGGCGGGGTTCCTGCTGCTGACGGTCGAGAAGACGTACTCGGCGGAGCGGGGCGCCCTCGTCGAGGTCACAGAGAGGTTCATCGTCCGATGACGGCTCCTGTCCGCCAGGTCACCGTGGGGCAGGCGGTGCCGGCCGTCGAACTGACCCCGAGCGCCGTCGACCTGCTCCGCTTCGGCGCGGTCACGCGCAACGCGCACCGCATCCACTACGACGGCGAGTTCGCGCGCGCGGAGGGGCTGGCCGGGCCGGTGGTCATGGCGCAGCTGCACGGCTGTCTGTTCCATCGCGCGGCGGCGCGGTTCGCGGGGGACGCCGGACGCGTCCTGGAGGTCGGCTGGCAGAACCGGGCGCCCGCGCACGCCGGGGACCGGCTCGTGGTGACCGGCCAGGTGCGGGCGGTGGACGCCGCGAGCGGCACGGTCACGCTCGACCTCGTCGAACACTGCGGCCCCGACAGCACGGTGTGCTGCCGGGGCCATGCGGTCGTCGTGCCGGGCTGAGTGATCCGCTGGAAGTGCCGCGATGTGCCGTCGTTCGCTGCGGCGCCGTCGTGGCTGGTCGCGCAGTTCCCCGCGCCCCTTCAGGGCGCTGCCGAACCGCAGCCGACCTCGCCGGACTGGACGTCAGCCCAGGTCCAGCGTCACCCTGCCGACCGCCTCCCCGGTCCGCAGCCGGTCGACGGCCTCGGCGAGGTCGTCGATCGGGTACCGCTCGATCGGCAACGTCAGCGTCCCCGCCGTCAGGTCGGCGAGCAGTCGCCGCACGTCGTCGGCGACCTCCGCGGCCCGTGACATCAGGTTGACGGTCCGCAGCGACACGTCGGCGAGGAGGAAGTCCGCGAGGTCCACGGTGAACTCGCGGCCGGCGGTGTAGCCGACGAGGGCGGCGCGCCCGCGCGGCCGGACCAGCCGCAGCGCGTCCCGCAGCACGGGCCCGCCCACGGTGTCGATCAGCACGTCGATCGGTCCGCCGACCGCCTCCGGCGACAGCTCGGCCGCCGACACGGCCTTCGCGGGCGGCGGGACGTGCGCGAGCTTGGCCGGGCGGCCGACCACGCCGACCACCTCCGCGCCGGCCTGCGCGGCGAGCTGCACGGTCAGCGCGCCGACCGCGCCCGCCGCCCCGGTCACCAGGACCCGCTCGCCCGGCCGCACGGCCGCGACCGGGTGCACCGCCGCCCAGGCCGTGCCGACCGGGGAGAAGTAGCTGCACGCCAGCGCCGGATCCGTGCCCTCCGGCACGGCCTCGACGGCCGCGTCCGGCACCAGGGCGTGCTCCGCCCAGCAGCCGTCCCTGCGCAGTCCGAGCGCCTTGCCGCGGAGTTGGACGAGGCTGCCCTCCGGATGGATGTCCGAGGCCAGGACGGTTCCGCTGCCCGCCGTGCCCGGCACCGCCGGCAGGTCGGGGAGGATGCCGAACTTGCCGTCGACGACGTTGAGATCGAGGTGGGTGACGGCGGCGGCGCTCAGCCGTACGAGGGTGTGGCCGGGCCTGGGCTCCGGTATCGGCCGCTCCACGAGCCTCGGCAGCGCGCCGAACGTCTCCAGGACAAGGGCACGACTCACAGTTTCACTCCATATCGACGCAGGGCCCGGGAGGCGACGATCCGCAGTATGCGGTCGAAGACGAACCCGAGGATGCCCAGGGTGATGATTCCGACGAAGACCCAGTCGATCCGGCCGTAGTTGCGGGAGGTCCAGATCAGCGAGCCGAGACCGACCTGGGCGGCGACGATCTCGGCGGAGACGATGGTCAGGAAGCTGTTGCCCATGGCCAGCCGGGCGCCGGTGACGATGTGCGGCACGGTGGACGGCAGGACGATCCGCTGGAGGATCTGCCGCCGGCTCGCGCCCAGGCTCGCCGCCGCCCTGAGCTTGGACTCGCTCACCGCCATGACGCCGGCGCTCGTGTTGAGGGTGACGATGAAGACGGCCGTGTAGAAGATCAGGACGACCTTCGAGGACTCGCCGATGCCCAGCCACACCACGGCGAGGGTGACGAAGGCGACCGGCGGGATGAACCGGAAGAACTCGATGTAGGGGTCGAGCAGTTGGCGTACGACCTTGATCTGCCCGACGAGCAGGCCGACGGGTACGCCGACGAGCAGTCCGAGTCCCCAGCCGATGAGGATGCGCCGGCCGGAGGCGATGATCGAGTTGGTCAGCGTGCCGTCCCGGGCCAGTTCCTCCGCCGCCGACAGGGTCTCCTTCGGCGAGGCGACGAGGGAGGAGCCGTACTGCACGGCCAGCAGCTGCCAGACGCCGAGGCCGATGAGGACGGACAGGGTGTAGAGGCCGATCGTGCGCAGGCCCCGCAGGCTCGCCCGGTCCGGGCGTGGCCGGGTCCGCTCGACTGCGGTGGAGGCGGTCTCTGCCGTGACGACGCTCATCGGACGTCCTCCTCCTGGTCAAGGCCCTGTTTGACGCCCTGTTCGAGGCCCGGCTCCGGGTCCTGGTCGAGGCCTTGGTCGCGCAGGGCCTTGCGCACCTCCTCGCCGATGTCCTCCCGCAGGCTGCGGCGCAGTTCGACGACGCCCGGGTCGGCCTCGTCGCGTGGTCGCGGCAGGTCCACCGGGTACACGGACTTGATCCTCGCCGCCGGTCCCGCGGTCATCACGGCGATGCGGTCGGCGAGCAGGATCGCCTCGTCGATGTCGTGGGTGACGAACACGACGGTGCAGCCCGAGGCGCGCCAAATGCGGTCCGTCTCCTCCTGGAGCACCTGCCGGGTCTGGGCGTCGAGCGCGCCGAACGGTTCGTCCATCAGGACGACGCTCGGTTCGTTGGCCAACACGCGGGCGATCTGGACGCGTTGCCGCATGCCGCCGCTCAACTGGCCGGGGAACCGGTCGGCGCAGTGCCGCAGTCCGACCAGCCTCAGGTATCCGTCGGCGAGTTCCGACTGCGCCGCACGCGATTCCCGGCGCATGCGCGGTCCGAACATCACGTTCTGGCGGACCGTCATCCAGTCGAAGAGCGCCTCGCTGCTCTGGAAGACCATGCCCAGTTCGGGGTCGGGCCCGGCGATCTCGGCGCCGCCCGCGGTGAGGCTGCCCTCGCTCGGCGTCACGAACCCGGCCATCGCCGACAGCAGGGTGGACTTGCCGCAGCCGCTCGGTCCGAGCAGACAGAGGAACTCGCCGGCGGCGATGTCCAGGGATATGTCCCGCACCGCCTGGAACGAGCCGAAGCGGATGCCGACGCCGTCGGCGCGCAGCGCGGCGCCGCGTCCGGCCGCCCGGTCGCTCTCCACCGCGGTGGTCTCGATGGCCTCGGTCATCAGGATCCCTTCAGGTGCTCGGTGGACCAGCCGCGCAGCACGGCCGCGGACACGTCCGGCCTGGCCTTGACCTTGCCGGTGCCCAGATAGAAGGAGACGGTGTCGTCGTACGCCGACAGGTCCTCGGCGGTGAAGTCGCGGACCGCGAAGTCGATCTCCTTGATCGCGTTCACGGTCTGGGCCGTCGGGATCTTGGTGGCCTTCTTCGTGGCCTCGGCCGCCGCGTCCGGGTCGCTCTCGGTCTCCTCGGCCGCCTCCTGGAGCGCGGTCGCGACCTTGACGGCGGTCGCGGTGTTGTCCTCGAGCCAGCTGTCGGTCGTCAGCAGCCAGTGGGAGTAGGTCACGCCGAAGTCGCCGGTGGTCTCCAGGATCCGCTCGCCGAGCGCCACGCCCTTCGTGGGCCAGGGCTCCCACAGGACGTAGGCGTCGACGTCTCCCTGCTGCGTCAGCGCCGGGATCTCGGGCGGGTCGGCGGTGATCAGGTCGACCGTCTCGGGGTCGATGCCCTTCGACTCCAGGAATCGGGTGGCCGCGAGCTGGGAGAGGCCGGGGACGACGGCCATCTTCCTGATCTGCGCGGCCGAGTCGACCTTCGGGCCGAGGACGACCTTCAGATAGCGGCCGGACTGCTCGTACACCAGCAGCGAGCGCAGCGAGGGGGTCTGCTGGAGCACTCCGATGGTGGTGGTGTCGGAGTTGCCGGCGAACTGCACCTGGCCGGCGCCGAGGGCGTCCACCCCCTCGCCGCCCTTGCCGAACTGGACGAGTCGGACGTCTACGCCGTGCTTCGCCCACAGTCCCTGGGCGTCGGCGAGGAAGAAGGGGGCGAAGGAGGGGTCGACGCCGACGGCGATGCGGATCGTGGGTCCGGCGCCCCCGCCTCCCTGGGCCGCGGTCGAGTCGGTGGTGCCGGCGCCGCACGAGGTGAGCGTGAGGAGTGCGGCGGTCAGGGCTGCGGAAGCTGCGAGGAGACGTCTTGGGCGGGACGGTGTCTGCATGCGCACCTCGGTGAGGGAGAGGAAACCGCCGGTCGTGGCGGGTCGTCGAAGAGCGGCCCGAATTGGCGCACCGTAGACCTCGGCCCGACCTCCCTGCATCGGCATGGGTCCGCTGAGCGGGACGCGGCCCGAGGATGCCTGCGCCGCCCCCTCGTCGGGGGGCGTTCTGCTCAGCGGAACGGGTCCCTTGGGCAGATCCGTCGGCGCCCGCATGCTCGGGTCGACTGTTCGCACGGCAGCAGGAGGACACGCACGATGACGGTCGAGGACTCACCCGAGGCACAGACTCCCGTCCGCGGGCGCCGCAGAGCATCCGGCGAGCCCGGCCGCCAGGACTGGCGGTCCTGGCCCCACTACGACGCGGCGGGCGCGGGCTTCCGCGGCTACTGGTACCCGGTCACCTGGGCCGGCCAGATCACCGGCAAGCCGTTGCCGTTCACGATCTGCGGCGAGAAGATCACCCTGATCAGGGACAACGGCACGGCGTACGCGCTGCACAACCGCTGCCCGCACCGGGGGGTGCCGCTGTCGGAGGGCGATCAGCAGTTCCCCGGCACGGTCAGCTGCCCGTACCACGGCTGGACCTTCGATCTGCCGACCGGGAAGCTGAGCGCGGTCATCACCGACGGGCCGGGCTGCCGGCTCACCGGCAAGGTCTCGGTGCGCACGTATCCGGTCGAGGAGCGGCTCGGCATGGTGTGGGTGTACATCCCGATCGCCGACGAGGAACCGCACCCGATCGACTCCCAGCTCCCGGAGGAGCTGGTGGAGAACGCCTTCGTGATGGGCGGCCGGATCGACCCGCGCTCGGGCAACTGGCGCTTCGCCTGCGAGAACGGCTTCGACGAGGGGCACGCCAAGTATCTGCACCGCACGGCGCTGTGGCGGCTGTTCAAGCCCATGCCGACCTGGAACATCACCCGGGTCGTGCCCAAGGGCCGGTGGATCTTCCGGGTGCAGGACGAGGTGCACTGGGAGGCCGACTTCCCCGGCGTGGGCCGCTGGAGCAACAAGCGCTGGTGGAAGCAGCAGCCGCCGAAGGAGACCTTCAACATCGGCAACACCGGCAAGCCGGACCGGGTCGACCCGGTCATCGAGGCGCAGGAGTTCCCCGGCTTCGCCTCGCTGTCCATGCCGGGGGTGCTGCGGATCGCCTACCCGAACTTCATCCACTACGAGTTCTACGTCCCGGTCGACGAGGACAACCACCGCTATGTCGGGGTGATGGTCAACTTCACCGAGGGCTGGAACACGCTCCGTTTCTACGCCAAGTACCTGGGCGCGATCCGCTGGCTGTTCCACGGTCAGTTCTCCGGCCAGGACGCGTGGATGGTCGACATCACGGACGCACCGCCGGAGAAGCTCTACCGCCCCGACATCTCGCTGACCGCCTGGCGGAACCTCAGCGAGGAGGAGTACGCCAAGAAACTCGCGGCGGCGGGCGTGACCCCGGCGGGCGGCGACTCCCCGATCGAGAAGAAGGCATGACCATGGGCCGTACCCTGCTCACCCTGCTGGCCGGAGCCGCGATCGCCGTCGGCATCCCCCTGGCGAGGAAGCGCCTCGCGCGCACCGCCATGACCCAGGTCCACAGGATCAACCAGTGAGCGCCGACGCCCTCGCGGGTCTCGACGACCGCCGGCGCGGCTGGGCCGAGGAGGCCTGGCGGCAGGTGACCGGCGACCGGCTGCGCGAGCTGATCATCGGGCTCGTCGACATCCCGAGCCCCACCGGCGACGAGGGGCCGCTGGCCGCGCACATCGCCGACACCCTCGCGGTCTCCGGATGCCGCACGGAAGTCCAGCCGCTCGACGACCGGCAGGCCAACGCCTGGGCCCGGCTGGAGGGCGACGGCACCGGCCCCGACCTGATGCTCTACGCGCCGATCGACACGCTCACCGTGGGCGAGGAGAGCGAGGACCTCCCCTGGATCGGCCCCGAGCTGCGCGACGACATGCGCCCGCAGGCCACGGTCTACGACGATCTCGTCGTCGGCCTCGGCGCCTCCAACCCCAAGGGGCACGCCGCGTGCGTGATGATGGCCGCCGAGGCCATCGGGCTGGCGGGCGTGCCGCTCACCGGCGATCTGGTGGCCGCGTTCGGCGCGGGCGGCATGCCCACGAACGCCCGCCCGGCCGGCGTCCGGCGCAACACGGGCCAGGGCGTGGGCTGCTCGTTCCTCCTGGAGCAGGGCGTGTGGACCGACTACGCGGTCATCGCCAAGCCGGGCTGGACGGTCTCCTTCGACGAGGTGGGCCTCGTCTGGTTCGAGGTCACCGTCCGCGGCACGCACACCTACGTCGGCTCACGGCACCGCCTGCCCTACGACAACGCGATCGCCCGCGCCGGTGACGTGACCCGGTACCTGGAGGAGTGGTTCGTCGAGTACGCCGAGCGGCACACGTCGGGCACGGTCGCCCCGCAGGGCATCGTCTCCTCCGTGCACGGCGGCTGGCCGCGGACGGCGGCGGTGACGCCGGCCTCCTGCACCCTCATGGTCGATCTGCGCATCGGCCCGGACACCACGCCGATGCAGGCCAAGCGGGAGTTCCTCGCGGCGATCGACTCGATCCGCGGCAAGCTGCCCGGCCTCGACGTGAGCGCCGAGATGGCGGTCGCGATCCCGGGCACCCGGACGGACCCGGAGAGCTGGATCTGCCGGAGCGCGACCGCGGGCTGGGCCGCGTTCGAGGGCCGCGAGCACGAGGTGATCCGGGGCAACAGCGGCGCCACCGACGCCAACATCCTGCGCAACCGCGGGATCCCCACCGTGCGGGTCGGCATGCCCAAGGTCGTCGAGGCGCCCTTCGGGATCGACTTCGCGCGGGGCATGAACACCGTCTCCGTGCGGGCCATGGAGAAGCTGACGCGCCATCTGATCCGCACGGCCGTCGACACCGTCACCCGCACGCGCGCCGAGCTGGAAGGAGCCACGGCATGACCGAGATCGTCCTGGGTGTGGGCGCGTCGCACAGCACGCTGATGAACACCCACTGGGAGGAGACCCTCCACAAGGACCGCGCGGAACGCTTCCGCGACGCGCTCGGGCAGGCGCGCGAGGCGCTCGCCGCCGCCCGGCCCGACACCGTGATCCTGGTCGGCTCCAACCACTTCCGAGGCTTCTGGCTCGATCTGATCCCGGCGTTCACGATCGGCGTCGGCGAATGCGTCGCCAGCGGTGAGTCCGGCACCCCGAAGGGTCCGCAGCCGGTGGACGTCCCGCTCGCCCGGCATCTCGCCGAGTCGCTGGTGGACGGCGGCCGGTTCGACGTCGCGTTCTCGGCGCGGCTGCAGATCGACCATGGGCAGTCGCACGCGATCCAGTACCTGCTCGACGGGCTGGACGTGGAGATCGTGCCGCTCGTCGTCAATGTGTTCGCGCCTCCGCTGCCCACCATGGAGCGCTGCGACCAGCTGGGCCGGGCGATCCGGGAGGCGGCGCTGGCGTTCCCCGGGGACCGCCGGATCGCGGTGATCGGCTCCGGCGGGCTCTCGCACCGGCTGCCCTGGCCCGACTGGCGCGAGCCGCACGGCGACGACGAGGAGTTCATGGTCGGCGCCTGGCTGAACGGCCGCGAGAACTGGCAGGACTACGACGCGCGGCGCCGCGAGATCATCCGGGCCGCCGAGGCGGCGATCACCCCGGAGTTCGACGACGAGTTCCTGACGCTCGTCGAGCGCGGCGAGGCGCACCGGACGACCGCGTTCACCACCGAGGAGCTGGAGAAGGCCGCCGGCAACGGGGCGCAGGAGCTGCGCACCTGGCTGCTCATGGCCGCCGTCCTCGACCACGCCCCGGGGCGGCGGCTGGCCTACGAGCCGATGCCGGAATGGCTCACCGGAATGGCCGTCGCCGTCCTCGATCCCGCACCGACCCACGAAGGGCAGTCATGAGCATCTGGACCGAACTGTCGGGCCTCGACTACCGCCACGCGTACGTCGAGACCGGCGACTTCAGGACCCGCGCCCTGCAGGCCGGCCCGCAGGACGGCGAGCACGTGGTGTTCCTGCACGGCACCACGGGCCATCTGGAGGCGTTCGTACGGAACATCCCGGCGCACGCCGAGGCCGGCTACCGCTGCCACGCCATCGACATGCTGGGGCACGGCTACACCGGCAAGCCGGACCGCCCGGGCGAGATCCCGGCGTACGTCGACCACCTGCTGTCCTACCTGGACGCGGTCGGCGCCGACCGCGCGCACGTCGTCGGCGAGTCGCTGGGCGGCTGGGTGGGCTCGTGGGCGGCGAGCGAGCACCCGGACCGGGTCGCCTCGCTCCAGCTGCTGTGCATGGGCGGCACGAAGGTCAACCCGACGGTGATGGAGCGGCTGAAGACCTCCACCCGGGCCGCCGCGCTGGAGGACGACGTCTCCTTCACCCGCGAGCGGCTGCGGCTGCTGTGGGCGGAGTGGGACGAGGACCTGGGCGACGAGCTGACCCGGGTGCGCTACGAGATCTACCACCACCCCGAGTTCCAGCGGAACCTGCACAACCTGCTGGCGCTGCAGGAGTTGGAGGCCCGCGAGCGCAACCTGCTGCGCCCGGACCGCATGGCGCGGATCAAGGCGCCGACGCTGGTGGTGTGGGGCAACAAGAACCCGCTCGGCGACGTCCCGGAGGCGGAGGCGATCGCCGCGGCGATTCCGGGCGCTCGCCTGGAGGTCTTCCCTGAATGCGGGCACTGGCCTCAGCATGAGAAGGCCGATCTTTACAACCCGCTCAGCCTGGCGTTTCTCGCCGAGGCGTCCTCCGTCGACTAATCGCGAGGTGCTCTCATGACCGTCGTCCCGATCGACCGCTCCGCAGTCCCCGGCCCCGGCGCCGGCTCCGCTCCCGACCACGACTCGATGAACTCCGTGCTCGGCAAGGTGCGGCCGATCGTGGAGGCGTTCACCGTCGACGACGACTCGCTGTCGCTGGCCGATCTGGTGCGCCGCACGGGCGTGGCGAAGGCGACCGTGCACCGGCTCTGCCAGGAGCTGGTGGTCTGGGGGCTGCTGGAGCGAGCGGGGTGCAACTACCGGCTCGGGCTGCGGCTCTTCGAGATCGGCCAGCGGGTGCACCGGCAGCGCATCCTGCGCGAGGTGGCCCAGCCGTACATGGAGGATCTGCTGCTGGCCACCCGCGAGACGATCCACTTCGCGATCCACGACGGCCTCGACGTGGTGTACCTGGAGAAGATCCTGCCGCACCGGGGGCTGAGCGAGGAGTCCCGGGTGGCGGGCCGGCTGCCGCTGTACTGCACGGCCACCGGCAAGGCGATCCTCGCGTTCTCCCCCGCCTCGCTCTTCGGCGAGGTGGTCAGGAGCGGGCTGAAGCCGTTCACCCGGCACACCATCACCTCGCCGGGCCGGCTGCGCGGCCAGCTGGAGCGGATCCGGGAGCAGGGCGTCGCGACGGAGGCGGAGGAGGTGCGGCTCGGCTACACCAGCATGGCCGTGCCGGTCTTCGGACGCCAGGAGGTTCCGGCGGGCGCGCTGTCCATCACCGCGCCCACCTACCGCGTCGACGCGACCGCACACGCGGGCGCGCTGCGCACCGCGGGGCTGGGGATCAGCCGAGCCCTGCGGTCGGCGCTGTGAGCGCCGGCGGGGGGTCCGCGCTGGACGAGGTGCTGGCCCGGGCCCGCCGTCTCGTGGACCGCTGGGACCACGAGGACTGCGGCACGATGACGGTCCGCGACTTCTGCCGGTACGCGGCGGCGCTGAACGACGACGAGTACGTCCGGCGGGCCCGGGCCCGGGAGGCGGCCGGGGAGCCCGTCGAGGCGCCCGCGCTGTTCCTCGCGGGCACGATGAGCTGGGAGGACGGGCCGGTGGAACGGGACCTGCGACCGGACGGCCTGGCCGTGCGGGAGTCGCCGTGCACCCAGGGCCTCCCGGTGCGTCAGGTGCACGGCGGTCAGTCGGTGCGGCTGATGCGGCCACCGGTCGCCGGCACCCGGGTCACGGCGTCCCGGGCGGTGGTGTCCGCCCAGCGCAAGCAGGGCCGCTCGGGCGCGTTCGTGCTGCTGGCGCTCACGACGCGGTTCACGTCGGCGGACGGCAGCGAGCTGACGGCGGTGGACGAGACGATCGTCGTCCGCGAGGCCCTGGAGCCGGAGGCCCTGGAGCCGGGCTCCTCCGGTGGCGGCGAAGAAGGTGCCGCGTGACGGCTCCGGTCGTGGGTGAGGTGTGCGCCCCCGTGCGGTACGCGCACAGCAGGGTGCAGCTGTTCCGGTTCGGCGCGGTGTCGTGGAACTCCCACCGCATCCACTACGACACCGCTTTCGCGGTCTCGGAGGGGTTCGCGGACGTCGTCGTCCAGTCCACCCTCCACGGCGAGACGCTCGGCCGGCACGCGCTGGCCTGGGCCGGTCCCGGCGCCCGTCTCCTCGCCGTGAGCTGGCGCAACGCCTCGACCGCCGTGGCCGACGAACCGCTCACCTGGACGGCGACGGTCCGCTCGGTCACCGAGAACGGGGACGGGGTGTCGCTCGAAGTGTCGATCGACGTGTCGATCGTCAAGGAGGACGGCACGCCGTGCGTCACCGGGACGGTGGAGCTGTCGGTCCGCTGAGCAGGACGCCGCGCTCATCGGTTCCGGCCCGTGCTGGGAACGTCGCGTGCACGGCGCTGCTCCTCGCCTGTGCCTGTACCGCCGGGACACGCCACCTGACGGCGCGCACTGCTGTGGGGCGTGCGGGCGCGCCGGGGAGCTTTCGCGGGGACGATGGCTTTCTAAGCGGGTCGGGCGGCGAAGTCGGCAGCGCAACGACGGCACATCGCGGCAGCTGGGAGGCAGGCATGGCGGTGAACCGGATCGGCTTGGTCGTGCACAGTGGGCGCGCGGCGGCCGTGGACGCCGCGCGGGCCGTGCGGGCGTGGTGCGCCGAGAACGCCGTGGGGTGCGCGGAGATCGACGTGTGGCGGGAAGGCGCGCGGCACAGCGCACCGGAGGAGGTCGCCGCCGCCGGAGACCCGGATCTCGTCGTCACGCTGGGCGGCGACGGCACGTTCCTGCGCGGCGCCCGGCTGGCCGCCGAGCACGACGCGCTGATCCTGGGAGTCGATCTCGGCCGGGTGGGGTTTCTGACGGAGGTTCCCGCCACGGCCGTCCGGGCGGCCTTGGACGCCGTGCGGGAGGAGCGGCTCAGCGTCGAGAGCAGGCTGCTGCTCACCATGCGGGCCTCGTGCCCGCTGCGGGTGCCGCCGGACGTGGTGGCGCTGCTGCGGTACGGCCGCGGGCCGCTGTTGCCGACGCCGACCGTGCGCCCCGACTGCGAGGCCGGCGCGGACTGGGGCGTGGCCCTCGACGTCATCGCGCTGAACGACATCGTCGTGGAGAAGCTGGCGCGGGACCGGCAGGTGTCGGTCGGCGTGTATCTGGCGGGCCGGCTCCTGGCGTCCTACTCCGCCGACGCGGTGCTGGTGGCCACGCCGACGGGGTCGACCGCGTACAGCTTCGCCGCCGGCGGTCCCGTCGTCTCGCCCCGTGCGGAGGTGCTCGTCTTCACTCCGGTCGCCCCGCACATGACGTTCAACCGCTCGGTGGTCGCCGCCCCGGACGAGCCCGTCGCGCTGCGGATCCTCGAACGGTCCGGTCAGGCCGCCGTCAGCGTCGACGGCCAGTTGCGCGGAGTGCTCGATCCGGGCGACTGGATCGGGGTGTACGCGGCTCCCCGGCGGCTGCGCGCGGTCCGGCTGGGTCCGATGGACTTCTACGGCAGGCTGCGCGAGCGGATGAATCTCACCGACGCCCCGGCCGCGATCGCCGACGGGGACGCGGCTCCGCTGTGGTCCGTGACGAGTCCGCCGCCGGGCGACCTCGCCCACCTCGCACTGCCGGTCGGTCCGGAGGGCGGTCCGGACAGGGGCTCGGACGGCGGTCCGGACGGGGGCGAGCGCGGATGAGCCCGGGCGGCCCCGCCGAGGACCCCGGGATCGAGCCGACCGGCGCCGGCAACGGGCCGGCCGTCTCCCGTCGGGAGTTCGACGCGCTCTTCGAGGCCGTGCGCACCTGGGGTCGCTGGACCCCGGCCGACCGCGGCGCCTGGAACCGGGTGGGCGCGGATCACGTCCGGCGGGCCACCGCGCGCGTCCGGTCGGGGACGGTGGTCCCGATGGCGCTGCCCTGGAACACCGAGCCCGGCCCCGACAACCGCAGGCCCGCCCTGCACCACATGACCGACCTCGGTGACGTGGAGAGCCCGGAGCCGTCCGCCTACAAGGACTTCATCGGCGTCGACCACCACGGCAAGGCCGTCACCCATCTGGACGCCCTGTGCCATATCGCCTACCGGGGGCGGCTCTACGACGGCCGGACCGCGCACGAGGTGGTGGACGCCGCGGGCGCGCGGTTCGGCGCGGTGTCGGCGCTCGGCCCGCTGGTCACGACGGGCGTGCTCCTCGACCTGCCGGCCGTGCTCGGCGTCCCCTGGCTGGAGCCGGGCCGGGCGGTGCGCGCGCGGGACGTCATCGCGGCGGAGGAGGCGCTCGGGGTGACGATCGGCGAGGGCGACGCGGTGCTGCTGCGCTCCGGGCACGCCCGCCGCCGCACGGAACTCGGCGCCTGGGACTCCGGCGCGGCCAGTGCGGGCTTCCATGTGGACGCGGTGCCGCTGCTGGCCGAGCGGGGGATCGCGTTGCTCGGCGGCGACGGCGACAGCGATGTGCGGCCCTCGCCGGTGGCCGGGGTGCACTCGCCGGTGCACACCCTGGCCGTCGCCGCGATGGGGGTGCCGCTGCTGGACAACCTCGACCTGGAGGCCCTCTCCGCGGCGACCGCCGAGGCGGGGCGCTACACGTTCCTGCTGGTCGTGTCGCCGCTGAACGTGCCGGGCGGCACGGGTTCGCCCGTCACCCCGGTCGCGGTTCTCTGACCGCCGAGCGATGCCGGGCGGGCTGTGACGGCCGTGACTCGCGCCACCAATGACCGTATCCTCGGCAATGCCGGATTCCTCCGGAAAAGTGGCTTATGGCAGACGCGAGCGAGGCAGAGCGTGGTCCGGTCCGACAGCGAGCCGACACCGATACCGCCGGCCACGGGACGTGCGACGGACGGCACGGGACCCGCGCGCTTCCGTGAGCGGTTTCTGCAGGGCGAGCCGGTCGACGCGGGCGTCCGCACGCCCATTCTGAGCTCGTGGCGGCGCAGCCTGGCCCTGGGCCTCTCGCCGGACCAGACCGACCTGCCCTTCCGGGCGGACTTCGATCCGAGCGGTCGTCTCGTCCGCGCCGCGCTGCCGGTGCTCGACCGGCTGCAGACCAGATTCTCCGGCAGCGAGATGAACATCTCCCTCGCCGACGCGAGCGGCACCGTCCTGCTGCGCCGCTTCGGTCGGTCAGCGCTGCTCGGAAAGCTTCCGGCGATCCAGATCGTGCCCGGATTCGTGTTCGCCGAGCAGGTCGCCGGCACCAACGGCATCGGCCTCGCGCTGGCGGAACGGCAGCTCGTCCGCGTCTACGGCGCCGAGCACTTCGCCGAGCGCTCCCAGCGGGGCGCCTGTATCGCGCTTCCGGTCCGCGACCCGCTCAGCGGGCGCATCGAGGGCATCCTCTGCTTCGGCTATCCCCTCGGCGCCGAGAGCCCGGCGCTGACCGCCGTGATCCGCAAGGCAGCCCGGGCCACGGAGCGGCGGCTGCTGCGGCAGAGTTCCACGCGCGAGCGCGCGCTGCTGCGGGCGTATCTGGCGTCCGGAGCCGAGGTGCGGGGCGCCGCCGACGGCCTGGACCGGGCTGCGGCCCCGGCCCTCGAACTGCGCCCCCGTGACCGGGCGATCCTCAAGGAGAGGGCCGCCGAGCTCATCTCCGCCGCTCAGCGGGCCGCCGTCGACGTCTCCCTGCCCGGCGGCCGACGGGTCACGCTGGTGAGCCGTCCGATGACGAGCGCGTCCGGGGTGCAGGGCATCGCCATCGAGGCGCTGCTCCCCGGCTCCACCACGGGCGCGCCCCTGCTCGTCCCCCACCGGCTCGACGAGGTGCCGGACTCCCCCACCGTCGAACGCGCCGCCCGGCCCGCCGTGCGGGCCGCGCAGCCGTCGCCCCAGGCCAGAGGGCTCGTGCTGCTGGGAGAGCCGCAGGTGGGGACATACGCCGTCGCCGCGCGCCGCCGACTGGAGCTGCTGTCCGAGGCCAGCGCCCGGATGGGCACCACGCTGGACGTGGGCCGCACCGCCGAGGAGCTGGCCGAGACGGCGGTCCCGCGACTGGCCGACTTCGTGACCGTCGATCTGCCCGAGGCCGCGCTGCGCGGCGAGGAGTCCGTCGACCCCGTCGACGACCTGCGCCGCACCGTGGTCCACGGCATCCGCGCCGGCCTGCCCTTCACCCCGGTCGGCAAGCGGATCGAGTTCGGCCCGACCGCGCCCCAGCTGCGCTGTCTGACCAGCGGACGGGCGGTGCTGGAGCCGGACCTGAAGGCCGCGGCGGGCTGGCTCGCCCAGGATCCCGAGCACACCGAGCAGCTGCTGGAGCATGTCCACTCCCTCATCGCCGTCCCCCTGGTCGCCCGCGGCGTCCTCCTGGGCATCGCGAGCTTCTACCGCGCCGGGGAGCCCTATGGCGACGACGACCGTTCGCTCGCCCAGGAACTGTGCACCCGGGCCGCGCTGTCCCTGGACAACGCCCGGCGCTACACCCACGAACGTGCCATGGTCCTGGCCCTGCAGCGCCGGCTGCTCCCGCACGGGCTGCCCGAGCAGGACGCCGTCGAGGTCGCCCACCGCTATCTGCCCGCCGAGTCCGACGTCGGCGGCGACTGGTACGACGTCATCCCCCTCTCGGGCAGCCGTATCGGCCTGCTCGTCGGCGACGTCGTCGGGCACGGCATGCTCTCCGCCGCCACCATGGGCCGGCTGCGCACCGCCGCGCGCAGCTTCGCCGAGCTCGACTTCCCGCCGGACGACGTCCTCGTCCACCTCGACAACCTCGTGGGCCGGCTGGACCGGGAGGACCCGGACGGCGAGGGCGTCGGCATCATCGGCGCGACCTGCCTCTACGCCGTCTACGACCCGACCACGCAGCGGTGCGTGATGGCCCGCGCCGGGCATCCGCCGCCCGCGCTGGTCAGCCCCGACGGCGCCGTGTCCTACCCCGACCTGCCGGCCGGTCCGCCGCTCGGCCTCGGCGGGCTGCCCTTCGACGCCGTCGAGATCGACGTCCCCGAGGACAGTCAGCTCGTCCTCTACACCGACGGGCTGATCGAGGACCGGCACCGCGACGTCGACGTCGTCCTCGAACAGCTGCGCGAGGCGCTGGCCCGGCCGGGGCGCACCCCCGAGGAGACGTGCCAGGCGATCCTGGACACGGTGGCGCCCGCCCACCCCTGCGACGACATCGCCCTGCTCGTCGCCCGCACCCATGCGCTGGACCCCGGCCGGATCGCGACCTGGGAGCTGCCCGCCGACCCGGCCCTGGTCAGCGACGTCCGGGCGGCCGCGCTGCGGCAGTTGGCCGACTGGGGACTCGACGAGGCCTCGTTCGCCGCGGAGCTGATCCTGAGCGAGCTGGTCACCAACGCCGTCCGGCACGGCTCCGGGCCCATCCGGGTGCGGCTGCTGTACGACCGCGCCCTGATCTGCGAGGTCTCCGACGCCGGCAACACGGCCCCGCACCTGCGCCGGGCGGCCAGCACCGATGAGGGCGGCCGGGGCCTGTTCCTCGTCGCACAGCTGTCCCAGAGCTGGGGCACCCGCTACCTCGCGCAGGGCAAGGTCATCTGGGCCGAATGCGGGCTCGGCGCGGCGTGAACCAGGCAAGCGAAGCAAGCGGGACAGCCGGGGCGGGCGGGGCAGGCGGGGCAGGCACATGAAGTGAATGTCTGAAATGTCATGGATGATCCATATAGGATCGGCTCATGCGTCCCTTCGCGTCGGAGCCCCTGGTCCGCGTCCGCGGGCTCCGCAAGCGGTTCGGCGGGACGATCGCGCTGGACGGCGTCGACCTGGACGTCCACGCCGGCCGCACCCTCGCCCTGCTCGGGCCGAACGGCGCGGGCAAGTCGACGCTGATCAAGGTGCTGGCCGGCGTCCACCACGCCGACGCCGGGCGGATCACGGTGGACGGGCACCCGCTCGGCACTCACGCCGCTTCCCGGAGCATGTCCTTCATCCACCAGGACCTCGGTCTCGTGGAGTGGATGACGCTCGCCGAGAACATCGCCCTGAGCACCGGCTATGCGCGCCGCGCCGGACTGATCTCCTGGCGGCGGACCCGCGAGCGCTGCGCCGAGGCGCTGCGAACCGTCGCCGGACAGCTGGACCCGGACGCGCCGGTCGCCGGGCTGGACCCGGCCGAGCGCTCGCTGGTCGCGATCGCCCGGGCACTCGCGTCCCACGCGAAGCTCATCGTCCTCGACGAGCCGACCGCCCGCCTCCCGGCCGCGCACTGCGCCCGGCTGTTCGACGTCCTGCACGCCCTGCGCGCCCGGGGGCACGCCATCCTCTATGTGACCCACCGGCTGGACGAGGTGTACCGGGTCGCCGACTCCTTCGCCGTGCTGCGCGACGGCCGCCTCGTCAGCCAGGGCCCGCTGGCCGGCCACAGCCCGGTCCGCCTGGTCCACGACATCGTCGGCGACGACGAAGACGGCTTCCCGGAGGGCCGGGAACCGGTCGGTCGGCGGCCCGCCCCGGCTCCGGCCGCCGGACCGGCCCTGCTGAACCTCGACGGCGTACGGGCCCTCGGCGCGGGGCCGGTCGGCCTGGAGCTGCGGGCCGGTGAGGTCCTGGGCCTGGTCGGCCTCTCGGGGGCCGGGCATCTGGCGCTGGGCCGGGCCCTCGCCGGTTCCGGGCCCCTGCTCGGCGGGCGGGCCCTGCTCGGCGGACGGCCGTACCGTCCTCGTACGGTCGCGGAGGCGGTCGGGCTCGGAGTCGGCTTCGTGCCGGGCGACCGGGTGCGGGAGGGCTGCGCCGCCGGGCTGACCGTCCGGGAGAACCTGCTGGCCAACCCCCGTGCGGGAGGCCTGTCCGCGCTGCGCCCGCTGCTCCCCCGCCGCGAACGCGCCGAGGCCGCCGTCCTGATCGAGCGGTTCTCGGTGCGCCCCCGGGACAGCGAGGCGCCGATCGCCACCCTGTCCGGCGGGAACCAGCAGAAGGTCATGCTCGGCCGGTGGCTGCGCGTGGACCTGCGGCTGCTGATCCTGGAGGAGCCGACGGCGAGTGTGGACGTCAGGGCGAAGGCCGCGATCCACCGTCTGCTCGACGAGGCGGCGGCCTCGGGCCTCGCGGTGCTGCTCGTCTCCACCGACTTCGAGGAGGTCGCGCGCGTGTGCGGGCGCGCCCTGGTCTTCGTGCGCGGGGCCGTGACGTCCGAACTGAGCGGTGCCGCTCTCACGGTCGCGGAACTCACCCGAGCGGCGTCCGCGACGGCGCACCCGTGAAGACCTCACCCGGCCGCCCCGCCGGGCAACTCGTCGGCGCCTACGGTCTGCTCGCCCTGACCGCCCTGCTCTTCCTGGTCTTCTCCCTCGCCCTGCCCCGTACCTTCCCCACGTCGGACACGGTCGACTCGATCCTCTACACCCAGTCGATCCCGGCCGTCCTCGCGCTCGCCGCCATGGTCCCGATCGTGACCGGCTCGTTCGACCTCTCCCTCGGCTACGCCCTCGGCCTGGCGCACGTCATGGTCATGCAGCTCGTCGTGCACGCGGGCTGGCCCTGGCCGCTCGCCTGTCTCGCGGTGATCGTCGGAGGGGCGGTCATGGGCGTCGTCAACGGCGTCATCGTCGTGTTCGGCCGGATCGACTCCTTCATCGCCACCCTGGGCACCGGCAGCATGCTCTACGCCGTGACCGGCTGGGTCACCGACGGCGGCCGGATCGTCCCCGGCCCGCAGGGCCTCCCGACGGCGTTCACCGAGCTGTACGACGCCACGTTCCTGGGCCTGCCGGTCCCCGCCTTCTATGTGCTCGCCCTGGCGGTCGTGCTGTGGCTGCTGCTGGAGCGGCTGCCGCTCGGCCGGTGTCTGTACGTCATCGGCTCGAACCCGCGCGCCGCCGACCTCGTCGGCATCCCGACCCGCAGATACACCGTCTACGCGTTCACCGCGTCGGGGCTGATCGTCGGCTGCGCCGGGGTGCTGCTCGCGGCCGAGCAGCGGATCGGCAACCCGAGCGTCGGCCTCGACTATCTGCTGCCCGCGTTCGTGGGCGCGCTCCTCGGCGCGACGGCCGTCAAGCCGGGCCGCCCCAACGCCTTCGGCACCGTGGTCGCCGTCGCGGTCCTCGCGGTGGGCCTCACCGGCATCGGCCAACTGGGCGCCGACTTCTGGACGGTCCCGCTGTTCTACGGCGGCACCCTGCTGGCCGCCGTCGGCCTGGCCGGCTACACGGCCCGCCACCGTCTGCGCGCCCGCCCGGAACCCGCCGGTACGACGGGCCCGGCGCCATGACCGGGCGAACCCGGCTCGCCAGCGGTGTCCTGGTGGCGGCAGCGACGGCGGGCCTCCTCGTCGGGTGCGAGCGCGGCTCGGAAGACGGGTCGGGTGCGGCCTCGGCGACTGGGCCGGGCGGGTGTCCCTCCGTTCGTGCCAGGGCGCAGGCCGCCGTCAGCCGGGCGGAGCAGACCGACGTCCCCTGGAACGGTCCGACCACCGGGCCCGCGGCGACGTCCGGCAAGAGCCTCGTCTACGTGGCCCAGGCCATGGTCAATCCCGGGGTCGCGGGCGCCGCGAAAGGGGTGCGGGAAGCCGCGCGGGCGATCGGCTGGAACGTCCGGGTGATCGACGGCGGAGGGACGCCCGCGGGCATCCAGGCGGCCATGAGCGAGGCCGTCGCGCTGCGCCCGTCCGGCATCGTCATCGGCGGCTTCGACCCCGGCTCGACGGCACGGCAGGTCTCCCGGGCCGACGCCGAGGGCATCCCGCTGATCGGCTGGCACGCGGTCGCCGCACCGGGTCCCAGTCGGCGCCCCGAACTCTTCACCAACGTCACGACGCGGGTCGCGGACGTGGCCGGCGTCAGCGCGCAGTGGATCATCGCGCACTCCGACGGCCGCGCCGGGGTCGTGCTCATCACCGACGCGTCGATCCCGTTCGCCAAGCACAAGTCCGAACTGATCAGGGCGGCGCTCGCCACCTGTTCGGGCGTGCGGCTGATCTCGTACCAGAACATCCCGATCGCGGACGCGAGCAACCGCACCCGGTGGGAGATCTCCACCCTCCTCGCCCGGTTCCGCGGGAGGTGGACCCACTCCGTCGCGATCAACGACCTGTACTTCGCCGACGCCGCCCCCGCCTTCCGCGCGGCCGGCCGGAAGGGCTCCGGCCCGCCCTTCAACATCGGGGCGGGCGACGGCGACCCCTCGGCCTTCCAGCGCGTCGACAGCGGGCAGTACCAGTCCGCCACCGTGCCCGAGCCGCTGACGCTGCAGGGCTGGCAGATCGTCGACGAGTTCAACCGCGCCTTCTCCGGCCGGCCCGCCAGCGGGTATGTGGCCCCGGTCCACATCGCCACGGCCGAGAACAGCCGAGGGGCCACCTCCTGGGACCCGTCGGGCTACCGGGAGGCGTACCGGACGATCTGGGGCCGGTGACCTGTGGTCAGGAGTGCGGATCCGGGCGCGGTTTCACCAGCCCGCTCTGGTAGGCGATGACGACGAGCTGGGCGCGGTCGCGGGCGTGGAGTTTGGTCATGGCCCGCTGGATGTGGCTGCGGACCGTCAGGGGGCTCAGGACGAGCCGCTCGGCGATCTCGGCGTTGGACCTGCCGTACGCGGCCAGCGCGGTCACCTCGCGTTCGCGGTCGGTGAGGGCCTTGACCGCGTCGGGCAGGGCGCGGAAGCCGTCGGTGTCCGGGGCGGCGAGGAAGCGGGCGATCAGGGCCCGGGTGGCGGTGGGGGAAAGGAGCGAGTCGCCTGCCGCCACGGTGCGGATGCTCGACAGGAGGACCTCGGGGCTGACGCCCTTGCCGAGGAAGCCGCTCGCGCCGGCGCGCAGGGCCCTGGCCACGTTGGCGTCGTCCTCGAAGGTGGTGAGGACGAGCACGCGGGTCGCGGACAGTTCGGGGCGGGAGCAGATGGCGGCGGTGGCCGTCACTCCGTCGACGTTCGGCATCCGGATGTCCATGACGACCACGTCGGGCCGGTGGGCGCCGGTGAGGTCGATTGCCTCCTGTCCGTCGGCGGCCTCCGCGACCACGTCCATGTCCGCGACCGAGTCGATCAGGATGCGGAAGGTGGCCCGGAGCAGGGCCTGGTCGTCGGCGAGCAGAACGCGGATGGTCATCTGGCGGAACCTTCGTCGTGGTCGGTGAGCGGCAGGGTGCAGGCGACCTCGTAGCCGCCCTGCGGGCGGTGTCCGGCGTGGAAGGCGCCGCCGACGGCGCCGGCGCGCTCGCGCATGCCGAGCAGGCCGAAGCCGGGTCCGGAGCCAGGTGCTGCTGAGCCGGGCGCCGCTGAGCCGGGTGCGGTCGCGCCGCGGTCGGGTGCGGTGTCGTTGGTGACGGTCAGGGTCAGGTAGTGGGGCGTGTAGGCGAGCCGGACCCGGGCGGTGCGGGTCGCGGCGTGCTTGCTGACGTTGGTCAGCGCTTCCTGGACGATCCGATAGGCCGTCAGGTCGAGGACGGGCGTGAGCGGGCGCGCCCGCCCTTCGGTGGAGACGGTCACCGTCAGGCCGGCCGCCGCGCAGGCGGCCACCAGCTCGGGCAGCCGCCGCAGTCCCGGCGCGGGCGCCAGATCGTCCGCGGGCGGATCGCTGTCCTGCCGCAGGAGCCCCACGGTCGCCTTGAGTTCACGCAGCGCCGCGGCCGTCGTCTCGGGGAGCGCGCCGATGAGCAGGAGCGCCTGGTCGGGGTCGGTCCGGGCGAGGTGGGCCGCGATGCCGGCCTGGGCGTCGGCCAGGGTCAGATGGTGGGCGACCACATCGTGCAGTTCCCGCGCGATGCGCATGCGTTCCTGGACGACCCGGTGCCGCGCCTCCTCCTCCCGCTCGCGCTCGGCATGCTCGGCACGGGAGACGGCGTACTCGCGCCGCACCCGGACGTAGGCGCCGAAGGCCGCGGACAGCAGGACCCAGGCGGCCGGGTTGACGATGGCCACGACCGGCGAGTCGCGGAAGTCGGTGCGGAACAGTCCCGTGGCGACCATGCCGACGGCGCCCAGGGCCGCGCTGTTCCAGGCGGTCCGGCGCGGGGTGCGCAGGCTCGCGGCGTACTGCGCGACCAGGAGCGGACCCATCACGAGCGGGCTCAGGAGGTAGCCGAGGGCGCCCAGGCCCATGGTGCACAGCAAGGTGACGGCGAGGACGGGCAGCGGACGGCTGTTCCGCCGGCCGAGCACGGCACAGGCCAGGACGGACAGCGCGAGGGCCGGCCACAGGGGCGGCTCCTGCATCACCGCCCGGGTGACGAGCACGCCGGCGACCGTGGCGGCGAACAGCAGGGCGGTCGCCGCGGCCTCCACGGCTGCGGGACGGGTGGCGGCCCGGCGCCGCCAGCTTGTGCTCATCACGCTCCGAGAAGGGTCCGACCGGTCACACGTCGATGTGCGCTCCCATGATGACCGTTCGGTCGCGGGGCAGGCCGAAGTGCTCGGCGGCGTCCGCGGTGATGTAGGAGGTGGCGATGAACAGCCGCTTCCGCCAGGACGCCATGGTCGGCGCCGTTCCGCGCCGGAGCTTGATCTTCGACAGGAAGTAGGACGCCTGGTCCAGGTCCAGCCGCCCCTCGGTCAGGTCCGGGTCGAGCGTCGCCAGTGCGGCGGGGACGTCCGGTGTCTCCAGGTAGCCGTACCGGGCGGTGACGTAGATGATCCCGTCGTCGCCGTAGCCGAGGGGGTCCACGCTCATCCGGCGGTCGGCCGGCACCCTGGGCACGGGCTCGGTCTCCAGGGAGAGGATCACGACCTGCTCGTGTCGCACATGGTTGTGCTCGACGTTGGCCCGCATGGCCAGCGGCGCCGTCTGCCGGCCGCGGTTGAGGAAGACGGCCGTGCCGGGCACCCGGGACGCCTGCGCCTCCCCGGTGCGCAGTCGGTCGATGAACTCGGGCAGCGGGCCTTCGTGCCGTACCCGCTCCTCGGTGACGATCGCGCGGCCGCGTTGCCAGGTGGTCATGACGGTGAACGCGGTGACGCCGATCAGCAGCGGCAGCCAGGCGCCGTGGACGAGCTTGGTCATGTTGGCCGCGACGAAGAGCAGGTCCACGAACAGCAGCGCGCTCAGGCCGCTCGCGAGCAGCCATCGCGGGGTCTCCCACTTGACCCGGGCGACGTAGAAGAACAGAAGCGTGGTGATCGTGATGGTCCCGGTCACGGCCATGCCGAACGCGTAGGCCAGCGCCGCGGAGGTGCGGAAGGCGAAGACGAGGGTGAGGACCGAGACCATCAGCAGCCAGTTGATCCACGGTACGTAGATCTGGCCGATGGTGGACTCGGAGGTGTGGTCGATCCGCAGCCTGGGCAGGTAGCCGAGCCGGGCCGCCTGGGAGGCGACCGAGTAGGCCCCGGTGATCACCGCCTGGGAGGCGATCACCGTCGCGGCCGTGGCCAGCACGACCATGGGCCATCGTCCCCAGTCGGGCACGAGCAGGAAGAACGGGCTGCTGACGTGGGACGGGTCGCCCAGGATCAGGGCGCCCTGGCCCAGATAGCTGAGCATGCACGCGGGGAAGACGAGGAGCAGCCAGGCGCGGGTGATCGACCGGCGCCCGAAGTGCCCCATGTCGGCGTACAGCGCCTCGGCGCCGGTGACCGCGAGCACGACCGCGGCCAGGGAGAAGAACGCGGTGCCGAAGTGGCCGGTCAGGAAGCCCAGTGCGTAGGTCGGCGAGAGCGCCTTGAGGATCTCCGGGTGGTCGACGATGCCGTCCACGCCGCAGGCGCCGATGCAGACGAACCAGAGGATCATCACCGGTCCGAACACCTTGCCGACGGCCGCGGTCCCTCTGCGCTGCACCAGGAACAGCGCCACGATGATCACCACGGTGATCGGGACGACCATGTCCTCCATGGACGGCTCGACAACCTTGAGCCCCTCGACCGCGGACAGCACCGAGATGGCTGGGGTGATCATGCTGTCGCCGAAGAACAGCGAGGCGCCGAAGATGCCCAGCGCCGCGAGGAAGGCGGCGGCCCGTCGTCCGCGCTCCGCGCTCTGCCTCCGCAGCAGCGTGATCAGCGCCATGATGCCGCCCTCGCCGTCGTTGTCGGCGCGCATCGCCAACAGGACGTAGGTGACCATGACGATGATCATCACCGACCAGAACACGAGGGACACGACCCCGTACACGTTCGCCGTGCTGACCGGGACGGGGTGCGGGTCGTCCGGGTTGAACACGGTCTGCAGGGTGTAGAGCGGGCTGGTCCCGATGTCGCCGAACACGACGCCGAGGGCGCCGACCACCACCGCGAGGCGGACGACGTCCCGTGCGCTCGGCTCGCCGGCCGACTCCGGCAGCGGTACGGAACCGTCCTCCGGCCCGGCCGGGTGCTGACGATCGCTCACGGCAACCTTCCTCCACCGGGGTCGACGCGCCGTGAGGCCGGCGCGCGTACAGGACGAGTCGATCCCATCACGCAACCAATGACACAGCCACTCGCACATCTGTGACAGCGCTCGGCTGCGGCCGGGTTGCGCAACGCGTCCCGCACGGGCAGCCGGAAAGTCATGGCAAGGCTGACCTAACTTCCTGGACGCCTGCCATGACGTCGGTCCGCCGCCGTGACATCGAGGCCTACCGCTTCGACGTCTTCCACCTCGGCGGCCGACCGATCGGCGGCTGACCGATCGGCGGGCTCCCGCGCGGAGGTGCGTTACGCCGTTCGGCGGCGCCCCGCGCGCCCGTGCCGACCGTGGATGAAACGTTGCGGCTGTAGGGGCTGCCGGACCGGCCCTTGGCGCAGTCCCGCGTCCCGTGGGGCGCAACGGACCCTGCGGGCGGTAGGGGCGGAAGGGGTGAGCGATGAGCGACAACTCCCAGACCACGCTGGTCGGCAGCACCCGCGGGCGAGCGGCGCAGCCGGCCGACGGCGCACGCCGGCCGGTTCGCGGCACCGCGTGGCTCGCCCTCGTCGCGGGCGCCTTCACCCTGGCCCAACTCCTCCTCGTCCGGCCGGGGATGGGCCTCGGCTGGGACGAGACGGTCTACGTCAGCCAGGTCAGCCCGCACGTACCGGCCGCGTTCTTCAGCGCCCCGCGCGCCCGTGGCGTCCCGCTGCTGGTGGCGCCGATCGCCGCGTGGTCGTCGTCCACCGAACTGCTGCGGGTCTATCTGGCGGCCCTGTCCGGCCTGACGCTCTTCCTGGGACTGCACGCCTGGCGCGGCGTCTTCCCGATCCGCGTGCTCGCGACCGCGGGCGGCCTGTTCGCCACCTTGTGGGTGACGCTGTTCTACGGGCCGCAGGCGATGCCCAACTACTGGGTCGCCGTCGCCGCCCTGGCCGGCACCGGGTGCTTCCTGCGCGCCCAGGCCGACCGCCACGACCGCACGGCCCTGTGGGGCGTGGGCGTGAGCGCCGCCGTGATGGCCTGGATGCGCCCCACGGACGCGCTCTGGGCGACCCTGCCGCTGTTCGTCCTGCTCGTGTGCGTACCGAAGTGGCGCCGGCTCGCGCTGCTGCTGGCGCTGGCCGGCGGACTGGTCGCCGGGGCCGCCCAGTGGGTCGTCGAGGCGTACCTCTCCTACGGCGGCCTGGCGCAGCGGCTGTCGGACGGCTCCCGCATCCAGGGCGGCCTGGGCTGGAACATCGCCGTCGCGGACCAACTGCGCAGCATGGGCGGACGTACCCTGTGCCGCCCGTGCACGGGCGAGCTGCCCCACGCGGCGGTGACGCTCTGGTGGTACACGCTCCCGCTGCTCGCCGCCCTCGCCCTCGTGGTCGCCGTCCGGGCCCGCCGCACGGCGGCCACGCTGGTGCCGCTGGCCTGCGCCGCGACGGCGGCCTTCCCCTACCTCTTCCTCATCGGATACGCCGCGCCCCGCTTCCTGATGCCTGCCTACGCGCTGCTCGCCGTGCCGATCGCCGACCTGCTCGTGCGCCTGGTCACCACGCCGGGCCGGGTCCCGCGGACGGTGGCGGTGATCTGCGTGACCGTCGCGCTGGCCGGGCACCTCGCGGTGCAGTTCGCCGTGCTGGACCGCACGGTGCGGCGGACCACGGCCGCCCACGACAACTGGACCCATCTCGCCGCGGGCCTGCACCGGCTCGGCGTCCGACCGCCCTGTCTGCTCACCGGGCACTTCAACGTCCCGATCGCCTTCTACACGGGCTGCTCCTCCGTGGCGACCGTCGGCCACAACGCCAACACCACGGCGGCGACCCTGCTGCGCACCGCGCGCCACACCCCGGTCGCCGTACTGGCCAAGGGGGACGTCGGCCCACCCGCGTACGCCCGCGCCTGGCCCTGGCACGAGGTGGCAGGCTGGCGCGTGTACGTGGCACCGCCCCCCGCGCGGAGAGCGACGCCCTGAGCGGGTGCTGAAGGGGCGCGGGGCTCTGACATTCGCGGCTCCGCCGCGCGGGCGCGACCGGCCACGACGGGGCCGCAGCCGAACGATCGCGCATCGCGGCGCTCCCAGCGGAGCGCTCACCCTCACGCCACCGTGATGACGGCCTTGCCGCGGGCGTGGCCCCGCTCCACATGGCGGACGCCTTCGGCGGTGTCGGCCAGGGGGTAGGTCCGGTCGACCACGGGGGCGAGCGTGCCGGCCTCGATGAGCGCGGTGACGGCGAGCAGGTCCTCGTGGGTGGGCCCGGCCGGGGCCGACGGAAGGATAGGGCGGAGCCGCTGCCGGGCGAACGCGTCGGCCGCGACCAGCCGCAGCATGGAGCCCACCGCTCCGAAGACATGGCCGGGCGAGCCGCCGCCGTTGGCCACCAGGGTCCCGTTCGGGGTGAGCGCCCGGCGCAGCCGGCCCAGCGGGCGGTTACCGACGTTGTCCAGGATCACGTCATAGCGCACGCGGCCGTCGGTGAAGTCCTCCTGGGCGTAGTCGACGACGTGCGCCGCGCCCAGTGCGGCGACCAGGTCGGCGTTGCGAGCGCTGCACACCCCCGTGACCTCCGCGCCGAGGGCCACGGCGATCTGCACGGCGAACGTGCCGACGCCACCGGCGGCCCCGTTGACCAGCACCCGCTGCCCGGCCTCCGTCCGCCCCACGGTCCGGATGCCGCGCAGGGCGGTCACCGCCCCCATCGGCACGGCCGCGGCCTGCTCGAAGGTCAGCCCGGCGGGCTTGCGCACCAGCAGGTCCGCGCTGGTGAGCGCGTACTCGGCGAACGAGCCCGGGCAGAAGCCCAGCACCTCGTCGCCGGGCTCGAGCCCGCGCACATCGGCGCCGACCGCCTCCACCCGCCCGGCCGCGTCGATCCCGGCCACCCGGCATTTCGGCCGGGCCAGCCCCATTCCTCCCATCAGCCGCGCGGCATACGGGTCACCGCGCAGCATGTGCCAGTCGTAGGGGTTGAGGGCGGCGGCATGCACCCGGACCAGCACCTGGCCGGCCCCGGCCTGCGGCCGGTCGGTCTCCGCGAGCCGCAGTGTGTCCGGCGGACCGAACCGCTCCTGAACGATCGCCTTCATCAGTTCTCGTCTCCCCGTCACCTCGTGATCACGACCGAAGGTGTACGGCGTACACCCTCCATCGCACGGTAGGTGTACGCCGTACACCCGTCAAGGGCCGAAGAGAAAAGAGGACGGACCGGTGGATCAGGTCGGATCAGGTCGGATCAGGTCGCGCGGCGGAGCCGTTCCAGGCCGTCCAGGGTCAGGTCCAGCGCGAACTCGAACTCGAACTGGTCGTCGCAGCCCGAGCCGACCACGGACTCCTCGTCATGTGCGACCGCCATGGCCAGTTCGGTGATGTGGGGATAGCGCGCGGCCATCTCCTCGGGCGGCAGCGCGTCCGGATCCGGCGCGCGGTCGGAGCTGTCCTCGAACAACTCCTGCGAGAAGCCGAGCAGTCGGCTCCCCATGACGTGCATGGCGTGATGGACCAGGTCGATCGAGAACCCCCCGGCCCGGAAGATCCCGATCATCGAGTCCAGATACGCGAGGAGCGCGGGCGTCGGGGCGGCCCGCGTCTTCATCCGCGACTCGATCACCTCGGACGCCCACGGGTGGCGCAGCAGCATGCGGCGGGCCGACAGCACCCGCAGTCGGACGGCGGTCTTCCAGTCGGCGTCGCCGACCGGCGGGTCGATCTCGCCGACGAGGACGTCGATCATGCCGTCCAGCAGCTCGTTCTTGTTCGCCACATGCTTGTACAGCGCCATGGGCACGACACCGAGCGCCTGCGCGATCCTGCGCATGCTGAGCGCGTCGACTCCGCCTTCGTCGGCCAGGGCGACGGCGGCGCTCAGCACCCGCTGCCTGCTCAACGGCGCGCGGGGCTGCGCGGCGGCGCCGACCTGCGTGGCTATCTCCACCATCCCCTTCCGTGCGGGCAGGCCCCGGAGCCCACCCTCGTTTCCGTCGACGAAGGTACAACGTCCGTGACCA
The DNA here is from genome assembly GCF_053594615.1 of Streptomyces sp. NPDC001858. Classification (NCBI taxonomy): domain Bacteria; kingdom Bacillati; phylum Actinomycetota; class Actinomycetes; order Kitasatosporales; family Streptomycetaceae; genus Streptomyces; species Streptomyces sp. NPDC001858. The sequence continues at coordinate 103,750 of NZ_JBSFEV010000019.1, forward strand.
CCGATGAGTTCGACGCCTCGCGTCGGTCATATGGGGGACGGAGCCGACGCGGCCGGAACCGTCCCGGGGCCGTTGTCAGTGCCCCCGGCTAAGGTCCGCAGGACCGACCCGCTGCCGCTTTCAGGAGGATTCCATGGCTTCGCGACTCAACCCCTACATCACCTTCGCCGGCGAGGCCCGGCAGGCGCTGGAGCTCTACAAGGAGGTCTTCGGCGGCACCCTGTCGCTGAACACCTACGGCGACTTCGGCCAGGCCGACGCCGCGGGCTCGGCCGGCGCGGACAAGATCATGCACGGCATGCTGGAGACCCCGAGCGGCTTCACCCTGATGGCCGCGGACACCCCGCCCGGCATGGACTTCACCGTCGGCAGCAACTTCTCCGTCAGCCTGAGCGGGGACGACGACGCCGAGCTGCGCGGCTACTGGGCCAAGCTGTCCGCCGACGGCACGGTGACGGTGCCGCTGGACAAGCAGATGTGGGGCGATGTGTTCGGCATGTGCACGGACCGCTTCGGCATCGCCTGGATGGTCAACATCACCGCGGCACAGGGCTGAGACCGAGACCGAGACCGAGTGGGCCGTCGGGCGGCGTCGTCACTTGCCCTCCAGCTTCCCCAGCGGTTTCGGGTCGTCGTCCAGGGCGGCCGCGGCCGTCTTCCAAGCGGCGTCGCCGGGGTACAGGGCACTGCGCAGGAAAGCGGTGCTGAGCTGCTGGATCAGGGCGACGCGCGCGGGACTCTCGTCGGTCGTCTCGGCGACCTCGTAGCCGGGGATGCCGCCGAGCGAGTGCTCCGCGCCGAACAGGGTGAGCAGACCCTTGGGGCCCGGGCTACAGGTGTAGGGGTCGGTGAACCAGTCCGGGCCGCGCGTGGACAGGTGGGACCGGTCACCGTCCCCGGCCACGATGAGGGCCGGCGCGGTCATGCCCTCGAAGGACGGCTTCAGGAAGGGGAGATGCTCGGCGGCGAACGGGGTGAGGGTGTCGCCCAGACCGGTCAGGGCGAGCAGCACGCCCGCCTTGACGCGAGCGTCGGACATGTCCTCGCCGGGCACTCCGGCGGTGTCGAGGACACGCGCGCCGAGCAGTGTGCTCGCCGTCTGGGCTCCCCAGGAGTGGCCGGCCACCGCGATGCGCTCGCGGTCGACCCGCCCGCCGAGGCCCGGCACGGCGGCTTCCAGCACATCGAGTCCGTCCAGCACGCGCGTGAGGTCCTCCACCCGGATGCGCCAGATCCGCGGCGTACGCGGATCCTCGGCGGGGATGCCGAGCGTCCGGGAGTCGAGGTGGGTGGGCTGGACGACCACGAAGCCGTGCGCGGCCCAGTGGTCCGCCAGCGGGGCGTAGCCGTTCATCGACCAGCCGAAGCCGTGCGAGAAGACGATGACGGGCAGGTCGGAGCCGGTGGCGGGGGCGGAAACGCGGACCTGCAGGTCCTCGCCGCGGCCCGGGGCGGACAGGACGAGGGGCTTCGCCGAGATCACGGTCGTCGGCACGCTCGGGGCGAGCACGGCGGGCGCGGCAGGCGGGGTGGTCAGGGTGGTCGGAGTGTCGGCGCCGGACATGGAGGTGCCTTCCGTTGGGTTTGTCGGGCTTCCCGGGTTTCCCGGGCTTCTTCGGGTCTTGGTTCCGTGGGCAGAGGGCAGGAGGCAGGGCGGCCTGGCCGCCGGTCCCGCGGTCTGCCATCATGAGCAAAACGGAACCTTGCTCCGCTTACGATACGGAACACTGTTCCGCTTCGCAAGGCCGGCAGCAGTTTCGGGTTTCGGCAGCCGTCATGGAAGAAGGAGAAACGCGGTGGACGACAGCGGCCAGAACGCGGGAAGCGCGGCCGGGTCCAAGCGCAAGGACGCCCGGCGCAATCAGCAGACCCTGCTGGACGCGGCCGCCGCGGTGTTCGTCACCTCGGGCGTGGAGGCGCCGGTGCGCGACATCGCGGCCGAGGCCGGCGTCGGGATGGGCACGATCTACCGCCACTTCCCCACCCGCGCGGATCTCGTCATCGCCGTCTACCGTCACCAGGTCGAGGCCTGCGCGGAGGCCGGACCGGCCCTGCTCGCGGCCGGCCCGACCCCGCACGCGGCGCTCGGCAAGTGGGTCGACCTCTTCGTCGACTTCCTGGTCACCAAGCACGGACTGGCCGCCGCGATGCAGACGGACAACGCCGGCTTCGAGGCGCTGCACACCTACTTCCTCGACCGGCTCCTGCCGGTGTGCGCCCAACTCCTCGACGCCGCCGCCGCTTCGGGCGAGATCCGCGCCGACCTCGACGCCTACCAACTGATGCGCGGCATCGGAAACCTCTGCATCGGCGCCGACAGCGACTCCCGCTACGACGCACGCCGACTGGTCGCGTTCCTCGTCGCGGGACTACGCCAACCGCTTCTGGAGACTGAGCGGAAGTGAGTCCTGTTGCCAGGTCTCATGCTCGGCCGAACGCCCCGGACGGTGTTGGGCGTTCTGGTTACCCGTCGCCGGATCGGGTGTCCCTGGGCGCGCCTTCCGATCGCCACAGCGGCAGCATCATGGCGCGTGGTCTGACGAGTCGTTGTGGTGAGGGGTTTCTGCCAGTGCTGGGCACCCCACCGGCTGGTGCAGGCCGGGTCGACCGCGATGACCGCGATACCGGTCCGGTCGGCCATCGAGACCAGCCGGGCGCGGAGCTTGGCGGTGGGCATGCCGGAGACCAACCGCCGGAAGCGTTTCCTGCAGCCGTGCTTCTCCCGGGTCTTCTCCGCGGTGAAGTCCAGGGCCGCGCCGGGCCGTGGCGGGCGGCCCTGGCCCGACTGCGCGCCCACGCCCGGCCGTTGGACACCCGGACCCTTCGATCACTCGAATCACTCGAATCATTCCGATGACCCTGACCAGCCCGATAGATCGGATCTCTCACCGTGCATTGACGTACATCACCCTCTTCCCTATGTTGCAACGCGGGATAGCTCCGATGAATCATTGAGCCCGCCTGGAGGCACCGTGCCCGACCCGTCCAGACGTACCGTCCTCGCCACCGGATCCGCCCTGGGCGGCGCGCTGTTGGCCACCGGCCCGTCGGCCGGCCAGGCGGGCGCGGCCGACCGCGCGGAGGCGGCCACGACCCGCGAGGACCCGTGGCGGGTCGTCCTCGACGACGCCGACCTCGTCTGGCAGCAGATGCCGACGACCTGGTACGAGGGCCCGTTCCTCGGCAACGGCCTGCTCGGCTCCGGAATCTACGCGGAGCCGAGCACGGAGCCGGGCGCCGCGCCGACGGCCGTGCGCTTCAACGTCCAGCACTCCGAAGTGCAGGACCACCGCCCCGAGTTCGGCTCCCTCTTCGGCCTGGCCCGGCTGCCGATCGGCCACTTCACCCTGGAGCCGGTGGGCGCGATCACCGGCCTGGACTGGCGACTGTCGCTGCACGACGCCGAGTTGACCGGCACGCTCACCACCGACAAGGGCACGCTGTCGCTGCGCGCCCTGGTGCACAACGACCGATCGCTGCTCGCCGTGGAAGTGACGCCGAGCGCGGGCGAGCGCGGTTTCCGCTGGGTGTTCCATCCGGCGGACGCGATCAGCCCGCGAGCCGCGTTCAAGCCGCTGCCGGACGGCTACCGCGGCAACCCGCCGGCACAGGTCGCAGACCACGGCGGGGTGACGGCCGCCGTGCAGCCGCTGCTGGCGGGCGGACAGCATGTCACCGCGTGGCGGGAACGGACCCGGGGCCGGGCGCGGACGCTGTATGTGCACGTCGCGCACTCGTTCCCGCGCAGCACCGCCCTGGACCGGGCCCTGAAGGCGGTCCGAGCCGCGGCCGTACTGCCCTACTCCGCGCTGGCCGCGGGCCATCGCGTCTGGTGGCACGCGTACTACCGCAAGAGCTTCCTGTCCGTCCCGGACGCGCGACTCCAGCGCTTCTACTGGATCCAGCTCTACAAGACCGCCTCCGCCGCCCGCCGCGACGCTCCGGTGATGGCGACGAGCGGCCCCTGGCTGGAGCCCACGCCCTGGCCCAACACCTGGTGGAACCTCAACGCCCAACTGGAGTACTGGCTCATCCACGGCTCCAACCATCTCGAACTCGACGCGATCACCCGGGCGTTGAGCGAGTTCCGGGACAGCCTCGCGGCCGAGGTGCCGACGCCGTACCGCACCGACTCGCTCGGCATCCCGCGTACCACCGACCCCCAGCTGGTCAACGGCGCGGCCAGCACCCTGATGGGGTACGGCGTCGGGATCCCCGGCCAGGACCCGCCGACGCCCGAAGTCGGCAATCTGACCTGGGCGTTGCACAATGTCTGGCTCAGCTACCGCCACACGATGGACAGGTCGATCCTCCGGGAGGTCCTGTTCCCGCTCCTCCGCGGGGCGATCAACTACTACCTGCACTTCCTGGAGCCCGGACCGGACGGCAGACTGCATCTGCCCGCCACCTTCTCGCCCGAGTACGGCGGCAACTCCCGCGACTGCAACTACGACCTGATGCTCCTGACCTGGGGCTGCCGCACCCTCCTCGAATCCGCCGAACTCCTGGGCGTGCAGGACCCGTTGGCTCCCCGCTGGCGCGAGGTGCTGGCGAAGCGGGCGGCGTATCCGACGGACGCCAACGGTTTCAGGATCGGGGCGGACCTCCCCTTCGCGAAGTCCCACCGCCACTACTCGCATCTGCTCGCCGTCTACCCGCTGTACGAGGTGACCGGCCGCACGCCCGACGAACGCGCCCTGATCGAGCGGTCGTTGGCGCACTGGGTGGGCTTCGAGGGGGCCCTCCAGGGCTACACGTTCACCGGCGCCGCCTCGATCTCCGCACTGCTCGGCAAGGGGGAGGACGCGCTGCGGTATCTCGGCGAGCTCATGACCCGCTTCATCAAGCCCAACACCATGTACCAGGAGTCGGGCCCGGTCATCGAGACGCCCCTGTCGGCGGCGCAATCCCTGCACGACATGGTCTGCCAGTCCTGGGGCGGGGTCATCAGGGTGTTCCCCGCGCTGCCCGCCGCCTGGGCGGACCTCGCGGTGCACGACTTCCGCACCCAGGGCGCGTTCCTGCTCAGCGCGCGCCGCGAGGGCGGCGCCACTCGCTGGGTGCGGCTGGTCAGCGAGGCGGGCGCCGACTGCGTCGTACGGCACGGGATCCCGGGACCGATCGACGTCCGGGACCGCCGGGGCCGCCTCCTGCGGTACTCCGAGGCCGGCGACGGCGCCATTCAAATCCCCCTGCGCAAGGGCGAGTCGGCACTGATCACCGCCAGGGGCGACCGCCCCGACCCGACCGTCGCACCCGTGCCCGCAGCCGAGGAGGCGCCCCGCTGGGGACTGCCCGCCGTCTGAGCCGGGAGGGTTGCGCGGGCGAAGCGTCCGGCGCCGCGGAGATTGGCCGGAAAGCGATCCGGCCGCATCGGTCCGGACCATTGACCGTGCTCGGTCCGGCCGGGACTCTGTTCCACGCCCCTCAATCTGATGCATGAACCATGTTCATGTATATGACCGAGAACGAGGTGAGTCCCTCATGAGCACAGCCCGCAACGCGTCCCGCAGGACCCTGCTCGGCGCGGCGCTCGGCGGCACGGCGGCGGCCGCGGTCGGCGGCCTGCCCGGCACCGCGTACGCCGCCTCCTGGCAGCAGAAGTGGGCGCCGTCGGCGAGCAGCGTCGGCCTCGGCGCCTTCGAGAGCATCGAGGACGACCGCGCCGACTCCCACACATCGGGTCAGCCGCACATCTTCGCGACCGGCAACAACTGGCGTTTCAACATGCACATGGGCGACCGGGACACCTCCACCGACCGGCAGCGCCAGGAGGTCACCGGACTGCGCAACGGCAGCGGCAGCGACTACCTCAAGTGGACCTCGGGGCAGACCTGGCGGGTCACCTACTCGATGTACATCCCCAGCTCCCTCAAGGCGACCACCACCTTCACGCACATCATGCAGATGAAGCAGCCGGGCACCGGCACCTCGCCGATCGTCGTGCAGTCGCTGCGCCGGGTGAACGGGGTGCAGACCATCGAGCTCAAGCTGTTCGAGCAGGACATCCTGGTGGGCCGCACCGACCTCGCTCCGCTGCACGACAAATGGACCGACGTCGACTTCCAGATCAAGGTCGGCAACGGCACGGCCGGCTCGGTGCGCTGGATCCTCAAGAGCGGCTCGACCACCGTCGTCGACGCCTCGAAGACCGGCGTCGACACCTTCCTCGCCGACCGGGTGCGCCCGAAGTGGGGCATCTACCGCTCGCTCGGCGACACCTCCGGGTCCCTTCAGGACTGCTATCTGCTGCTCACCAACCTGCGCGGCTACCAGCTCGTCTGAGGAGCCGGACCCGGTCCGGGCGTCCGCCAGGCCTTCGGGGGAATCCGGGGCCGTCCGCGTGGGCCGCCGGGCCGCGGGTGGAACGAAGAGGGGCATGTCCCCCCACTCCGACCCGCCCGCGTCGCCGCCCGGACGGACCGGCGGCGCGCCGACCGGCCGTACGCAGTTCGGCCGTACGCAGACCGGCGTGCCGCGCACGCTGCGCGGCGCCGCCGCATACGCCTGGCGCATCCTGGTGGTCGGCGTCGTCGTCCAGGCCGCGTTCTCCGTGCTGGGACAGTTCCATCGCATCGCCGTCGCGGTGTTTCTCGGTCTCGTCGTCACGGCCGTGCTGAAGCCCCTGGCCGACCTGCTCTCGCGGGTCCTGCCGCGGCCGCTCGCGGTCGCGGTGGCGCTCGTCGGGGGGATCGTCGTCGTCCTCGGCGGTCTGGCCCTGGTGGGCGAGACCGTCGCCGGACAGCGGACCGGGCTCGAGCGGGAGTTCGTCTCGGGGTTCGACCGGATCGAGCACCGGCTGGAGGAGCCGCCCTTCCGGCTGGAGCCGGGCGCGCTGGACGACATCCAGTCCCGTATCGGCCGGCTGCTCTCCAGCCACCGCTCCACCGTCATCAGCACCGCGCTGAGCGGCGCCGGCAGACTGCTCGAAGTGCTGACCGTCCTCGCCCTCGCCCTGTTCTGCTCGGTCTTCTTCACCCACTCCGGCGACCGGCAGTGGCGCTGGTTCTGCGACCAGCTGCCGCCGCCGGCCCAGGACCGGGTGGCGCTCGCGGGCCGGACCGCCTGGCGGACCTTCACCGGCTACACCCACGGCATCCTGCTGGTCGCCGCCACCAACGCGATCCTCGTCGGCATCGCGCTGTCCCTGCTGGGCGTCCCGCTCGCCGTGCCGCTGGCGCTGCTGGAATTCACCGCCGCGTTCATCCCGCTGATCGGCTCGCCCATCGCGCTCTCCGTCGCGGCCGTCGTCGCGCTCGCGTCGAAGGGGGCGCTCACCGCCGCGGTGGTCGTGGCGCTGATCGTGATCATCGGTCAGATCGAGGGCCATCTGCTGCACCCGATCGTGATGAGCTGGGCCGTCCGGCTGCATCCGGTGGTGGTCGCCCTGTCGGTCACCGGCGGAGCGGTCGCGGCCGGCGTGATCGGAGCGGTCGTGGCCGTGCCCCTCGTGGCCGTGGTGTGGTCGGTCCGCCAGGCACTGCGGCAGCAGGACACTACGTCCTGAAGCCGACGACACCCCTCGCGCCTGCTTGCGGTGGACGAGCCCGTCGGTGGTGATGCTCTGCGGCCAGGTTTCGTCAGGCTCGGTTCTGTGGTTTGCGCCAGATCCTGATCTCCGTCGCCGGGAGTCGCTCCGCGAAGCCGCTCCCGGGGGCGGCCGCCTTGCGCAGCAGTGCGCGCAGCTCGCGCTCGAAGTCAGCGAGCCTGTCGCCGAACAGGTGCGGCGCGGAGTCGGATCGGGAGAACGTCCACGCGACGATGTCGTCCGCGGTGCGCTCCACGACCTCCCCGGCAGGCACCACGTGCCGCTCGACGGGCCCGAAGCCCGCCCGGGCGATGACGAGGTCCTCCCGGTCCGGCGTGCCGTGCGCGAGAGTGCCCTGCCCCGCTCGGCGCACCGGCCCGAGGTAGGCGCGCACCAGAACGCGGATCCGGTCGTACGGGGGTTCGGGCGCGGGCAGCGGACGCGGGTCGGCGGGCGGGTCCTTCAGGTCGCTGATGTGGACGAACGCGCCGCCCGGCGCGAGCATCTCCAGCACGGTGGCGGCGACGCGATCGCGGTCCGTCCAGTGGAAGGACTGGGCGAACACCACGGCATCGAACTCGCCCAGCCCGGTCGGCAGGTCCTCGGCGCGGGCGGCCACCCACCGGGCGTTGGTCACCCCGCGCCGTGCGGCCGCTCGCCCGGCCGCGGCGAGCATGTCCTCGTCCGGGTCGACGCCGACCGCCTCGGCGACGAACCGCGCCATCGGGAGCAGCACGATGCCCGGGCCGCAGCCGACGTCGAGGAGTCTGCCCCGGCCGTCCAGTCCGAGGGCCGTCGCCAGGGTCTCGGCGAAGCGCGGGGCGTAGGGGAGCCGGCCGCGCTCGTAGTAGGCCGCGCTGCCCCGGAACAGGGTGCGGTCCCACTGCCATCCGTCGGGCATCTCGGCTCCACTCCGTGAATCGGCCGAGTCGCCGCCGGTTTCGAGCCCTCGGCGAACCGGTACGCTCCCGGCTCTGGCCCCGGCGACCTACCCGGCGGTATACAGGCCCCTCGAACGGTACAACGGCCGTATGTGACGGCGTCGTCGGTCAGGCGTCGGTTCAAGGGGGAGGAACGCGATGCGGGGCAACGTGGGCACGGCGAGCCGGATGGACCGCCGTCGAAAGGGCGTCACCCTCCTGGCGGCGTTGGGGGGTTGCGCGCTGGTCGCCGCCTCCACGGTGCCCGCCGCGGCGCACGGCGGGGGCCACGCCGGCCGGTACGTGGCGCTCGGCGACTCCTACACCTCCGGCCCCTTCATCCCCACCCAGGTCGACGCCGACTGTGCGCGCTCCGACCACAACTACCCGTCGATCGTGGCCGCGCGGACACGGGTGAGCCAGTTCAAGGACGTCAGTTGCGCCGGGGCGACGACCGAGCAGATGTGGAAACCGCAGGGCACCAACGGCCCGCAGCTCGACGCGGTGGGCCGCAACAGCGACATCGTCACCGTGCAGATCGGCGGCAACGACGTCGGCTTCGGCACCATCATCGGCACCTGCGCGAAGCTGGCCGCGACGGACCCGGCCGGCGATCCGTGCCGGCGCCACTACGGCGCCTCGGGCGTCGACGAGCTCAGCGTCACGATCGCCAGGACCGCGCCCAAGATCGCGCGGGTGCTGGAGGCCGTGCACGACCGGGCCCCGCGCGCCCGGGTGCTCCTCGTCGGCTATCCGGACCTGCTGCCCGACGACGGCAGCGGCTGTGCGCCGTCGGTGCCGTTCGCGACGGGGGACTTCCCCTACCTCCGGGACACCGAGAAGCGTCTCAACCTGATGCTGCGGCTGGTGGCACGCTGGAACCACGCGGAGTACGTCGACACCTACGGTCCGACCATCGGCCACGACATGTGCAAGTCGCCGGCGGTGCGCTGGATCGAGCCGTTGCAGCCCACCTCGCCGGCCGCTCCCGCGCACCCCAACGCCAAGGGCGAGGAAGCCATGGCGGGTGCGGTGCTCGACCGCCTCACCCATGGGCGCGGCGGCCGCTGACCGTCCGGCTTCAGTGGACGACGTCGGCGAGGTTCGGCACCACGCGGGTCAGCCGTAGTACGCCCCAGAGGATGAGGAGGACGCCGATCGCCTCGGGCAGCAGCCACCAGCCCGTGCGGACCCGCTCGTCGAAGAGCACGACGCCGAGCAGGAGGCTCACCGCCGCGTCGCCGATGGTCAGCGCGGGCTGGGAGGCGGCCAGGGGGCCGGCCTGCAGCGCGTTCTCCAGCAGCAGGAGGGCCGCCACTCCGGTGATCGCGAAGCCGTAGGTCTGCCAGGTGGTGAGGAAGGCGGGCAGGCCGTCGTCGGCCAGGCGGTCCGTCGCCGACTTCAGGAGTGCCGCCGTCAGGGCGTTGCCCATCGCCGCGGCCGACGCCAGCACGGCCGCCCGGAACAGCGGCGAGGACGCGGAGCGGGCCAGGAGGACCGCGCCGGCCATCGCCGCCACGACGATGGCCAGGACCGGGATCCATCGGTCCATGGCGGCCTGGTGCCGGTCGCCGGAGGGGGCCGCCGCGGCCAGGAGCAGAGCGAGTCCGGCCACCACGGCCCCGACGGCCCACCAGGCGTCCGCCGACAGCCGGCGGTGCAGCAGGGGCACCGCCACCAGCAGGGCGAACGGAAGTTCGAGGATGAAGACGGGCTGGACCAGGGCCATGGGTCCGTTGATCAGGGCCAGGGCCTGGAACACCGCGGCGCCCATGACGCCCGCGATGCCGATCGCCCAGGCGGGCCGCCGTGCGAGGGCGAGCAGCAGCCGCACTCCGCCGCCCCGCGCCACCGTGGCGGCGGCCTTGCGCTGGAAGGCCGTGCCCACCGCGTTGCTGGCGGCGCCCAGGACGGCGAAGACCACGGCGAGCACGATCATGACTCCACCATGCCCCGCTTTCGCCGCCCCCTCAGCCTGGACGTCCGCCGCCCGGGCGTGCGTCGCCCGCGTGCGCGCTATGCGGGTGTGCACCGACCGGGCGGGGTATCAAGCGCAGTCGAGTGCCGTGAGGTCCACCGCGTCGGCCATCGCCTGCATCCCCTTGTCGTTGGGGTGCAGATGGTCGCCGCCGTCGAAGAAGGGCAGGATCCGCTGCGGGTTGTAGGGGCTGCGCAGGATGCGGTCGAAATCGGCGACGGCGTCGAACTCCCCGCCGGTGCGCAGGAACGCGTTGACCTCCTGACGGACGGACTCGGCGGCCGGGTCCCACTCCGACCAGCCCTCGAAGGGGCCCACGGTGGCGCCGACGACGCACTTGCCGGCCGCGTGCACCCGGCGGACGATCTCCCGGTAGCCCGCGATCAGGTCCTGGGCCGTCACTCCGGTGTGGGCCTTGATGTCGTTCACGCCCTCGAAGAGGAACACCGTGCGTACGCCCGGATGGGACAGCACGTCCCGCTGGAGCCGGTTCAGCGCGCTCTGGCCGGCTCCGTCCGCGAGGACCTTGTTGCCGGAGATCCCCGCGTTCGCCACCCCCTTGACCGTGGTGTTCGCCTGCTGCAGCCGGCGGGCGAGGTAGTCGGGCCAGCGGCGGGCGAGATCGGACGTCGACTGCCAGCCGTCGGTGATGGAGTCGCCGAGCGCGACCACCGCGCCGGTCGACGCGTTCGCGCGCACGGAGACGGCGTCGAGGTAGAACCACGAACCGATCGCGCCTGTCCACCGTTCGGCGCTCTCCTCGGCGGTGTGGTCGCCCTGGGCGGTGTACGAGGTCTGCATGGCCATCCCGTGGCCGCTCGCCGGGCCCGCCGCGTCCGGTGAGTGCAGGCTGACCGTCAGGTCGGTCGCGGCGGGCAGGCTGCCGGGCAGCGCGTCGCTCAGCGCGGTGCCGCCGGCGGGGATCGTGACGGAGTCCGCGCCGCCGAAGCTCAGCCGCCGGTTGCTCCCGGGCACCAGCGCCGCGCCCTGCCGCCGCACACCCGCGTAGACGCTGTCGAAGGTCACCGGGCGGTCGCCGAAGGCGTTGGTCAGCCGGATCCGCAGATCGCTGCCGCCAACGCTGGTGCGCACGACGAGCCGGTAGCCGCGGTCGGCGACGCCCTCCCCGACCCGGTCGGCGGACGCGCCCCAGGTGATGACGTCGTGCCGGGGTTCGGCCGCGTGGGCCGCCGGGACGGCCTGGAGCAGGGCGACGGCCGACAGGACGGCGACGAGCAGCCGCACCGGCGAGCGACGGGCCGTCATCGGGTGAAGCCCTTCAGCGTGACGGACTCCCCGGGCCGCAGGTCCACGGTCCGGGAGGTCCCCGCGTACGCCACCGTCGTGGTGCGGCCGCCGACGCTGCGCAGCCGCAGCGAGGTGGGCATGCCGTCGCGCCAGCGCAGGTCGGCGACGAAACCGCCGCGTGCGGGCAGGCCGGTGACATGTCCGGCGGCGGCCCAGGCGGCGGGCAGGGCGGGCAGGAGTTCCAGGTGTCCGGGGCGGGAGTACAGGAGCATCTCGGTCATCGCGGCGGGCGTGCCGAAGTTGGCGTCGATCTGGAAGATGCCCCGGCCCGGTTCGACCTCGTAGACGTCGAACAGGTTGAAGGCGGTGCCGTTGCCGCCGCCCGTCGACGGGCGCAGGTTGGCCATGACCAGTTCGTAGGCGTTCTCCGCGTTCTTCAGGCGGGCCCAGCACAGGGCCCGCCAGGCGTTCGCCCAGCCGAAGCTGTGCATGCCGCGCGCGGTGAGGAGGGCGGTGGCGCCGTCGACGATGTCCTTCGGGGTGGATCCGTCGGGTCGGATCCGGTCGCCGGGGAAGAGGCCGACCAGCGGGGAGAGATGGCGGTGGGTGGTCTCGCCGAGGTTGTCGGGGGACATCCATTCCTGCAGCCAGCCGGTCCTGGGGCTCACCTCGGGCAGGTACAGCCGCTTGCGCAGGCCGGCGATGGTGTCGGCGTAGGCCGCGTCCTCGCCCAGTTCCGCGGCGGCCTCGCCGTAGTGGCCGAAGAGCTCCCACACCAGTTCCTGGGCGTAGGTGATGCCCTGGGCATCGAGCGGGCCGTGTTCGGGCGACCAGTCGCTGTCGGCGACGAGGACCTCTCGTGCCGAGCCGGGGAGGGTCTTCGGCAGCAGCCGTGCCTCCCAGAATGCGCAGGCGCCCTTCAACAGCGGGTAGATCCTGGCCAGATGGGTGCGCGAGCGGGTGAACTCGTAGTGTTCCCAGAGGGTGTTGGCCAGCCAGGCGTTGCCTGCGGGGTGCCACCACCAGCCCATGCCGCCGTGCGGGTTGGTGGAGATGGCGATGGTCCAACCGGCGTTCTTGCCGCTGGAGTTGCGGTAGCGGTTGCGGGGATCGTCGAACAGGGTGCGGGTGAGGGCGGTCCAGGAGGGCAGTTGGGCGACGCAGTAGTCGGTGAGGGCGTCGAAGCACGGGGAAAGGCCCGTGCGGTCGGCCATCCAATAGTTCATCTGGAGGTTGATGTCGGTGTGGTAATCGCCCATCCAGTCCGGGTCGTTGCCGTCGAGCCACAGTCCCTGGAGGTTGAGCGGGAGGCTGCCACGGGATCCGGAGATCATCAGATAGCGGCCGAACTGGAGGTAGGCGGCTTCGAGTTCGGGGTCCGGCGTGGTGTCGCGGGCGCGTGCGGTGAGGCGCTGCCAGGTGTCCAGTGAGCGCTGTTCGGCGGTCGACTCGCCGAGCGAGAGGTCGAGTCGGCCGTAGAGGGCCTGATGGTCGGCGACATGGGTGCGCAGCAGTGTGCCGACGGGGTGGGCGGCGGCCGCGCGCACCTTCGTCCGGGACAGTTTCCGCGGATCGAGCGACGGGTCGCGGTAGTTCGCCTCGGCGTCGGGCGCGTAGTCGGTGCCGCCGCTGACCACCACCGTGAGGTCGGTGCAGCCCGTGAAGTCGATCCGGGTCCCGTTCACCCGGACCCTGCCGCCGCTGCCGTGCGCGGTGACGGCGGCGCCGTAGCGCAGGCCGTTCGGGAGGGCCGCGCCGAACGACTCGGCTCCCGTTGCGGCCTCGCCGTGGGCGCCGTCCAGGGTCACCGATCCGGTGTAGCGGCCGCCGCCGCTCTGGGTGAAGTGCAGGACGATCACGTCGTCGGGGCGGCTGGCGAAGATCTGCCGCCGGTAGGTCACGCCGGAGCGGACGTACGTCGTGGTGAGCACGGCCTGGGCGAGGTCGAGGGTGCGACGGTAGCCGTTGACGCCGGACAGGTCGTGGTCGGGGAGGTCCACGGTGAGCCGGGCGAGCAGGGTGAAGGATCCGAAGTCGGAGCGGCCGTAGGGGAATTGGCCGTCGGCGTCCAGTGTGTCGTTGAGGCCGCCGGTCCACAGGGTGGCGTCGGTGATCAGCAGGAGCTCGCGGCCCGGATCGTTGCTGGCGAGGGCGCCGAGGCGGCCGTTGCCGACGGGCAGGCCCTGTTCGATCATGGAGTGGTCGTCGGCGGGGGCCTGCCACCACAGGAGGTGGCGCGGGTCGCTCTCCCCCACCGCCGCTGCGGGCGGCCGCTCGGGCGCCGCGGTGGCGGTGAACGTCGGGAGCGTGGCAAGGGCTCCGGTGGTCGCGGCGAGGGAGAGCAGGGTTCTTCTGCTGGGGCGGGGTGTCATGACGGCTCCAGAAGTCTGAGCTGGGGCCCGCGGGCGACGGCGGGCCCCAAGGTGTTCAGAAGGACTTCGGTACGTCGATCCGGTCGATGTCCGGCGCATAGCCCGAACCGCTGTCGAAAGTGATCGTGTTGACGCCGGCCTTGAGCGTCACCGGCACGTGGACGACCGACACGGTCCCCCAGTCGCCGGTGGACGGGAACTGGTGGCGGGTGGCGCCGCCGCCGTTCGCGGAGACGTCCAGCGAGCGGGCGTCGCCGCTGACGTAGGCGACCTTGACCTGGTAGACGCCGGCCCTGCCGACCACGACGTCGTTCACGGTGAGCTTGCCGCCGAGGTAGAGGTTGCCGACCTTCTTGCCGTCGGAGCAGGCCGAGCAGTCGGCGACGGAGGCGTTCCCGGCGAGGGTGTTCGCCGTGGCCTCGGCTTCGTGGCCGGTGTACGTCAGCGTGGCGCCGCGCGGGGTGACGGTGAACAGACGGGAGCCGTGGGCCGGCAGCGCCTGGGTGATCCCGCCCTGGTGCGTGCCGAGGTTCTCGTGGTTCCACAGGTCGCGGACGGCCGCCTTGCCGGTGAAGCCGAGGGTCGTCCAGTCGGCGCTCACCGAGGCGGGCGCGTCGGCCAGGTTGAACAGGGCGACGGTGTACGTGCCGTCGGGGTTCTTCGCGGCCCAGACCTGCTGGGGGTCGGACGGGGTCACCGGGTGCGCGGACGGTGTGGCGCCCTGGTTGACGGCGATGACCTCGCGGTTGGTGAGCAGGGAGAGGCCGTAGGAGTCCAGGCGGGTGAGGTCGTCGCCGGTGTAGAGCGGGGACTTGGCGATGGCCCAGAGGGTGGCGTAGGTCTGCCGCTCGGCCTTGGTCAGGCCGTCCATCGCCCCGTTGCCGACGTCGAGCGAGTCGAGGTCGTTCCAGCCGCCGGGGCCGGCGTGCCGGGTCCAGGCCGGGGTGTCGTCGAAGCGGTCGTCGACCGAGTTCTCCCAGGACACCAGGGTGTTGCAGTAGCACTCGACGTCGGTGTCCACGCGCCAGCCGTTGCTGTACTTCTTCCAGTCGGCGGCGTGTCCGATGTCGAGGGACCAGGACACCTCCAGATGGATCGGGCGGCCGGTGGCGGCGATCGCCTTCTGCCAGGCGGCCACGTCGGCGATGTTGTCGTAGTTGTCGCCGCTCTTGAACGAGCCGGGTCCGACGCCGTCGAGCTTGAGGAAGTCGTAGCCCCAGTCGGCGAACATCCGGGCCTGGGAGTCGATGTACTTCTGGGCGCAGGGATCGGAGAAGTCGATCTTGTAGGCGCTGTCCCAGCCGTTGGTGGTGCGCAGGTCGGAGTGCACGATGTCGGCGGTGGTGCAGCCGTCGGCGTTCCAGATCGGGGCCTTGCCGTCGGCGTACGCCTCCTTCTCCAGGCCGACGGGCAGATAGATGCCGGCCTTGAGGCCCTTGGCGTGCACGTGGTCGGCGACCGCCTTCATGCCCCGGGGGAAGCGCTGCGGGTCTGCCTGCTGGCGCGCGTACTGGTCGAACTCCGGCTTCCACGCCATGTCGCGCCACCAGCCGGCGTCGATGTTGACGTATGTGTAGCCGTACTTCTTCAGCTTCGCGGCGAGGGCGTCGGCCTGCTTCAGCACGTTCGCCTCGGTGAGGTAGCTGTAGTCGCCGTCCGGGTTCAGGCCCGGGTACTTGGAGGACTGCATGCTCCAGCTCGACCAGCCCATGTAGGGCTTCGCTGCGACCCCGGTCGCGGTGGACGGGAGGGGCTCGGCCTGAGCCGCGGGGGCGGCGGTCGCGGTGCCGGCGGCGAGCGCCAGGACGACCACGGCTCGTGCAGCCCGGACAGCTCTGACGGCTCTGACCGCGCTCAGGGCGCGTGCGGGCAGGGCGGAGTGCGAGGGTGACCGCATGGGTCGTACCTCCTGGGGGTGGGGGTGACGGTGGGGTGCGGGGTGCCGGTGGGGGGCGGGTGCGGGTGCCGGATCGGTCAGTTCGGGGCGGTGATGAAGGACTGGATGGCGGTGGCCGCGGCGCCCCGCGCCCACTCCTCGAAGGGCAGCGGACGGGTCTGGACGTCGCACTGCGCGGCCGAGCCGAACGCGGCCGCCGCGAAGGCGCTGCGGATCTGCTCGGCGAACAGGTCGTGGGCGGCGAGGCCCTCGCCGGAGATGACCACCCGCTCCGGGCCGAGGAGGTTGGCCACGGTGGCGATGCCGCGGCCGATCGCCTCCCCCGCCCTGGCGTACGCCTCGCGCGCCTCGGGGTGGCCCCGGCGGGCGAGTTCGACGGCCTCGGCGGTGCCGGTGACCTCGATGCCGGTCCGTTCGCGGATCCGGGCGAGGATCGCCGGGTCCGCGGCGACGGCCTCGACGCAGCCGCGGTTGCCGCAGTGGCAGAGCGGCCCGTTCGGGTCGACGGTGACATGGCCGATCTCTCCGGCGACGCCGTGCGCCCCGGCGACGACCCGGCCGTGGACCACGAGGCCGCAGCCGATGCCCGCGCCGACGGTCACCACGGCGAAGTCCGACAGGCCCACGCCGGCGCCGAACCACTGCTCGGCGACGGTGAGGGCCCGTACGTCGTTGTCGACGGTGACCGGCAGGCCGGTGACGGTGGAGGCGAGTTCGGCGAGCGGGACCTCGCGCCACTCCAGGAACGGCGAGTAGCGGACCACGCCCTCGGCCCGGTCCACGTCGCCGGCCGCGGCGATGCCGATGCCCATGACGCGCACGCCGTAGCCGTCCGCCTCCGTCAGCAGTTCGCGCACGATCTCCGCGGCCGAGACCAGGACGGCCTTCGGGGCCCGGTCGGTGAGCGGCACGTGCCGGGCGAGCAGGATCCGGCAGCGCAGGTCCGTGAGCACGCCGATGATCTCGTCGCCGGTGAGCTTGAGCCCGAGGAACAGGGCCCGCCCGCCGTCGACCCGGACCAGGTTCGCGGGCCGCCCGAGCGCCGGAGGCGCGTCCGGGTCCGCGTCCTCCACCAGGTATCCCGACTCGATCAGGGGCCGGACCGCCTTGGTGACGGCGGCCGCGGACAGCCCGGCCCGGCGGGCCAGTTCGAGCCGGGTGAGCGGCCCCTGGGACAGCACGGTGGTGAAGATCTGCGAAGCGGCCGGGGTACCGGCGGGGAACCTCTCGGCGGGGTGCGGGCGGGAGAGCGAGGGCATGGCCGGGAACCTATGGCCCTTATTTTCTGCTGTCAATGAAAGAAACAGGAATTGCCTGAAGACCCACTGTGAGACCTGACCGCCTTTCAAAGCCTCTCAAGCCACGCGGAGTTGTCGTGCAAACGAAGGATCGGGGCGGCGGACCCGATAGGTCGTCTTCGTCGGGTCCATGACCGGCTCGCCGAGGGTGATCCGCCCGGCCCGGTGCAGCTCGTCGCACTCGGCGGTGGACAGCGCCACATAGCAGCCGCCCCGGCCGCCGACGGCGTCCAACGGCCGCCAGTAGCCGTACACCCGCCGTCCACCGGCGTACTCGGTGACGAACACGGGTGTGCGCGGATCGGAGACGATGCGCAGAACGTCGAGTGCCTGTGGCGAAGTTGATCTCACCCGCGCATCCTTCAGCACGGCACTGACAACGGGCCTTCTCCTCGGCTCAGGGGTGCGGTCAGCCGAAGAACCCCCGCGGCGCAGGCAGGCCGGGAGTGAAGGAGGACGGGGCGCTCATGACGCGGTCCAGGTCGCGCTTGATCCGTTCGGCCTCGCCGCGCACCTGGGCGGGAATGTCACCGCGTTCGGTGATGAGGCGGTGGTAGATCGGGGTGTCGTCGAAGACGGGTGTCACCGGGGAGGCTCTGCTTTCATCGACGGTCGGGCGGGCCGACACGGCAGGACTTGCTTCGGACACGGCCGACGATCCGACGGGACGAATCGGCGCTTCCGTGACGTCGCTTGACGATTCGACAGCTCGATCGCCGGCGACGGCACCCTCATATTGTCCCTGATGCGGCACGGTGCGGGCGACCAGGTGGCGCAAGGGGCCACGGGGAGGCCGGCGCGGACTGCGCCGGGCCCTACCACGGCAAGGGGCCGTCCGCCGCGCAGGCCTGGCCGGCGAGTCCCTCACGGACCGGTTCGGGGCGCAGCAGTTGGGCGACGATCGCGCCGGTGGCGCGGTGCCAGTCGCCGCCGCGCCGCAGCATCGCGTGATCGCCCCGGCGGACGAGGACGAGGCCGGCCTGGGCCGCCGTCCCCCGCGCCCGTCGGACGTAGTCGGCGGAGTCCCCGGGAGCGGTGACCCGGTCGCGGTCTCCGTGCAGGACGACGATCCGCGTCCCGCCGAGGTGGGCCACGGGTTCGTCGGGCGGGCACCACGGGGCGAGCGCGAGCACGCCGTGCACGGCGGGGTCGGCCGCCGCCCGCAGCGCCGCTCGGCCGCCCATGGAGTGCCCGACCAGGGTCACGGGCACCTCGCCCGCGAGCCTTCGCAGCTCGTCGAGCGCCCGTGCGGCGTCGTGCACCGGGTCGGCGGTCGCGTTCCAGCCGCGATAGCGGTAGCGCACCTCGGCGACGAGGACGTCCTGACGGTCCGTCGCGGCGACGGCCGCCCGCAGGACGGGACGCATGCGCAGGGCGGCCGCGTGCCAGGCCCGCGACGGCTGCCGGCCGTGTTCGCGGCCGCCGTGCAGGACCACGACCGCGGCGCCCGGCGGGGCCGCCGGTCGGTGCCGCACCACCAGGGCGGTTCCGGCCGCCTCGACGGCTCCTCGTTCGCTCAACTCGCCCGCCGCCTCTCTCACCTGGCCGTGTCCGTGTAGCGGCGGACGATGGGCTCCAGGTAGTCCACGTGGGGACCCGCCAGTCCGGCCAGCTCGGCCGGGCAGCTCACCAGGGTAATGCGGTCCAGTTCCGGGGCGCGCCCCGCGGTCCGTTCGGCGGCCGTCATGGCCTCGAAGGCCGCGCGCAGCTCGCGCGCCGGACGCGGCGGGGCGAGATGGGCGAGGCCGATGCTGCGGTGCGCGCCGCGGGTGACCGCCCACAGCGGGAGCTGCCGGGCCGGGAGGTCGACGCCGGTCTCCTCGACCAGCTCGCGCGCGGCGTGGGCGCGCAGGGCCTCCTCGTCGAGTTCCGCGCCGTCCGGCGGAGGCTCGACGGAGCCGCCCGGCAGCTGCCACCGTCCGGGGTGGGAGGTCGACGACGACATCCGCGCGACCAGCATCCTGCCGTCGTCGGTGGGCTGGACGACGTACACGAACAGGGAGGGCAGCCAGGCCCGGTTGCCCGGCACCCGGCGCAGCGCGTAGTGCCGGTAGGTCACCCGCGTCCAGGACAGGACGAGACGGTGCGGCCCCTCCCAGGCCGCGCCCGCGCACGCGACCACGGGGCCGTCGAACAGGTCGGGGTTGGCCTCGACCGCCTGCCGCCAGACACGGTCCCGTGCCGCCTCGTCCGCGGGCGACAGACGGGGCGGAGCGGCCTCCACCAGCCGAAGCCGGGGAGCGTCGAAGAGATCGACACCGGCGGAGGTCGGGGCTTTCGGGGCCTTCGTCACCCGGCCATCGTAGGAGCCGGAGGCAGGGCGTCGGCGGTCGGCCGCGTCGTGGCGGCTGTCGGCGGCCATCCGTGCGGAGAACCGTATGTGACGTCACGTCAGCGGTGTCGGGGTCGGCGGCCGGCGGCGCGCGTCGGGGCCGCCCGACTGCGTGATCACCCGACCCGCGCGACACTGAAGTTGCGGATGATCCCGGGGGCGCGCGCGGAGAGGAGACCTGGTGCCGAAGCGGCCGTCGCTCGCCGAGTCCGTCGGGGCGGGCCGGCGTGCGGCTCGGGTCACGGTCGCCGCCGCGGCGGGGTTCTATCCGGCGGCGTACGTGCTCGATCAGCCGGTGACCGCGGTCTACGGGCTGTTCACGCCCATCGCGTTCGGCGTCCTGTCGCCCGTGCCCGGATCCGGGCGGCGGCGCGCCGCGACGGTGCTGGCCGCCCTGCCTGCGGCCGCCGTCCTCACCGCCCTGGGCACCGCCCTCGCCGTGGGGACCTGGCCGGCCGTGGCGGGGATGCTGCTCGTCGGGTTCGGGCTGCGGTTCGGCGCGGTGTGCGGACCGCGGCTGTCCGGCACCGTGCCCGGGCTGCTGCTGTTCTACATCCTGGCGTGCTTCCCGCCCTTCGCCCCCGAGACGCTGCCCGAGCGGTTGACCGGCGTCGCGATCGGCGGCGCGGCGCTTGTCCTGTGCGAGGTGGCGGTCACCGCGCACGAATCGGATCCGGCCTACCGCGACCGGCTCGCCGACACGCTGGAGCTCGCGGCCCGGGCGGCCGGGTCGCTGCTGCGCGCCGGGGTCCCCGAGCCCGGACTGGCCGAACGGCTGCGGGCGGCGGGCCGGGACCTGCGGTTCTCGCGGCAGCCTCCCGGCGCTCGTCCGACCGGAGCGGGGCGGACGGACCGGGCGCTGGCCGACGCCGGTTCCGCGACCCGGCGTCTCGTGGACCAGTTGGCCGCCCTCACCGCGCTGCCCGCCGCGCCCGCGGACCTGGCCGCGCAGAGCCTCCTGCGCGGCACGGCGGCGGAGTGCGCCGAGACGGCCGGCTCGCTGCGCCGGGCCCACCCCGGGGCCGGGCCCGGGCTGCTGGAGGAGATGATCGCCGAGTTCCTGGCCGCGCGCGACGCACCGACGTCAGAGGCGGCGGGGACGACGGCGTCGGGGCGCGGGGATCGTCGGCACGAGGTGCTGCTGCGGCAGTCGACCGTGCTGACGGTCGCGGTGTCGGCGGTGATCGTGCGCACGGCGGTCGCGCTGGCGTTCGGCGGCCGTCAGCCGGTGCGCGGTCTGCCCCGGGAGCAGTTCTGGTACGCCCGGACCTCGACGGTCCGGCTCTTCGGCATCCGCCTCGCCGGGCACCTCACGCGGCGCTCCGTCGGCTTCCAGAACGCGCTGCGCACCGCGCTCGGTCTCGCGCTCGCCCGGCTGGTGGCGGGCTCGCTGGACCTCTCGCACGGTTTCTGGGTGCTGCTGGCCGTGCTGACCCTGGGGCGTACCACGGCGCTCGCCACCTGGTCCACCGTCCGCGCGGCCGTCGTGGGCACGCTCGCGGGCGCGCTGGCCGCCGGCCTGCTCCTGATCGGGGCGGGCGACGCCACCGAGGTGTACGCGGCGCTGCTCGTCCCGACGATGCTGGTGGCGTTCACCGTGGGGCCGCTGGAGGGGCCGGCCTGGGCGCAGGGGCTGTTCACCCTGGTGGTGTCCGTGGCGTTCGCCCAGCTCGCGCCCGTGACCTGGCGGCTCGCGGAGCTGCGGGTCGTCGATGTGCTGACCGGGAGCGCGGTCGGGCTGCTGTGCGGGGTGCTCGCCTGGCCCTTCGGGGCCCGCGCCGAGACCCGGCGCAGCATGGCGGCGCTGCTCCGGGCCGCCGCGCCCCTGGTCCGGGCGACCACCGAGGCGACGACCGGTCGCGTACCGGCCGAGGGCGGCGATCCCGCCGATCAGGCGCTGCGGCCGGCCCGGCACCGGCTGCGCATGGCGGAGGGCTCGTACGCGCAGTACCGCACCGAGCCCGCTGCGTCCGCGCCCGGGACCGAGCACGACTATCTCGCCGTGCTGAACTTCGGCGCCCGCGTCCTGATGGGCGCCTACTGGCTGCCCCGGACGGCCCGTGCGCAGGAGGTGCCCGCCGCCGCCCGTACCTGGGTCCGGGACGTGGGCGAGGCGGTGGAGGCGGCCGCCGTCCGGGCGGCGGAGTTCCCCCCGGGCGGCCTGCGGGTCCGGCCGGCGCCGCCGCCGTCCCTGACGTCCGGGGCGCCGCCGCCGGTGCTGACGCTGCTGAGCGACGTCGAGGTGTGGCTCGACGCGCTCGCGGCGGACCTCCGGGCCGGCACCGGCCACCCGTCAGGCCCGCCTGCGGCGCTGCCTGGTCAGTGACCGGCGAGCAGCTCCAGGGTGTCGATCACCCGGTTGGAGAAGCCCCACTCGTTGTCGTACCAAGCGACCACCTTGATGTGGCGGCCTTCGACGCGGGTGAGGGCCGAGTCGAAGATCGAGGAGGCGGGGTTGCCCACGATGTCCGACGAGACCAGCGGGTCCTCCGAGTATTCGAGGACGCCGGCCAGCGGGCCCTCGGCGGCGGTGCGGTACGCGGCGAGCACGTCCTCACGGGTCACGTCGCGGGCGACGGTGGTGTTCAGCTCGACGATCGAGCCCACCGGGACGGGCACCCGGATCGAGTCGCCCGACAGCTTGCCCTCGAGGTTCGGCAGCACGAGGCCGATCGCCTTGGCGGCGCCGGTCGTGGTCGGCACGATGTTGACGCCGGCGGCGCGGGCGCGGCGCGGGTCGCGGTGCGGACCGTCCTGGAGGTTCTGCTCCTGCGTGTACGCGTGCACGGTCGTCATGAACCCGTGCTCGATGCCGGCGAGCTCGTCGAGGACGGCGGCCAGCGGCGCGAGCGCGTTGGTGGTGCACGAGGCGTTCGAGACGATCGTGTGCAGCTCGGCGTCGTAGGCGTCGGTGTTGACCCCGTACGCGAGCGTGACGTCGGCGCCGTCCGAGGGCGCGCTGACGAGGACCTTCTTCGCGCCCGCGTCGAGGTGGGCGCGGGCCGCCTTGGCGGAGGTGAACCGGCCGGTCGCCTCCAGCACGATGTCGACCTCGAGCTCGGCCCACGGCAGCTGCGCGGGCTCGCGCTCGGCGAGCACCTTGATGCGGCGGCCGTCGACGACGAGCGTGTCGCCGTCCTCGATGGTGACCGGTCGGCCCAGCCGGCCGGACGTCGAGTCGAAGGCGAGCAGCTGCGCGAGGGCGGTGGGGGCGGTGAGGTCGTTCACGGCGACGATCTCGAGGTCGCTGTCGCGTTCGAGAAGCGCGCGCAGCACGTTGCGTCCGATGCGGCCGAATCCGTTGACGGCGATGCGAGTCATGAGTGGTGTCCCTTCGGTTCGTCACCAGCCTCGCGCGCGAGCCGCTCCCCTGGCCAGGGCGTGAGCGCCATGGTTCGCAAGGATCCCGCCAGTCCCGCCGGCCCCGCGGGCGTCCCCGCTGGGCGCTCCGCTGGACGTGCCGCGATGTGCCGTCGTTCCGCTGCGGCGCCGTGGTGGCCGGTCGCGCCCGCGCGGCGGAGCCGCACATGTCAGCGCCCCGCGCCCCTTCAGGGCACTGCCGAACCGCAGCCGACCTCGCCCGACCCGCTTATTCGCCCTGGGTGAAGGTGCGCCGGTACTCGCTCGGTGTGGTGCCGAGGATCTGCTGGAAGTGCATCCGCAGGTTCGCCCCGGTGCCGAGCCCGACGTCGCCCGCGATCTGCTCGACGCCGCGTTCGGACCGTTCGAGCAGCTCACGGGCGGCGTCGAGGCGGGCGCGCATGACCCACTGCATCGGTGTGTATCCGGTGTCCTCGACGAAGCGGCGCGAGAAGGTGCGCTCGGAGACCGCCGCGTGCCGGGCGAGCGCCTCCAGGGTGAGGGGTTCGCCGAGCCGGTGCAGGGCCCACTCCCGGGTGGCGGCGAACCGCTCGCCGATCGGCTCCGGCACGCTGCGGGGCACGTACTGCGCCTGGCCGCCGCTGCGGTAGGGGGCCGCGACCAGCCGGCGGGCGGCGTGGTTGGAGGCGGCGACGCCGAGGTCGCGGCGCAGGATGTGCAGGCACAGGTCGATGCCGGAGGCGGCGCCGGCCGAGGTCAGCACGCTGCCCTCGTCGACGAACAGGACGTTCTCGTCGACCTTGACGAGCGGGTGCTTGGCCGCCAGCGCCCGGGTGTAGTGCCAGTGCGTGGTGGCGCGTCTGCCGTCGAGCAGGCCGGTGGCGGCGAGCGCGAACGCCCCGGTCGAGATGGCGGCCAGCCGGGCGCCGCGGGCATGGGCGGCGAGCAGCGCGTCGACGACCACCCGCGGCGGGTCTTCGCGGTCGGGGAAGCGGTAGCCGGGGATGAAGACGATCTCGGCCCATTCGAGCGCCTCGGGGCCGTGGGCGACGTGGTACGACAGTCCGTCGCCGCCGGTCACCAGGCCGCGCGCGGCCCCGCACACCCGTACTTCGTACGGCATGCTGGCGCGGGTCGTGAAGACCTGCGCGGGGATGCCGACGTCGAGCGGCTTGGCCCCTTCGAGCACGAGGACGGCGACACGTCGGAGGCGGGAGGACGACACCCGCAACAGGGTACGGGGGCGCGGAGCCCGGCTTCGCGGAAACCCGGCCCTGCATTGGCATAGACCTGACATGGCGGACGGGGTTAGGCTCTGCCGCGCCCCACCCGGGGGTGGCCTCGTGTCAGGGGCGGCCACCCCCGCCGGAGCAGGCCTTCGTCGTGGTCGACGACCTTGAGGCATACGGAAGTTGAACACTTCGTGCGACGCCCGCCGGGGCGTTCGCCGCTCCTTACGCTGACGCGCGTGCGAGATCATCGGCAGGCGGGCGACGACCGTCACAGCAGTGCCCGTGAGCGGTCCCCGCTGGCGACGCGTGCGCCCTGGGCGCCAGGTCGCAGCAGTGGGCCGAACCCTCTGCTGGGGCTCCAGCAGAGCGCGGGCAACGCGGCGACCGTCGCGGCGCTGAACGGGCCGGGACCCACCGCCGCCGCCCGCCGCCGGCCGCCGGTGCTGGACGTCGTCGAGGAGGCGGCGGAGACGGCCCTGGAACTCCCGCCGTATCTGCGGTCCATGGAGGCGGGAGGGCTGTCGACGGCCTACGCGCTCACCGGCCATGAGTTCGTCACGGCCACCCTGGCCGAGCAGATCGGCCGCCGCGACGGCGTCGTCGCCGAGATCGGGGCGGAGCTGGCCGGGCGGCCCGAGTCGTTCTACGGGCGTGGGCGGGCCTTCGCCGTCACCGGGCCGCGGGGCACCGACCGCTACGACGTCACGGTGACCGTCTCCCCCGCCGCCGACGACCGGCCGCCCGTGTTCTCCGCCGCGGGCCCCGACGCCGAGGGCGCGGCGACCAAGGTGGACGTGCAGCACAACTCCTCCACCGCTGTCGCGCACAGTGTGGGCTCGTCCGCGTCGAAGGGCGTGTCGTTCACCGCGTTCGGGCTGGCCCCGGTGGCGCCGGCCCTCTGGGCGGGGGCGGCGGCCACCGTCAACGCCCAGCCCTTCCAGTCGTCCCGGGACTCGCGCGCCCAGCTCGGCACGGCGGAGCCGCGCGTGCTGCGCAGCGACAAGGGGTCCATCGAGGTGCCGCGCCGGGTGCGCTACGGCGTGCGGGTCAAGAAGGACGGCGCGCGCTCCGCCCAGCGGTTCAGCGGGGCCGGTTCGCTCACCATGCGGGTGCCGGTGGAGCATCTGGTGCCGGTCACCGCCGACGCCCCGCCGGCGCCGGTTCCGGTGCCGGCCGACACCGCACGGGCGGTCTCGCTGGCCGACTCCATGGCGCCGCTCGCCGTCGCGGACGAGGCCGCCCCCCAGCAGGGCGGCGGCGGGCTGTTCGACGCGGTCGCCGCCGCCCTGCACCCGTCTCTCACCGGGCCCGGAGCCCCCGGCCGGGCCCGGCTGTACGAGGCCACCGCCACCGCGACGGTCCTGGAGGACCTGCCCCGGCTGCTGCGCGACGGAGTGGTGGGCGAGGATCTGACCAGCCGGGACGGCAGCACCACGGGCACCTACCGGATGCGGGCCGCGATCACCGAGCTGGCCCCCGGCTGGTCCACCGGCAAGACGCAGTTACGCACCCACCAGCAGACCCAGAACGCGGTGACGGACACCGCGGGCAAGGGCCGCGGCGGGGCCTTCGGCATCGGCCCGGCGCTGGGGGTCGGCGTCCTCGCCAACGCGGCGGCCGTGCGCGGCACCGTCATGCCGGTGCTCGGCGCGCGCAAGACGCGGTTCACCCTGGCCGAGCAGACGGTGTCCAGTCGGCAGGGCGCGGAGGTGCGCGGCGACAAGGTGCTCTATCTGGGCACGGTCCTGTTCACCGTCGAGGGCAGCGGCCCGGCCTCGCCCCTCACCCGGGCGCGGGGCGGCGGCCGTACGGGGCAGCACTCGATGCGGGTCTGGATCACGCTGCGGGCCGACGAGGCGCAGGAGCTGGGGCTGCCGTTGCCGGACGGCGTGACCGCCGGGCCGTTCGTGGAGAAGCCGCTGCGGCCGCTGACGAAAGCCGAGCGCGAGGAAAAGGAGAAGCAGGAAAAGCGGGACGCGAAGGGCAAGGGGAGGGCCAGGGCCGTCGATCAGGACGAGCCGACGAGCGGCGAGCGGGCCGAGGGGAGCACCGCGGCCGGGGGTACGCCGCCCGAGCACGTCGTCCGGCATCTGCCGTTCGGGGCCATGGGGTCCAGCGTGGCGATCAGCCGGCTGGACACCGCGCCGATGATGCGGGCCGTGCAGCAGTTGTTCGCCACCGATGAGCGGCTCGTCGGCTATCTGCCCGCCTTCGGCGACGAGGACCGGCCGAACGAGCCGAGCGCGCAGGACGCCGAGGTCCAGCGGCGCAACTACCGCGAGCTCGTCGCCGCCCTGTCGGAGACCAACCTGCGGGTCAACAAGGACCAGTTGCTGTCCACCGGCATCCGGGTGCGGATGCGCCGCAAGTCCCGCTTCCACACGCACGATGTGCAGGTGAAGGTCACCGGCTCGCTGCGGGAGACCGGCTATCTCGGCGACACCGGCGACTGGCTCGTGCGCAGTCATGCCGGTGTCACCAGCAACGTCCAGAGCGGGCGGGCCAGTTCGCGGACCATCGGCGGGATGGCGCTCGGTCAGTTCCGGCTGGTCCCCGGCGCCCTGACCGCGTCGGCGCGGGCCGAGAAGGGCCGTACGACGACCCGGCGCGGCCAGGCCGGGCCGACCCTGCGCACCGACGTCCTCACCAACGGCTCCGAGACCGCGAGCGTGTTCGGCGGGGCGTTGAGCCTGGGCGTCGGCGTCACGATGACGAGCCGCGAGCGGAAGGTCACCCGTACCCTCACGCCGGGCTCGACGGGCCGGGACGTGCCCACGCCCGAGGACATCGCGACGCTTCCGTTCGACGCCCAGGACGTACGGCTGCTGACGCCCACCGCGTTCACCATGGACGACGCCGCCAAGCAGCGGCTGGACACCGCCACCACCTCACGCAAGGCTCAACACCTCGATGTGCGCGCGCAGTTCGGGGCCGCGGGCATCGGCGACCTGGCCGGTCTGACGCCCGAGGCGCTGGGCGGCGGGGGCGTGCGCGACTGGACGCTGGTGGAGACCGTCGGCGACGGGCGGCAGGTGCGGGAGCTGGCGTTCGATCTGCTGTCGCGGGCCGCCGCCCGCAACCAGGTGGAGGCCGGGCAGCGTCCGCGCAGGGACCGGGCGCTGGAGACGGAGGGCCTCGCGCCGCGGCTCGCGGTGGAGGAGCGGTTCAGCCCGCAGGCCGTGACGGCGGCGCTGCGGCAGGCGGTCTCCGCGGGCTGGGTGGTGCAGAACCTGCGGTACGCGCGTCGGCTCGCCGAGCTGAACGGGGCGGTCGGCACCCGGTTCGCGCTGACCGCGCCGCGGGTCGTGCACCAGGGCACCGGTGCGGGCACCGAGACCTTCGTGCTGGGCGGGCACCAGGTGACCGGCCAGGAGGGCAAGAGCCGGAGCACCACCGTGCAGGGCGGTCTGACGGGCGCGGAGAACGGCGCCGAGTGGCGGATCGCCGAGGGCGTCTCGGCCGGCCGCACGCTCGGCAGCGGCGACACCACGGCCGCCACTCTCGCCGGCACGGTGGAGCGCAACGCGCACACCTCGCGCAAGAGCCCGCTCTATCTGGTCCAGTGCGACCTGGTGGTCCGGATGGTCGCGGAGGTCGCGGTGACGGGCGGCGGCCCGTACGTGGCACGCGGCGGCCGTACGGTCCCGGCCGCCGTCTCCGTGTGGCTGACCGCGCCCCAGCTGCGGGCGGCCGGGCTGACCGTGCCCGGCGAGGAGCGGCGCACGGACACGGCCTCCGGCTCGGGTGCCGAGGCGGCGGCCAGGGGCGACGGCGGGACCGCGCGGACCGGGAAGGCGCGCGCGGCCGAAGGGGACGTCGCGGAGGCCTCCGGCGGCGCCCCGGCGGACGCGCCGCCGGCCCCCGGGCTGGCCCGGAGTCTCCCGCTCGGCTTCGGCATGATCGAGGACCTGCCCGATTTCGTGCCCCTGCTGGACGGGATCCGCGGCCGGCTGGACGCCTCCCTCGCCGACGACCTGCTGCCGCGCACGCACCTGAAGGACCGCAACCACAACGTGCAGCGGCTGCTGCGCGTCCTCGACCGGGACGGCTCCGCGGGGCTGCTGTCGAGCGCGATGGACGGCGGTGTGGGCGTCGAACTGTTCGACGGGCGCAAGCGGCCCTACCGGGCGGTGTTCAGCATCCGCCGGACCGGGCGGGGCACCTATCTGGACACGGCCTCCGACGGCCGGGACATGGAGTACATCACCTCCGCCGCCGCGCAGCGGGCCGACGCCCACGACGAGAGCGACACGCGGGGCGTCGAGGCCGTCGTCGCCGGTTCCGGGAAGCCCGACGGCGGCGCGGGGCAGCTGAAGAGCGCGGGCGCGGCCGCGGGTCTCGGCGTGTCGTCGAGCGACTCGCGCCGCTCGGTGAGCGTCGGGCGGGCCCAGTTGGGCGTGAAGACCGTCGCGGAGGCGTCGGCCGCGCCGTCGGCCCGGATGAACGTGCCGATCGAGGCGCGGCTGGAGGTGTTCTCGGGCAATCGCCGGATCGCGCTCGACCGGCTGGCCGGCCTCAGCCTGACGCACCGTGTCCTGGCCGCGGATCTGCGCGCGCTGTCGCGGCTCGCGCCGGTGCCGCCCCAGCAGGCCGGCGCGCACGCCGCCGCCGCGACGGAGGCCGGCGCGGACCGGCTCGGCCCGTGGCGCGGGGCCGGGGTGCGGCTGCCGATGGAGGCGCAGGTCAACGGGTTCCAGGGGACGCCGAGGGTGCAGCAGGCGGTGGACGACGCGGTGCGGCGGGCGGGCGGGAACGCGCGGTTCCGCACGAGCGGCGAGGCGGCCTTCCATCTGCTGCGCGAGGCCGTCTCCACGGAGTGGCTGATCGCGGCGCTGCCGCTGCTGACGGCCGCGGGCGTCGACCTCCCGCCGGTGCACGCGACCGGCGCGACCGGCCAGGACCTGCACGCCTCGCTGCACGCCCGGCTGCGCGCCGGCCGGGTGCTGGACGTCGGCGACAAGATGACCTTCGAGACCGTCGCGCAGAGCGGGCTGGACGCGCCCCGCCCGACCGGCGGCGACGGGCAGCAGGCGAACGAGCACGGCAAGTCGGCGCGCGGTCTGTTCGGCGCGGGCACCCTCAACGCCGACGAGTTCCGGATGAACCAGTTCCTCGGCGTCATGGACGGCAGCGGCAGCGCCACCGACACGGCCGCGAACGCGGCCGGCTCGATGCCGCTGCACAAGCCCAAGTTCGCGTCGGTGCTGGTGCAGTTCACGCTGGACGTGCGGGTGGTGGCGCAGCTCGCCGACCGTGTGTCGGGGCGGGGCTCTACAGCCGTGCAGGACGTCACCCTGCCGGAGCCGGTCGTCGTCCGGATGCCCGCCCCCGCGGTGCGCCGCCTGCTGGCCGACGCGGCGAACGCCGGACGGCTGCGGGACCCGGACGGCCGGCTGACGGCGGGCGCCTGACGGATCGCCACCCGAGGGTCAGCCGGAGGGTGTCCGCAGGCGGCGGGTGCGGATCAGCAGGTACAGGAAGTAGGGCGTGCCGATGACGGCCGTCATCAGGCCGGCGTGGTCTCCCACGCTCGGGGTGAACCGCCATGTCCGCGTTACCCCTCGGACCAGGAGGCCGGATTCCACAGCCCGGAGCGGCGCAGCGAGTTCGGGCAGTGCAGGAAGATCTCGTCGATCTCCAACTCCAGTGCGAGCAACGGCCGTCGGCCGCGATCGGCCAGGTCGTCGAAGAACGGGGCGTCGGTGAGGATCCGGGCCCGTCCGTTGACGCGGAGCACTTCGCCGCTGCCGGGGACCAGATAGAGCAGCCCGGCGTGCGGGTTGTCCAGGATGTTGTGCAGGCTGTCGGCCCGGCGGTTGCCGGGCCGGTCCGGCAACGCCAGGGTCGAGGGGCCGACGACATGGGTGAAGCCGGGACCGTCCCCGCGGGGCGAGACATCGCAGTTGCCGCGACTGTCGGAGGTGGCGAGGAGACAGAACGGCGAGCGGGCGAGGATGTCCCGGTCGCCGTCGGTGAGCCGTTGCTGCACCTTGTCGATCACGAGCGACTGGGGCTCCCCCAGCAACGCGCGCAGTTCCGCCGCCGAACCCAACTCGACCGTCCCGGACAAGCCGACCCCCCGTGCAGACATGGTCATAGACCGGGCAGCCTACTAGAAGTTAGGTTCGCCTAACCTAATCGGGTCAGAGCTTGGCGCCGAAGTTCTGGGTCCACCACGGGCCGCCGTCGCCGTCGTGGATGCCCACGCCGATGTTCTTGAAGTCGCAGTTGAGGATGTTCGCGCGGTGGCCCTCGCTGTTCATCCACGAGGTCATCACCGACTCGGCCGTCTGCTGCCCCTTGGCGATGTTCTCGCCGTACGTGGACCAGCGGTAGCCGGCGGCCGTGATGCGCTGACCGGGATCGGCGCCGTCGGGGTCGGTGTGGTCGAAGAAGTCGCGGGCGGCCATGTCGTCGGAGTGCCCCTGGGCCGCTTTGCGCAGCAGGGAGTCCGCCGTGAGGGCGCCGCAGCCCGCCGTCGCGCGCTCCTGGTTGACCAGCGCGATCACCTGGCTCTCCAGATCGGACGAACCCGACTGCGCGAACGACGTCTTCGAGGCGGACTGCTTCGGCGCGGACGGCTTCGGCACGGCCGACGCGGCAACGGTCCTGCTCTTGCTCGGACTCGCCGAAGGGCTCGCACTCGGCGGCTTCGAGGCCGACGCGGAGGCGGACGCCGTCGGGGAGGGCGAGGGCGACAGCGAGCCCTCCCGGCCGGCGTCCGGCGTGGGGCTGTCGGAGACGGTCTCGTCGCTCGCGGGTCGCACAGCGGCGCTGTCCCCGGTCCCGCCCTCGGGCTGCAGGCCGAAGTAATAAAGGCCGCCGCCGGCCACACAGGCCGCCACGACCGCGCCGCCGACCGCCCGTCGGCGGGTGCGCCGTCTGCGCCGGGCCGCGGTACGCGAGGCGGTCCGCTCGCCCGCGGCGCCGCGCCGCCCCGACCGCACGGACACCCCGAGGTCCGCGGCCCCGGCGGCCGGGGACTCCGAGGCGGCCAGGGCGACGGCGTCGGCGGCCCCGCGCGTGCGCGCCAGGAGCGCGGAGGACGCCGAGACCAGGGCCAGACCGGCCAACAGGCCTTCCGCGGGCACCAGTTGGCTCCACAGACCCGAGCAGCGGGCGCAGCCGCGCGCGTGCCGGGCTATGCGCTTGCGCCACAGCGCCGAGGGCCGGCCGTCCCAGCCCGCGAGCGCGCCGCGCAGTTCCTGGCACGGCGGCTGCGCGTCCAGGGCCCGCACGACCACGCGGGCCGCCTCCAGTTGCGCCTTCATCCGCTGCACGCGGACCGCGGTGTGCTCCGGCGACAGCGCCATGGCGGCGGCCGTCTCCGCCCGGGTCAGCTCACCCGCGCACTCCAGCCACCACAGGGACAGCAGCCCCCGGTCGTCGGGCTCCAGCCAGCGCGTGGCGCGCGCGGTCTCCTGGCGCTGGCCGGACAGTTGGAGTTGCACGATGGTCAGGTCCACGAAGTCGGCGCCCGGATCGGCCACCGCGTCGGCCTCCTCCACCGCACCCTGGGCGGGCTGTCGGCGGTTCCAGTGCGCGCGGACCTGGTTCATGGCGATGGCCACCAGCCAGGAGCGGAAGCTCTCGGGCGACCGCAGCGAGCCCAGCGAGTCGAGGGCGCGCAGCATGGTGTCCTGGACGACGTCGTCCACGTCCACCGAGCCGTTCAGCGCCCGGCCCACGATGTTGTAGACGAGCGGAAGGTACGCGCCGACGAGCGCGTCCTGTGCCGCAGGGTCGCCCGCTCGGGCGGCGGTCACCAGCGCCGCCGTCTCCACCGTGTGCCGTTCAGTCATTGCTGCTTCCCTGTCCTCGACGCCGAACGATGCTGTCCGTCGCTTCGGGGATCTCCGCGGGCGCACCGGATAACAGTTCTTCGGAAGGTTGTGCGAGGAGAGGTTCGCGGCTCGTGTGGCGTCTGTGCAATGGAGAAGGTCACATCGCGTTCAGGACGCCCCGTTTTCCGCAGGAACGTGCCGTTGCGGGAAACGGAACCGGATCGGCAGCCCCTGCCGTCGCGCCGCCGCCCTCTTGAATGCTCTATTCAGCATCCCTAGCCTCTCCTGGTGACTTCATTCACCCAAGCGTTCTTCCGCCGCCCCCAACCACCGCGCAGACCCCGGCACTTGTACCGGGCCCTGCTTCTGGCCCTCGGGCTGACGTTCCCCTCGGTGTCGTCGGCCGTCGCCGCACCGGTCGAGCCGGCCACCGCAGCCGTTCCCCAGGTGTGGCCGACGCCCCGGCACATCGAGGCCGACGGGCGTCGGCTCACCGTCCCCGACCGGGTGGTCGAGGTCGTCGGACCGGACACCGACCCCGCCGCCCGCAGGGTCGTCGAGGCCGCGCTGCGGGCCGCCGGGGCCGACCGGATCGTGACCGTCCCCTCCGGCGAGCGCCCGCCCGCGGCCGGGCTCACCGTCTTCGTCGGCGGCCCGGGCGAAAACCCCGCCACCGGGCGGGCGTTGCGGGAACTGGGCGTCGAGTCGCCCGCCGGGCTGCCGGCCGAGGGATACGTCCTCGCCTCCGGCCGGTCCGCCGGACGCGCCCTGCTCGCCCTCTCCGGCGTCGACGCCACCGGCACCTTCTACGCCGCCCAGACCCTCCGCCAGCTCCTCACCGGCCCGCGGCTGCCCGAGGTGACGGTCCGCGACTGGCCCACCGCCCGGCTGCGCGGGGTCGTCGAGGGCTTCTACGGCACGCCCTGGACACAGGCCGAGCGGCTCGGCCAACTCGACTTCTACGGCCGCACCAAGCAGAACGTCTACGTCTACTCCCCCAAGGACGACGCCTACCTGCGCGAGCGGTGGCGCGACGAGTACCCCGCCGCCGAGCTGGGCCGGTTGCGCGCGCTGGTCGAGCGGGCGGCCGCGAACCACGTCCGCTTCACCTACGCGCTCTCGCCCGGCCTGTCGGTCTGCTACTCCTCGGACGCCGACATCGCCGCGCTGGTCCGCAAGTTCGCCTCGCTGTACGACATCGGCGTGCGCTCCTTCGCGATCCCGCTGGACGACATCAGCTACACGAAGTGGAACTGCCCCGCCGACGCGGAGAAGTTCGGCAGCGGGGGCGGGGCCGCCGGAGCGGCGCAGGCCCAGCTGCTGAACCGGGCATGGCAGGATTTCTCCGCCGGCCGCACCGGTCTCCAGCCGCTGGAGATGGTCCCCACCGAGTACTCCGACCTCGCCGACACCCCTTACAAGAAGGCGCTGCGCGAGCAGTTGGACCCCGATGTCGTCGTCGAGTGGACGGGCGTCGGCGTGATCGCGCCCACCGTCACCGCCGCGCAGCTGCGCCAGGCCCGTACGGTCTACGGGCATCCGATCCTGCTCTGGGACAACTACCCGGTCAACGACTACGTCACCAGCCGTCTGCTGCTCGGCCCCTACACCGGCCGGGAGGCGGACGTGGCGCGGGAGGCCGTCGGCGTCACCGCCAACCCGATGGTCCAGGGCGAGGCGAGCAGGCTGGCGCTGTTCACCTCGGCGGCCTATCTGTGGAACCCGGACGGCTACGACCCCCGGGCGGCGTTCCTCGCCTCGGTCGACGACCTCGCCGGTTCGGCGAAGGCCGCGAAATGGCTGCGGATCCTCGCCGAGAACAACTACTCCTCCCTCCTGGACGCCACCGAGTCCCCGACGCTGACCGGACTCATCGCCGCCTTCCGCACGGCGTACGAGCAGAACCGCGGGCTCGACCGGGCGGCGGCCGCGCTGCGGTCCTACTTCGCCGACATGGCCGCCACGCCCATGCAGTTGCGCGCCCGCCTCGCCAACCCCGGTTTCCTGAGCGAGACTTCGGCCTGGCTGGACAAGCTGGGCTCGTACGGCACGGCCGGGCTGACCGCCGTCGAGCTGCTCCTCGCCGACAAGCGGGGCGACGCCGAGGCCGTGTCGACGTACTGGAACCGGCTGCGCGGTGAGCGCAAGACGCTGGACGCGATCCCGCAGCAGGTGTCGCCGGGCGTGATGGACCAGTTCCTCTACACGGCGATGATCGAGAACGCCCCCGACCCCGGCGTGGACCCGTCCTTCTCCCCCGGCTCGCTGTCCCTGCGGCCCGGCGCGAGCGCGACGGTCACCCTCACCCTGGCCGACCACGGCTCCGCAGCCGCCAGGTCCGCCGAGTGGAAGCTCACCGTGCCGGCCGACGTCACCGCGTATCCGGCCGGCGGCACGGTCACCGTCCCGGCGGGCGGCAGCGCCTCCGCCGCCGTCACGTTCACAGCCTCCGCGGACGCCTCGGCGGGCGTCCGCTCGGTCGTGGTGTCGGGCGGCTCCGGGGTGCTCACCCGGGCGATCCCCGTCCAGGTGACCGACGGCGCGGGCAGCCCACGGGCGCTGACGGCCGACTTCAGCGGCGCGTCGGTCAGTTCGATCGACCTCGCCTCCGGCACCAGCAGCGAGATCAAAGTGGGCGCGAACCCCGGCGAAGTGGTCGTGAGCGCCGACGGGCGCACCGCCTACGCGGCCAACCAGGGGTCGAACACGGTCAGTGTGATCGACGTGCCGAGCGGGACGGTCACCGGAACGGTCGCGGTGGGCCGGGTCCCCGCCGGGCTCGCCCTCACCCCCGACGGCGGCACGCTGTGGGTGGCGAACTACTCGGACGGCACGGTGCAGCCCGTCGACACCGGCACGCTGACGGCGGGTGCGGCCGTCGCCGTCGGCTCGGGTCCGGAGAACATGGCGATCACGCCCGACGGGGACACCCTGTACGTGGCGAACATCCGCGACGCCACGGTCACCCCGGTCGAGCTGGCGACCCGCACGGCCGGGGCGGCGATCCCGGTGGGTCCGTCCCCGTTCAACGTGGTCGCGTCGCCCGACGGGCGGACGGTGTACGTGTCGAACTCGGGCGGTTCGACGGTCACGCCGATCGACACGGCCACGAACGACACCGGTCCGACGTTCCTCGTCGCCGGCCAGGCCTACGGCCTCGCGCTCTCCCCGGACGGCCGGACCCTGTGGGTCAGCCCCAGCACGGGGGACACCGTCACCCTGGTCGACACGGTGACCGGCGCCCCGGGGACCCCGGTCACGGTGGGCCGTTCGGCGTTCGACGTGGCCCCGGACTGGAACGGCAAGACGATCTACGTCACCACGGCGGACGGCAACAAGCTGATCCCGGTCGACACGGCGTCCGGCACCCCCGGCCCCCCACTGCCGACCGGCGCCTACCCGCTCGCAGTCGCCATCACTCCGGTACCTGTGACCTGACGGCCGGGCAGGCGCCCCCCAAGGGGCGCGGGGAACTGCGCGCCCAGCCCCCACCGACCCGCAGGTCGATCACAGCGCAAGCGCGGACGCTAACTCGCGGTGCGCCGGATCCGTCCGGCGTACCGCCGCTCCAGTTCCAGGTTCCCCTCGAAACCGCCGGGCACGTTGGCGGACACATAGACCGGCGGACGGTCGCCGGAGGCGAGCAACTGCGCGGCCGTCTCCGCGACCGTCAGCTGGACCAGCAGCACCCCGGTCAGCGTGGACAGGGCGCAGACCGCGCCCCCGCCGGGGAGTTCGAGGAGGGCGTCGCCACGGGGGGCCTTGTTGTCGAGGACGACGTCGGCGAGGTCGGCGAGCTTCTTGCCGCTGGGGTGGGTGGCGGGCACGGACCGGGTGTGGGCCAGCGAGGTGATCGCCAGCAGCCGGTGACCGCGTTCCTTGGCGTGCAGGGCCATCTCGACGATGACGTTGTTGACGCCCGAGTTGGAGATGACGACGAAGAGGTCCTGCGGGCGGGGCTCGGCGAGCTCGTACAGGCGCAGCGCGATGCCGGGCTCGCGTTCCAGGAGCGGGTTGTCGAGACCGCTGGGGTGGTCGCCGCCGAAGAGGACGAGGTCGGCCATCTGCAGGCGGTTGGTGGGCACGAGTCCGCCCGCGCGGCCGGCGAGTTCGAGGACCATGGCCTGGGAGTGACCGGTGCCGAAGGCCTGCAGGACGCCGTCCGCACGGATGCAGTCGGCGACCAGCGCGGCGGCGGCTCTCACGTCGGGGCGCGCGGACTCGGTGAGGTCGGTCAGCACGGCCAGGCTCTCGCGGGCGAAGCGGTCGGCGCTCACCGGCTCGCTCACCGGCTCGGTCACGGACCCGGTCACGAACTCGGCCCCGGACCCGGCCCCGGACACGGTCACAGACTCGTCATCGGACTCGACAGACACCTGGAACTCCCCACTGGTGGATTGAACCACCCCATACACACCTACCGATGAATCAATAAATCACAGGCGCGGTGGCGCGGGCAATGGCCCAGTTCGCCCCGGGCGGAGCGGGCGAATTCCGGTCGTGGTATTCAGGCGTGCCTCTAACGGGTGGCTGATACCTTCTCTGCATGCCCTCGACCGATGTCACCACCCTCATCCGCACCGAGCTGCCCCGGCTGGCCGGCTCGCTGCGGAAGGTCGGCGAGCTGATCCTGGAGGATCCGGCCGCCGTCACCCACTGCTCGGCCGCCGAGCTGGGCCGCCGCACCGGCACCTCCCAGGCCACCGTGACCCGGTTCTGCCGGGCCATCGGCCTCGACTCCTACCAGCATCTGCTGATCGAACTGGCCCAGGAGCGCGGCCGCGGCGAGGCCTCCGACTGGGGCAGCGCGGAGATCGGCCCGGACATCTCCCCCGACGACAGCCTGGAGCGGGTCGTGCAGGTGGTGGGCACCGCCGATCTGCGGGCCATCCAGCAGACCATCGACCGGATCGACCTGGACGCGATCGAGCGCGCGGCCCAGGCCGTGGCCCGCGCCCGGCGCATCGACGTCTACGGGGTCGGCGGCAGCGGGGCGGTCGCCCAGGAGACGGAGACCCGGCTGTTCCGCATCGGCTGCGCGGTGCGCGGCTGGACCGAGGTGCACGGCGCCACCACCTCCGCGGCCCTGCTCACCCCGGCGGACGTGGCGATCGGCATCTCCCACTCGGGGGCCACCCGGGAGACGATCGAGCCGTTCGAGCTGGCCAAGGAGCGCGGCGCGACCGCCATCGCGCTCACCGCCGACTCGCGCTCGCCACTGGCCCGCGCCGCCGACATCCGGCTCATCTCCTCCTCCTCGGAGACCAGCTTCCGCACCGGCAGCATCGGTGCCCGGCACTCCGCGCTGATGCTCATCGACTGCCTCTACGTGCGGGTCGGTCAGCTCTCCTACCAGCGGGCAAGCGCCTCCCTGGCGCTGACGGACCATATCGCCGGGGCGCACGCGGTGAAGTCCCGGCGGGCCCGCTGAGCCGACCGGCGCGCTCCCGGCGTGCATGGATGAGCCAACCGATATTGCAGGAGATGGTTGATTGAACCACCCCGCGATGCCAGGATGGGGCTCCCCCGCGCACTCCTAGGAGCCCCATGCGTGTTATCGCTGTCGAGTCGACCGAGCTCTTCACCGGCACGGAGGACCAGCCGCGTCAGGTGGTCGCCGTCGACGTCGAGCACGATCCCGGCCGGCCGGTCCGGCTGAGCGTGGCAGGACCGGGCGTGCACAGCGTCGGGGAGACCGTGGTCACCGTCGGCGAGGACGGCGCCGTACGCGCCGAGATACCCGTGGCCGCCGACGGGCTCGCCCCGGGCGAGCGCCGCGAGATCACCGTCACCGCCGAGGACGGCGCTCTGTCGGCCCGGCACACCGCCGAGTTCACCGCCGCCGAGCCCGGCTGGACCATGTTCATGGTCAGCCACTTCCACTACGACCCCGTCTGGTGGAACACCCAGGCCGCCTACACCGAGACCTGGGACGTCGCCGACGCCCCCGCCCGCACGGGCCTGGCCGCCCGCACCTTCGACTCGCGCGGCCAGAGCGGCATGAGCCTGGTCCGCGCCCACTGCGACCTGGCCCGGCGCGACCCGGCCTACACCTTCGTGCTCGCCGAGGTCGACTATCTCAAGCCCTACTGGGACTCCTTCCCGGAGGAGCGGTCCTTCCTGCGCCAGCTGATCCGCACCGGCCGGGTGGAGATCATGGGCGGCACCTACAACGAGCCGAACACCAACCTCACCGGCGCCGAGGCCACCGTCCGCAACGCGCTGTACGGGGACGGCTTCCAGC
This sequence comes from Streptomyces sp. NPDC001858, assembly GCF_053594615.1. Lineage (NCBI taxonomy): Bacteria > Bacillati > Actinomycetota > Actinomycetes > Kitasatosporales > Streptomycetaceae > Streptomyces > Streptomyces sp. NPDC001858. The sequence goes on from NZ_JBSFEV010000019.1 coordinate 141,904, forward strand.
GCGGGATCATCGGGGCCGCGCCGGAGACCGCCTGGCAGCTGGACGCGTTCGGGCACGACCCGCAGTTCCCGGGGCTGATGGCGGACGCCGGGGTCACCTCCAGCTCCTGGGCGCGCGGGCCCTTCCATCAGTGGGGGCCGACCCTGTCGGTGTTCGGCGAGGAGCCGCGCGATCCCCAACGCATGCAGTTCCCGGCCGAGTTCAGCTGGATCGCCCCCTCCGGGCGCGGGCTGCTGACCGCCTACATGGTCAACCACTACGGCGCCGGCTGGGCCATCGACAACGCGCCGACGCTGCCCGAGGCGGAGGCCGCCGCGCTCAAGCTCTTCCAGGGGCTGAAGAAGGTCGCGCTGACCCGCAACGTCCTGCTGCCGGTCGGCGGCGACTACGCCCCGCCGTGCCGCTGGGTGATGGGCATCCACCGCGACTGGAACGAGCGGTACGTGTGGCCGCGGTTCGTCAGCGGCATCCCCCGGGACTTCTTCGCCGCCGTCCGGGACGAACTGGAGCGGGAGGGCCGCACGGCGTCCCCGCAGACCCGGGACATGAACCCGGTGTACACCGGCAAGGACGTCTCCTACATCGACACCAAGCAGGCCCAGCGGTACGGCGAGACGCTGCTCGCCGACGCCGAGGCCTGGGCGACCCTCGCCTCCCTCGTGACCGGACGCCCCTATCCCGACGCGGCCCTCGACAAGGCCTGGCGGCAGCTGATCTACGGCGCCCACCACGACGCCATCACCGGCTCCGAGTCGGACCAGGTCTACATCGACCTGCTCACCGGCTGGCGGGAGCTGTACGACCTGGCCGAGGCCGTGCACGCCGACGCGACCGACGCGCTGGCCCGCCAGGTGGTCGAACTGCCCGGCGGCGCACCCGACCTGGTCGTCTTCAACTCCGCGACCTGGCGGCGCCGGGACGTGCTGAGCGTCGCCGACCCGGGCCTGGTCCCGCTGGACCTCACCGGCCTGCCGCTGCCCGCGGTCCGCGAGGACGGCGAGCTGCGGGTCGTCGTGCCCGACGTGCCCGGCATGGGCCTGAAAGCGCTCTCCCTCGCCGAGGGCCAGGTCCCCGGCTGGACCGCGGCCCTCGGCGAGGGAACCACCATCCGCAACGAGTTCTACGAGCTGACCGTCGACCCCGCGCGCGGCGGCGGCGTCAGCAGCCTGCGCGCCCGCACCGAAGGCGACGGCGGCCGGGAGCTGCTGCGCCCCGGGGACATCGGCAACGAACTGGTCGTCCAGGAGGAGTACCCGAGGCATCCGCGCTTCGGCGAGGGCCCCTGGCACCTCACCCCGACCGGCACCACCGCCGCCCGGAGCCGGGACGTCACCGCTGACATCGATGTCGAGCACTCCCCGGCCGGCTCCCGCATCACCGTCCGCGCCGACCTGGGCCTGTTCCGCTACACCCAGCGGCTCACCCTGTGGGCGGGCGTCGACCGGCTGGACGTCACGACGACCGTCGACGGCTACGACGGCGCCGACCGGCTGATCCGGGTGCGCTGGCCCTCGGACGTGCGCGGCGGGCTGCCGGTGCACGAGGTCGCGGACGCGGTGATCGGGCGCGGCTTCGGGTTCGTGGAGGTGGACAGCGCACAGTTCCCGTGGACGCTGGACAACCCGGCCAACACCTGGTTCGGGCTGGGCTCCACGGCCCGGGTCGCCGTCCACGACGGCGCCGGCGCGCTGCTCGGACACCGTTCCATCGGCGTCGCCGAGCTGGTGTTCGCCGACTGGGACACCGCCGGCGAACTGGGCACCTCACTCGCGGCGGCGCTGGTGCGGACGGGCGTCACGGCGACCTCGACGATCGCGGGCGGCCCGCGCTACGGCGATCTGGAGGTCGACTCCAACCTGCCCGACGTGCGGATCGCCGTCGGCGGCCCGGAGCGCAACCCGGTGGTCGCCGAGGCCCTCGGCTGGGACCCGGCGGCCGCCCGCGAGCTGCGCCGCCAACTGGCCGGGGACGGCCTCGCCACCGTGTGGGTGGCACCCCGCGCCTCCCTGCGCGAGGAGTGGGTACCGGGCGCCGACCTGCGCGATCTGGAGCGGTTGCCGCTGCTCGTGGTGGCGGGCGCGGACGCACAGGGCGACGCGAAGGCCGTCGACGCGCTGATCGCCGACCTGGACGACGCGACCGTCCGGGCCACGGCGGCCGGCGGCGGCGAGGCGCTGCCGCCGGGCGACTCCTGGGACGGCCGGGGCTTCGCGGTCCTCAACCGGGGCACGCCGGGCTGTGTGGTCACCTCCTCCGGCGACCTCTACATGTCGTTGATGCGCTCGTGCACCGGCTGGCCCTCCGGCATCTGGGTCGACCCGCCCCGGCGCACCGCCCCCGACGGCTCCGCGTTCCAGTTGCAACGCTGGTCGCACACCTTCGAGTACGCGGTCGTCGCGGGCGAGGGCGACTGGCGCGACCTGGGCTGGCCGCGCGCCGGACATGCCTTCAACCACCCGCTCACCGCACGGCTGCGGGAACCCTCCGACACCCCGGCCGGCCTGCCGAGGTCCACGGCCCTGCTGACGCTGCGGCCCGAGGGCCGGGTGCTGCTGGACGCGCTGAAGCCGGCCGGATCGCCGCTGGCCCGGGGCGGCACCACGCCGGCCGACCCCGCGCGCGGGGTCGCCGTGCGGGCGCACGAGGTGGACGGCCGGCCGGTGCGGGCCCGGCTGACCGGCCCGACCGCGTGGGCCGAGGGCGTCCGGGCGGACGTCCTGGAACGGCCCGGCGAGCCGCTGGAACCCGACGGGGACGGCGCGTTGGAGCTGGACCTGACGGGCTTCGAAGTGGCCACCGTGCTGGCCGCACCGCTCGGCGGACGGCCGGCCGAGGGCGCCGGGGTCGCCGCGCACGAGCCGGCCCAGCCGGTGCACACCCGCTACTGGCTGCACAACTCCGGCCCCGCGCCCAGGGGGAACCTGCCCGTGGCCGTCTATCTCTCGCCGGGCGTGCTCACCGCCGACGGCCCGGTCACCGCGACCGTCCGCGTCTCCTCCGAGCTGACCGACGCGCCCGTGTCGGGCACGGTCACCGTGGACGTGCCGAGCGGCTGGCGCGCCGAGCCCGCCGAACTGCCGTACACGCTCGGTCCGGGCGGCTTCACGCTCACCGAGGTCACCGTCACCCCGCCGCCGGACGCCGTGCCCGGCCGCTACGGTCTGGCCGGGCGACTGACGTACGGCGGCCAGACCTACGAGGACGTCGTCGCCCTGGACGTGCCCGGCGAGGCCGAGGCGGGCGGCCCCGACGGGCGGACCGGGCCGAGTCTGCTGATGGAGCTGGGCGTCGACCGGGTCCGGGTGCGCCGGGGCGAGCGGGTGCGGGTGCCGGTGAGCCTGCGCAACACCACCCGGGGGCCGGTGAGCGGCACGCTGTGGGCGCTGTCGTCCTGGGGCACCTGGGCCGGCGTCGGACCGGGCTGCCAGGGGTTCGCCGTGGCCGCCGGGGACAGCACGGTGTGCGAGGTGGAGGTGGACGGTTCGGCGCTGCCGCCGGGTTCGTACTGGCTGATGACGAAGGCCGGTTGGCACGGCTGCGTGGCGTACTCGGAGGCGGTCGTCCTGGAGGTGACGCCATGAACGGCCCGACGGCGACCGCCGACCGCACGCCGGCGCACCGGGGAACCCGGCCGACCGGGCCGCCCGCCTCTGGCCGACCCGCCCTGCGCGGCACCCGCCCGCACCCGGACATGGACACGCACACGAACCCGGCCGCAGCGGAGGCGACGTCATGAGCAGATCGACCACGGCGGGCGACAGGGCCATGCCCCCGGAGCCCCTGGCGCCCGGACCGCACGAGCACGACCGGGCCGGTGGCCACCGCATGGGCGGGCATGCGGTGGCGGCGGTGGTCGGTGGGGCGGAGGTGCCGGCGGCGCGGGTGGACGCCCTGTTGGCGGCCGTGCCGGCCCGGGACCGCGAGACCCGGCCGGAGGCCCTCGCGCGGGCCGAGCGGCAGCGCAGACGCTGGGCCACGCAGGTCGTGGTCACGGACGAACTCGCCCGCCGGGCCTGCCTGCAGCGCGGTCTCGCGCCGCCCGCCGAGGTGTCCCCCGCGCGGGTCCTCGCCGTGTCCGGGACCGAGGTCGCCGACCTGGGCAGCATCGTCGCGGTGGCGCTGGCCCACTCCCCCGCCGCGCGCGCCCTGCTGCGGGCGCTGGAGGCCGAGCAGCAGGTGCCGGAACGGGCCGTGCGGGACTACTACGACCGCAATCGCGACCGTTTCCTCACCCGGGAGGCGCTGCGGCTCGGCGCCGACCCCTACGGCGAGTTGGGGCCCGCCGACGTCCTGCCGTACGAGGACGTCCGCGACGAGGTGGTGCGGGAGCTGCGGCGGGCGACGGGCCGGCAGGCCTTCTTCGCGTGGCTGGACGCGGCCCGGGCCGAGGTGGCGTACGCGCCGGGGCACGAGCACCCGGGCGACCCGTCCCACCCCGACCACGAGCACCGGCACTGACGCCGCCGGCTGACGCGCCGGTAACCGCCCGGAACCGAAAAGCAACACGGCAAGGCATTGACCTCCGATGAATTCTGGTCCACCTTTTCATCAATCGGAGTCCAAGTTGGTGATTTGAACCAGCAACAGGAGGCACCATGCGCGCGAGCAGACTGACCGGAACCGTGGCGGGCGTCATAGCCCTGGCCCTCACCGCCGCCGGCTGCGGCCTGTCGGGCGGCTCCGACAGCGGGGACTCCACGGCCGGCGGCTGCAAGGTCGACCAGGGCAACGTCGGTTCCGGGAAGCTCACGGGGGACGTCAAGGGCCAGATCACCTTCCAGACGACGAATCTGAAGAAAGACTTCGGGGATTTCTTCAACGGAGTCATCAAGGCGTTCGAGAAGGCCCACCCCGACGCCTCGGTCAAGTGGATCGACGACCCCGGCGACAACACGTTCACCTCGCGCACCGTCGCCGACGCCCAGGCCTGCACCCTGCCGGACGTGCTCAACCTCAACGCCGAGACGGCGACCTCCCTCACCAAGGCGGGCTATCTGCTCAACCTGGGCGTCAAGGACCCCGACGCGGCGAAGCCGTTCGTGCCGGCGTTCTGGAACTCCAGCACCTTCAAGGACGCCTCGGGCATGCCGACGCACACCGTGTTCCCCTGGTACACCGGCGGCATCCTGCTCACCTACAACACCGAGCTGCTGAAGCAGGCCGGCGTCGACCCGGCTAAGCCGCCGACGACCGTGTTCGGGCTGTTCGCCGACTACGAGAAGATCGCCAAGGCGGCCAAGGGCGAGTACTACGCCACGATGGCCAACCCGATCTGGCGGATCCCGGCCGACTTCGACCAGATGGACATCAAGACGCTGTCCGCCGACGGCAAGACCGCGGTCTTCGGCGACGACCCGAGGACCACGCAGTGGGTCGCCTGGATGGCGAAGCTCTACAAGGCAGGGGCCATGCCGAAGGACTCGCTGTCCTCCAGCAACGACCCCTCCACGCTGTTCAGCCAGGGCAAGGTCGCCTACGGCTCGACGAACCCGAGCTTCGTGCGCTTCGTGCAGCAGAACAGCCCGTCGGTCTACGCCAAGACCGGCGTCGGCCAGCAGCCGTACGACCAGCTCGGCCATGTCACCGCCGCCCCGCAGTACATCGGGGTCGCCTCGACCAGCAAGAACGCCCCCGCCGCCCTCGCGTTCGCGAAACTCCTCACCGACGCCGAGAACCAGACGGCCTGGTGCAAGGACCCGAAGGTGGTGATCTTCCCGACGACCACGACCTCGCTGAACGACCCGTTCTTCCAGAACGTCACCGGGAACGACCCGTTCTCCCAGGCCCGCAAGCTGGTCGCCGAGCAGCTGAAGACCACCACCGCGTACCAGACCAGCCTCTCCCCGGCCGTGCAGAACGCGATCGTGTCCCAGGTGCAGCTGGCCATGCAGGGCAAGAAGAGCCCCGAACAGGCCGTCAAGGACGCCCAGGACAAGGCGAACGAGCTGCTGAAGCAGGCAGGCTGATCGTGCCGACCCAGATCGCGAAGCCGGCGTCCGCGCCCGCCCCGGAGCGCACCCCCTCCGCGGCGGGCCCGGCCCCGTCCGGCCTGCGGCGCCTGCGCCTGGCGCTGCTGCCCGGCCCCGCTCCCGGCGCCAACGGAGCCGCCCTGTACCGCCGTTGGTGGCTGCCGTGGCTGTGGACCGCCCCCGCGGTCTTCTGCGCGGTGGTGTTCGGCGTCTTCCCCTTCTTCAACACGCTGCTGCTGTCGTTCACCGACGCCAAGCCGCTCGGCGGCGCCGCGTCCTTCGTGGGCCTGGACAACTACAGCCGGATGCTGGGCGACGACGACTTCTGGCTCGCCACCCGCAACAGCGTGCTGTACGCGGTGATCGTCGTGCCGCTGATGGTGTTCCTGCCGCTGATGCTGGCCGTCCTGGTCGAGAAGAACCTGCCCGGTATCGGCTTCTTCCGCTCCGCTTTCTACACCCCCGTCCTCGCCTCCAGCGTGGTCGTGGGTCTGAGCTGGCAGTGGCTGCTGGCCGACGACGGGCTCATCAACACCTGGCTGGAGAAGTCCCATCTGATCAAGGACGCCATCCCGTTCCTCTCCGACTCCTGGCTGATCCTGCTCTCCGCGATGGGTCTCACGCTGTGGAAGGGGCTCGGCTGGTACATGGTCTTCTACCTGGCCGCGCTGGGGAACGTGCCGAAGGAACTGCACGAGGCGGCCTCCATGGACGGCGCGGGCGCGGTCCGCCGCTTCTGGCACATCACCGTGCCCGGCGTCCGGCAGGCCATGATGCTGGTCGGCACGCTCACCGGCATCGGCTCGCTGCGGGTGTTCACCGAGATCTACATGCTGGGCAGCTCCACCGGCGGCCCCGGCGGCGCCGACCGCACCCTGCCCTTCTACATCCGTGACGTCGGCCTGGACCCGCTGACCGGCAACGCCGGCTACGGCTCGGCGGTCAGCGTCGCGCTGTTCGTGCTGACGCTGGGGCTGACCCTGCTGGCGCAGCGTCTGACGAAGGAGGACGAGTCATGACGACCGCGGTGGAGAAGCGCCGGCGCCTGCTGCCGCGGTGGCGGGACTACGGCCGCCCCGGCGAGCTGGTCGTCCGCTATCTGCTGCTGCTGTTCGTCCTCGGGCTCACCGTCGGCCCCCTGGTCTGGCAGCTGCTGGCCTCGCTGAAGAGCACCAGCGAGGACGTGTTCGGGGCGAACGCCTCGCTGCTGCCGCACGATCCGACGCTGCGCGCGTACCGGCAGGTCTTCGAACAGGTGCCGGTGGCCACGTACATCAGGAACAGCATGATCGTGGTCGTGCTGTCGATCACCAGCCAGCTGGTGTTCTCGACCACGGCCGGCTACATGCTCTCCAAGCCCAGCTGGAAGGGCCGCCGGGCGGTCTGGGTGGTGCTGATCGCGTCGATGATGTTCCCCTTCGAGTCGATCATGGTGTCCCTGTTCCTGAGCATCCGTGACCTGGGACTGGTCGACAACCTGGTGGGCGTGTGGCTGCCCGGGTTCGTCGGCGCCATCAACGTCCTGCTGATGCGGGGCGCGTTCCTGGCGGTGCCGCGCGAGATCGAGGACTCGGCGATGCTCGACGGGGCCGGCGAGTGGCAGCGGTTCCGGTATCTGTATCTGCCGTCCGCGTGGGGCGCGATCCTGGTGGTCGTCATCAACACGTTCATCAGCGCCTGGGACGACTTCCTGTGGCCGCTGATCGTGCTGCGCTCCGAGGAGCACATGACGCTGACGCTGGGTCTGGCCCGGCTGCAGAGCTCGTCGTTCGGCTACGACCAGCGGGTGGTCATGGCCGGGTCGGTGATCTCGGTCGTCCCGGTGCTGGTGCTGTTCGTGATCACGCAGCGGTGGTTCTACAAGGGCGTGTCCTCGGGAGCGGTCAAGCTCTGAGGTCCAGGACGACGGGCACCGCCTTGCACGCGGCTCGGGCCGACTCCGCGACACGGATCTCGACGGAGTCGGCCCCGGCCAGTTGTGCCTCGTCGAGGGTCAGGGCGACGGTACGGCGCTCGCCGGGGGCGAGGCCGACGCCGTCGAAGGCGCACAGTTCGAGGGTGCGCGGCCACGAGGACGTGATCAGCCGCCTCAGATACACCTGCACGACCGAACGCCCGTACCGCTCCCCGGTGTTGATGACCTCCACCTCCACCGTGCGTCCCGTCAGCCGCGGCTCGCCGTACGCGAAGCTCGTGTACGACAGCCCGTGGCCGAAGGAGTGCCGCGGCTCGGCGCTGCCGTCCACGTAGCCGCCGTACTCGGTGTCCTTGTGGTTGTAGTACACGGGGAGCTGGGCCGCCGAGCGAGGCACGGAGACGGGCAGCCGGCCCGCGGGTTCCGTGCGCCCGAGCAGCACCTCGGCGATCGCCTCGCCGCCCCAGGGGCCCGGATACCAGGCGGTGAGCAGCGCGGCGGCCGTGTCCGGCACGAGGTGCGGGCGCCCCTGGATCAGGACGACCGCCGTGGGCGTGCCCGTCGCGACGACGGCGTCCAGCAGCGCGTACTGCGCGTCGCCGAGCCGCAGTCCGGCGAGGTCGGCGCCCTCGCCGCAGGTCATCTCGGAGACGGCGGTCAGGGCCGCGCCGTTGGCGTCGAACTCGGTCTCGGGCGTCCGGGCGCTGCTGCCGCCGAGCACCAGCACGGCCAGGTCGCAGGCGGCGGCCACGGCGACCGCCTCGGGCAGGCCCGCGCGGTCGTCGCCGGTGAGGGCGCAGCCTCGTGCGTGACGGACCTCCACGCCGGGCGGGGCGAGCCTGCGCAGACCGTCGAGGACGCTGACGCCGGTGCCCGGGCGCTGCGGCGCGGTGTAGTCGCCGAGTTGGTGGGCGACGGTGGCGGCGTGCGGGCCGAGGACGGCGATCCGGCGTACCGCCGGGCCGACGGGCAGGACGCGCTCGCGGTCGTGCAGGAGGGTGACGCAGGCCCGGGCGAGGTCGCGGCTCAGCTCCCGTCCGCCGGCGGGCATCGGGGCCCGTCGGGTGTACGGGTCCTCGAAGAGGCCGAGGCGGAACTTCAGCCGCAGCACGCGGGCGACGGCGGTGTCGAGGGCCGTCCCGCTCACCAGGCCGCGTTCGACCGCCTGCGCGAGGTGGGTGAAGCCCTCGTCCCAAAGGCTGAGGTCCACCCCGGAGTTGAGCGCGAGCGCGCCCGCGGAGACCGTGTCGCCGGTGATCCGGGCCAGCCGGTCCACGGCGAGGCCGTCGGCCATGACCAGTCCCTCGAAGCCCCAGCGTTCGCGCAGCAGCCCGGTGAGCAGGGCGCGGTTGCCGGAGCAGGGCAGGCCGTCGACCTCGTTGTAGGCGGCCATCAGGGCGGCGGCCCCGGCGCGCACGCCGGCCCGGGCGGCGGGCAGGTGGATCTCGTGCAGCTCGCGCGGGCCCAGTTCGGACTCGGCGGAATTGCGGCCGCCGACCGTGGCGCCCTGTCCGGCGAAGTGCTTGAGGACGACCGCGGCCCGGTCGGCGGCGAAGTACTCGCCCTCCCCCGACGCCCCCTGCATGCCGTGCACCAGCGCCTCCGTCAGCCGGGCCGCGAGGTACGGGTCCTCGCCGTAGCACTCCTCGGTGCGGCCCCAGCGCGGGTCGCGGGCGATGTCCAGGGCGGAGACGAGGGCGACATGGCCGCCCCTGGCACGGAGTTCGGCTGCCGCGTGCGCGGCGGCACGCCGGTAGAGGGCGGGGTCCCAGGCGGCCCCGACCGCCAGGTTGACGGGGAGGACCGTGCCGTCCAGGGCCATGTGGCCGTGCGGCACCTCCTCGACGAACAGGGCCGGGATCCGCAGTCGGCTGCGCTCCAGGACATGGCGCTGGACCAGGTCGGCGAGGTCGGCGCTGTCCTCGGCGCCCGGCCCGTGGCCGTGGTCGACGCCGGACCAGGCGTCGGCGCGCATCAGCCCGTACAGGGCGCCGAGGCCTGCGAACCGCTCGGTCTCGGCGTGCAGGGCCTCGGTGAGTTCGAAGTCCCCGTCCGGGGTGCGGCGGTAGGCGTCCCAGCCGTACATCCGCTGGTTGAGCTGGCCGACCTTCTCGCGCAGCGTCATCCGGGCGAGGAGATCGGCGACGCGGGTGTCGAGGGGGGCCGTCGGGTCGAGATAGGGGTGCACGGGCATCGGCTCAGCGCCCCGTGCCGTGGGCGAGGCGGGCCAGGGCGACCGCTCCGGGCGCGCCGTCCGACACCGGGGTGACGGTGAGCGAGAGCGGGGCCAGGTGGTCGGCCAGCGGGGCCAGCAGAGGGCCGTCGGGGGCGAGCAGCCCGCCGGTGACGACCAGGGGTTCGCCCGGCCGGGGCCCCAGTGCCGTGACGGTCTGGGCGAGCAGACGGGCGGCCTCGCGCAGGATCTCCCCGGCCACGGCGTCCTTGTCCTCGGCCGCCGCCACGACCAGCGGGGCGTGGTCGGCGAGCCGTACCGGCGGCTGGTCCATCACCGCGGGCAGCAGATGCGCCCGGTAGGCGGTGCGCAGGGTCGCGATCCAGCCGACGGCGTCGGCGCGGCCGTAGCCCTCCGGGGGCAGGACGCCCGGCGGCAGCCCGAGTTCCCGGCCCACGGCGCGGACGAGGACGGTGGGCGCGCCCCGGCCGTCGGCCGCCCGCAGGGCCGAGCGCACGGCCGAGCGGCCGATCCAGAAACCGCTGCCGTCGTCCCCCAGGAGCCAGCCGTCGCCGCCGGAGGTCACGGCCGGCGCCCGGGCGTCCATCCGGGCCGCGACCGCGCCGGTGCCGGCCACCAGGAGCAGGCCGTCGGCGGGGTGCCCCGGGGCGGCGGCGAAGGCGATCTCGATGTCGCTGTGGACCTCGGCCCCGGCGGCGATGCCCAGCCGGGCCAGTGCGGTGGTCAGGGCGAGGTGGGCGCGCACCCGGCCGGGCTCGTCCGCGCCCTGGCCCTGATGGCCGGCGCCGGCGAAACCGCCCGCCACCGCCGCCACCCGGTCGCGCAGGGGTGCGGGCACGGCGGCCGCGAGCGCCTCGGTGAGGTGGTCGGCGAGCTCCGGACCGGCCACGGTGAGCGCGTTGCCGGGTCCGGCCGTGCCCTCGCCCAGCGCGCGGCCGTCGGCCAGGTCCGCCAGGACGGCCCGGGTACGGGTGCCGCCGGCGTCGAGGCCGACCACCAAAGCCTGGTTCAAATCACTATTCATTGCTCCCCATGGTGGTTGATACATTCGCATCCGACAAGGCCCGCCGAGCAGGGCCCGGCCGAGTCCGTCTCGCGAGGAGGACCCCATCGACACGCCACCGCCCGCACCCGCGCTCCGCTTCGGTGTCAACTACACCCCACGCCGGGGCTGGTTCCACGCCTGGCACGACTTCGACCCCGGCCTCGCGCGCGAGGACCTGGCGCAAATCGCCGGGCTGGGCCTGGACCACATCCGGGTGTTCCATCTGTGGCCGCTGCTCCAGCCCAACCGCACCCTGGTGCGCGCCTCGGCCGTGGACCAGCTCGTCCGCCTGGTGGACCTGGCGGGCGAGTGCGGGCTCGACGTCCTGGTGGACGGCGTCCAGGGCCATCTGTCGAGCTTCGACTTCTACCCGGAGTGGACGCGCAGCTGGCACCACCGCAACGTGTTCACCGACCCCGAGGCGATCGAGGCGCAGGCGCTGCTGCTGCGCACGCTGGGCCGCGCCCTGTCGGGCCACCCCCGCCTCATCGGTCTGCAGCTCGGCAACGAGCTCAACAACCTGGTCGAGCACAACCCGGTGTCGCCGGCCGAGGTGGACCACTACCTGGACACCCTGCTGGCCGCCGCCCGGGACGGGCTGGGCACGGCCGCCGGGCTGGTCACCCACTCCGCGTACGACGCCGCCTGGTACGGCGACGACCACCCGTTCACCCCCGAGGCCTCGGCCCGCAAGGGCGATCTGACCACCGTCCACCCCTGGGTGTTCTCCGCCGACTGCGCCGGCCGCTACGGCCCGCGCTCCCCGCAGGTGCACCACCTCGCGGAGTACGGCACGGAACTGGCGGCCGCCTACGCCACCGATCCGGCCCGCCCGGTCTGGGTCCAGGAGACGGGGGCGCCCGAGCCGCACATCCCGGCGGCCGACGCCCCCGAGTTCGCCCGCGCGACGCTGCGCAACGCGGCCGGCTGCGCGCGGCTGTGGGGCGTCACCTGGTGGTGCTCGCACGACGTGGACCGCGCCCTGGCCGACTTCCCGGAGCTCGAGTACACGCTGGGCCTGTTCGACTCCACGGGCCGCCCCAAGCCGATCGCGGACGCCCTGTCCGCCACGGTGGCCGAGCTGCGCGCCGCGCCCGCCCCCGCGCCGCCGCGCGCCACGGCCCTGGTCCTGGACTGCACCCCGGCCACGCGCTCGGTCTCCGGTCCGGGCGGCGCGTTCTTCGAGGCCTGGATGCGGCTCCGCCAGGAGGGCGTCCGCCCGGCGGTGGTCCTGGCCGAACACGCCCAGGACCCGTCCCACCTGGCGTCCCGCGGCATCACGGAGCTGCTCAAGGCCTGAGCCTAAGCGCTCCGCTGGAAGTGCCGCGATGTGCCGTCGTTCCGCTGCGGCGCCATCGTGGCTGGTCGCGCAGTTCCCCGCGCCCCTTCAGGGCACTGCCCAACCGCAGCCGAAGTCGCCCGACCCGCTCAGCCGGTCGCGCCGACCAGGACCTCCGCGAGGGCGCGCAGGTTCACCCGTCCCCTTCCGTACGAACACAGCGCGCGGCCGCCCGGCTCGGGCAGTCCGGTGGAGAGGAGCACCGCGTCCGGCCGTGCGGCCAGCAGCACGTCGCGCAGCCGCCGCTGCCACGGATAGAGCTCCGCGTCGCACACGGCGACGGCCAACGGCCGCCCCTGCGCCGCCCGCAGCACCTCCCGCACGAGGCCCTCGGCGTGCTCGGCGTCCTTCGGTTCCCCGGCGACCGGCGTCCCCGTGGCCGTCGGGTCGAGGGCGTGGACGGCGGTCAGGAGGTCCTCGCCGCCCCAGTTGAGGGCGGGGTGCGGGGGCGGGAAGCAGTCGACGACATGGGCGCCGCGCACCGGCACGGGCAGGGACCCCGCGCCGCGCACGGCCGCTCGCGCCGCCGTCAGCCCGGCCTCCTCGTCCCACGCGGCCACGTCGTCCGGGCGGCACGGCAGCACCGCGTAGCGCAGCGCGAGCCGCCGTACCCGGTCCGCGGCCTCGGTCACCCGCTCGGGGTCCAGCTCGCCGGACCGCAGGGCGTCGAGCACGGCGTCCCGGCAGGCGAGGGTGACCTCCAGGTCCGGGACGGCGACGATGACCTGGTCGGCGCCCGCCGCAAGTGCGAGCCGTGCGCCGGCCGCCTCGCCGTAGCGGTCGGCGATGGCCTTCATCTCCAGCGCGTCGCTCACCAGGACGCCGTCGAAGCCGAGTTCGCCGCGCAGCAGCTCGGAGAGGATGCGCGGACTGAGGGTGGCGGGCCGGTCCGGGTCGAGGGCCGGGAAGACGACATGGGCGCTCATCAGCATGGGCACCCCCGCCTCGACGGCCGCCCGGAACGGCGCGAGGTCGAGCCGGTCGTACGGCCGCGGGTCGACCGCGAGTTCATGGTGGCTGTCGGTGACGGTCCCGCCGTGGCCGGGGAAGTGCTTGGCGCAGGAGGCCACCCCGCGCGCCTCGGTGGCCGCGATCCAGGCCCGCAGCTGCCGGGAGACCAGCTCGGGGTCGGCGCCGAAGGCGCGGGTGCGCACGATCGGGTTCTCGGGCCGGCTCTGGACGTCGGCCACGGGCGCGTAGGACGCGGTGATGCCGAGCGAGAGCAGGTGCCCGGCCAGGGCGTCGGCGCAGGCGGCGGTGAGCGCCGGGTCGTCGGCGACGCCGAGCGCCCAGGAGCCCGGTACCTCGGGTGCGCCCGCGGCGACGAGGTGTCCGATGCCGCCGCCTTCGTTGTCGATGGCGACGATCAGGTCCGGTCGCAGGTTCCGCAGGGTGCCGGTGAGTTCGCGGACCTGGTCGGCGTCGCGGATGTTGCGGGTGAACAGGATGACCCCGCCCAGTCCACGGTCGATGAGCCGTTTCAGGGGGTCGGGGACGGTCGTCGTGCCGTCGAAGCCGGCGACGAGGCAGCGGTGGGCCGCCTCGTCGAGGGCCGCGGGAAGTGCCGGGCCGGCGGGCCCGGAGGCGGAGTGCGTCACCTCCGGAATCCTCTGGCTCAGCAAGCCGAAAGTCAATAATTTCATGGATGAGCGATTCAAAAAACCGAGGACTGAAGCGTCTCGGACACCGGCACCGGCCCGCAGGTCGAGAAGATCGCCGCGCTCAAGCCGGACCTGATCTTCAGCGTGTACGGGGGAATCACCGTGAGCCGGCACCACGGCGGCCCCGCACCCGCAGCCTCGGAGGCCGGCCGGGCGTCCATGCCGCAAAGGGGATGATCCCGTCAGCCTGACCGACTCGCCGGCTGAGCGGAAACGGACCGTGTGCCGCTCGCGGTACCACTGGTACCGTGGGTGGCATGTCGGAGCCCAAGGCCATGAATCTGCGTTTCCCCGACCCCGAGCAGCGGGCCGCCATCGCCGCGGCCGCGAAGCAGGAGGGGGTGAGTCTGCAGGAGTACATCCTCTCGGCCGCCTACGCGCGCGCGACCGCGGTCGAAGGCCGGTTCCTGGAGGGCTTCAAGGAGTCCATGGCCCGCAGCGGGGCGGCGTTCGCGGCCGAGCCCGGCGCGGCGGACCCGCGCGCCGAGGAGCGCGCCGCCGAACGGCAGGCGCGGCAGGACCTCGAGCACCAGGAGCGAGGGCACGCGGCGTGACCCAGCCGGACCACCCGCTGGACGTGACGTTCCTGCTGCACGCCGCCGAGCTGCTCGACGGCGATCCCCAGGTCGACGACTACGGTCCGCTGTACGCGGCGGTCGCGCGCGTCAACGCGCGGGCGCTGGAGCACGAGATCTACGGTTCGGCGCACCTGAAGGCGGGGGCCCTGCTGCAGACCCTGGCGCGACTGCCGTGTCTGGAGCACTCGAACGACGCCTTCGCCTGGCACGCCACCGAGGCCTATCTGTTCCTCAACGCCCGCAGGCTCGACTACCCGCCCAAGGAGGCCGTCGCCCTGGTGCGCGACGCCGCCTCCGGAGCCCTCGGCGTCGCCCGCATCGCCCGCCGACTGCGGGACTGGTCCGTGGCCTGACCCCACCGGACACCGGCCGCACCGGCCCGACTCACCGGCCCGACTCGCCGGGCGGACGGGGACCCGGCCGGGCCCGCGCACGGC
This sequence comes from Streptomyces sp. NPDC001858, assembly GCF_053594615.1. Lineage (NCBI taxonomy): Bacteria > Bacillati > Actinomycetota > Actinomycetes > Kitasatosporales > Streptomycetaceae > Streptomyces > Streptomyces sp. NPDC001858. The sequence continues at coordinate 157,042 of NZ_JBSFEV010000019.1, forward strand.
GTTTACTGTCGCCGCCATGGACCCTGATCGCCGAGGGTGGCTCCCCTGTCTGCTGGGCGGGGCCGTGTTCGCCGTGTGCATGGCCGGCACCACGCTGCCGACCCCCCTCTACAGCCTCTACCAGGAGAAGTTCGGCTTCTCCGAGCTGACGGTCACCGTCGTCTACGCGGTGTACGCCTTCGGGGTCATCGGCGTGCTGCTGCTCGCGGGCAACGCCTCGGACACCGTGGGCCGACGGTCCGTGCTGCTGTGGGGCCTGGGCTGCGCGGCGGCGAGCGCCGTCTGCTTCCTGTCCGCCACCGGGCTCGGCTGGCTGTACGCGGGACGGCTGCTGTCGGGGCTGTCCGCCGGTCTGTTCACCGGCGCCGCCACGGCCTATGTGATGGACCTGGCCCCGCCCGGCGGCGCCTCCCGGGCCACGTTCGTGGCGACCGCCGCCAACATGGGCGGCCTGGGCTGCGGTCCGCTGCTCGCCGGGGTGCTCGCCCAGTACGCCCCCTGGCCGCTGTATCTGCCGTTCGTCGTGCATCTCGCCCTGGTCGCCTGCTCGGTCCTCGTCGTGCTGCGGCTGCCGGAGACCGTGCACGACCTCAGACCGCTGCGCACGGTCCGACCGCAGCGGCCCGGCCTGCCCGCACCGGTGCGCCCGGTGTTCGGGCCCGCCGCGATCGCCTCGTTCGTGGGGTTCGCGCTGTTCGGCGTGTTCACCTCGGTCAGCCCCGCGTTCCTCGCCCAGTCCCTGGACGTGCGCAACCACGCCGTGAGCGGTCTGGTCGTCGCGCTGGCCTTCTTCTCCTCGACGGCCGGTCAACTGGCCGTCGGCCGGGTCGGGTTCGGGCGTTCGCTGCCGCTGGGCTGCGCCGCGCTGCTGGCCGGACTGGCACTGCTCGCGGGCGCGCTGCACCAGGACTCGCTGACGCTGGTCGTGCTCAGCGCGATCGTCGGCGGGGTCGGGCAGGGGCTGGCGTTTCGCGGGGCGCTGGCCGCGGTGGCCGGGGCCTCGCCGCCGGACCGGCGCGCGGCGGTGATCTCGACGCTCTTCGTGGTGGCCTACACCGGCATCTCGGTGCCCGTGATCGGGGTGGGCGTACTGGCGGAACCCATGGGTCTGGAGGGCGCCGGGCTGGTGTTCATCGCGTGCATGGCCGTCCTCGTCTCGATCGCCGCCGCCTATCTGCTGCGGCGGCCGGTACCGGCAGGCAGGTGAACACCCGCAGCCGTACGGGTGGGTTCGGCCCGCGGACGAAGCGGGGCGAGGCCGACGGGCGTTGAGCAGAACCCATCCTTCATCACCGGAAAGGCCCTTCGATGCGACGTACCGCTCTCCTCGCCGTCTGCGCCCTGGTCAGCGCCGCAGCCATGGGATTCTTCACCACCAGCGCACTGCGCAGCCGCTGAGGCACGGGAGCCGGGGCGGCCGTCCGGCTTCCCCGGCTCAGCGACGCGCGGCTCAGCAACGGGCCGCTCAGCGACGGACGCGCAAGTCCTCCGATGTCTCCTCGGACCGCGCCGCACCGCCGGGATGCCGGAGCGCGCCCAGGAAACCGATGCCCAGCGCGACGGCCATGCCGTAGAACACCCACTGGTTGGCCTCGGCGAAGTCCATGCGGATCGCGGACATCGACTCCCGCACGGTGTCCGCGACCGCGCCGCCGCCGCTGAACTGCTGGTCGTCGGCAGTGCCGGTGACCGCCTCCGCGACGCCCCTGGCCGCGTCGCCCGCCGCCCCGGACGGCACTCCGCGCGACTCCAGCGTGTCCCTGACGTGGTCGGTCATGGAGTGGGTCAGCATCGTGCCGAAGAGCGCCAGGCCGACGCTGGCGGCGTAGTTGCGGACCGTCTGGGTGATGCCGGTGACCTCGCCGTACGAGGCGTCGATCGCCCGGTTGACGGCGTCCGTCGAGGCGGGCGCGAGGATGAAGCCGATTCCGGCCCCCGCGAGAGCGGCGTAGGGCCACTGGTCGTGCATGGACAGATCGGTCAGCTTGCCCGCCCAGAGCGCGAAGCCGACCGCGCCGACCGCGCAGCCGAGCTTCATGGCCGGTCGCGCGCCCCGTTTGTCCAGGATCCGCCCGCCCCACTGGGAGGCGAGCGCGAAGCCCGCGAAGAAGTACAGCAGGTACAGGGCCGCCTGGTTGGGCGAGGCGCTCAGAGACACCTGCGCGTAGACGGAGGCGAAGAAGAACAGCGGGACGAACGCCAGCATGGCGAAGAACAGCACGAAGGAGTCGACGACGAACGCCCGGTCCCGGAAGACCGCCAGCTTGACCAACGGATGGGCGCTGCGCAGCTCGTAGCGGCAGAACACGTACAGCACCCCGAGTCCGCCGGCGATGCAGACCCAGGTGACGACGCTGTCCCAACCCCACGCCGACGCCTGCTGGAAGCCGAGCACGCTCACGCCCATGCCGACCGCGATCAGCGCGGCGCCCGGCACGTCCAGGGGCTCGTCGCGGCGGCGATCGGACACGTGGGCCATCGCCGTGAGGATCAAAGCGACGATCGCCACCGGCACGTTGACCCAGAAGATCGCCCGCCAGGTCCATTCGGTGAGCCAGCCGCCGAGCAGCGGCCCGATGGCCGTCAGCGCCCCGGTGACGCCGAAGAACAGGGCCAGCGCGCGTCCGCGGCGCTCCACCGGGAAGACCGCCACGACCACCGCCAGCGCCGCGGGGAAGAGCAGCGCGGCGCCCAGCCCTTGGGTGGTCCGGAAGACGATGAGCCAGGTCAGCGCGGCGTCGCCGCGGGGGACGCAGCCGCACAGGACCGACGAGACCACGAACACCAGGGTGCCCGTCACCACGATGCGCCGCGGGCCGAACAGGTCCGCCAGCCGTCCGCCGAGGGCGAAGAACGCGGCCAGAGCCAGGAGATAGGCGTTGACGACCCACTGCATACCGGAGGCGGAGAGACCGAGTTCGTCCACGATGTCCGGCGTCGCGATCGACACGATGGTCTGGTCGATGAACGTCATCGACACCGCGAACATCATGGCCGCGAGGGCCACCGACTGCGAAGGCGCACCACCCCCTGCGGACGCGCTTCCCGCCGGGTGCTTGGTGTACATGCCAGTCACCACCTCAGTGTGCCCCGGCTCGACCGGCCACGCATGCGCTGAGCTCGTGGGGTGCTCCGGCTCTCCCTGGGCGCTCACTTCACCGTCTCGTACCGGCCCAGGAAGCGGGGACGTCCCTCCTCGACGCGGTACAGAAAGAGCGCCGGTTCCACGATGATCTGCAGCGTCGTCCTGTTGAACGACACTTCCTTGCTGACGCCCCGGTAGGCCAGCGTGCGCAGCCTGCGGGTCATGCCGCCCCGCTCGACCCCGTCCGGCCCGAGCAGGCGCAGTCCCTCCGCGGCCAGGCCGAGCGCGTCGTAGGCCTCGGCGGCGTAGGCGCCGACCTCGGCGACGCCGTAGCGCTCGCGGTAGGCCGCCGCGAAGGCCTTCGCCGTCGACAGGGCCGACGGATCCACATAGGCGGCGGCGAACACCCAGCCCTCGGCGTCCTCGGCGGCCTCCGCCAGGAAGGCCGGCCCCAGCACCGGTTCCAGGGCCGCGCACGGGCCGGCGAATCCGGCCTCGCGGACCGCGCGGGCGCACAGGGCGGCCCGGTGGGCGGAGGTTCCGGTGTAGACGAGCGCCTCGGCGCCGGCGGCGCGGGCCGCGTCGACGGCCGCGCGGAAGTCCTCGCTGTCGGCGGCGACGGCATGGAGGGTGGTGGCGCCTCTGGAGGGCGGGAACTCGTTCAGGGACCTGCCGCGCTTCCAACTGGTCTCCCCGGCGGCCCGGTCGTCCACGACGGCGGTCCTGCGGGCCGGCTCGACCTGGGTCAGATACCAGCCCACGGGCGTCGTCAAGGAGAGGTCGCCGGGCCGGAGTTGAAAGATCGCCGTGTCCGAGCCGTCGGTCAGCCGCTCGTCCCCGGCGGAGACGATCAGGGCGGGCAACAGCGCGCTCTGGTAACGCGATCGGGCGGCGACGGCGGTCGCGTCGGTCGTGGGGCCGATCACGGCGTACACATCGGCGTCCGCCACGAATCCGTCGGCGATCTCCGTGGCCCGCGCCGGCTCGCCGCCGTCGTCCCTGACCTGGAGCACGAGGTCGAAGTCGCGGTCCTTGCGGGCGTTGTGCTGCTCGACGGCGAGCCGCGCGCCGTGCTCCTGGGCCAGACCGAGGCTCTTCGCGCCGCCGCTGAGATCGGCGTGCAGCCCGATCGTGTACCGGGGCAGGGGGCCCTCACCGCCCGTCGCTCCCTCGGGCTCCCCGCCCGAGAGCCGGGCCGCCCACGCGGCCACGCCGCCGCCCGCCGCGAGCACCCCCGCGACCGCCGCGAGGCTCACGAAGCGCCTGCGCGAGGGCCGGGCGGCCACGCGCGTCTCGTCGAGTTCCGGCGGCTGCGGCACGGGCAGGTCCAGCACCTGTGCCGCGCGCTCGGCGATCAGGCCCGGCAGCGGCGCGGGCAGCCACCCCTCCTCGGCCGCCGCCCCGGGGTCGAGTTCGGCGCGGACCTCCGCCGCCGAGGGCCGGGCGCCCGGCTCCTTCGCGAGGCAGGCGGTCAGCAGCGGGAGGAGCGTGGCGGGCACGCCGGTGAGGTCGGGGCTCTCGTGCACCGTCCGGTAGACGACGGCGGCCGGGGTGCCGGCGCCGAAGGGGCGGCGGCCGGTCGAGGCGAAGGCGAGGACGCAGGCGAGCGAGAAGACATCGCTCGGCGGGCCGACCTCGTCCACCCGGCCCGCCTGTGCCTGTTCGGGCGAGAGATAGCCCGGGGAGCCGATCACCACGTCGCTGGCGGTGAGCGCCGTCGCGTCCGTGGCGCGCGCGATGCCGAAGTCGATCAGCCGCGGCCCGTCCAGGGCGAGCAGCACATTGCCCGGTTTGACGTCCCGGTGCACCAGACCGGCCGCGTGCACCTCCGCCAGCGCCCCGGCCAGTCCGGCGCCGAGCACCCGGACGCTCTGCGGCGGCAGCGGCCCGTAGCGCGCGACCGCGTCGTTGAGCGGCGGGCCGGGCACGTACGCGGTGGCCAGCCAGGGCTCGCGGGCCTCCGGGTCGGCCGTGGTCACCGGCACCAGCCACCGTCCGCCCCCGGTCCCGCCGGGCTCGCCGAGCCGGGCGACGGCTGCCGCCTCACGGCGGAAACGCACCCGGAAGGCGGGGTCGGCGGCGTATTCGGCGCGGATCACCTTGAGCGCGACCAGCGCGCCGCCCGGGGAACGCGCCAGATAGACGACGCCCATGCCGCCCGCGCCCAGTCGGCCCAGCAGCCGGTGGCCGCCGACGGCCGACGGGTCCCCCGGGCGCAGGGCGGCGACGGGCACGGCCGGAGAACCCTAGGAGGACGGCTCGGGCAGGCTCGGCGCCGGGCCGAGGAACCGGAACCTGCCGCCGTCGACCCGGTAGCCGAAGATCGCACCGCTCCCGGAGGCGAGGAAGGACCCCGTCTCCGGAACGAAGGCGAAGGTCTTGGTCACGCCCTCGTAGGTCGTCGCGCGCAGCGAGGTGGTCAGCTCGGCGCGCGTCGGCCGCTTCCCGGCCTTGGCCAGGCCGCCCGCGATCAGGTTGACGACGTCGAAGCCTTCCGCGGCCCAGTAGCCGGGGGCGGCGCCGAACCGTTTGTCGTAGGCGGCGGTGAACTCGGCCGCCGCCGGCAGTTCGGTGGGGTCGACGCAGGTGCTGGTGACCACCCAGCCGTCGCCGGCGTCGCCCGCCGCGTCGAGGAACTCCTGGGTCAGCACGGCTCCGGGGGTGTACGTCGGCCCGGCGAAGCCGGCCGCGGCCAGTTCGCGTGCGAAGGCCCCCGCGCCGGCCGCGTAGCCTCCGTAGACGAAGGCGTCGGCGCCCGCCGCCAGCATGTCGGCGACGACCGGCCGGAAGGCGTCCTCGGCGCCGGCCGGGACGACCCGGGGGTAGGGCGCCCGGCCCTGTGCCCGCAGCACCGCGTTGACGGAGCCGATGCACTCCCAGGCGTAGTCGGCTGCGGTGCGGTCCATGAGCAGACCGGTCCGCCGGGACGGGCCGACGGCGCTCTGGCTCGATGCGTAGTTCGTGCCCAGCGCCTTCGCGTCGGCGGTCAGCAGGGCGATGATCGCCTCGGTGGCCTCCAGGTCGTTGGGGCGGGCGTGCAGGAAGGAGCGGTTCTCCGCGGTGGTCAGGTAGCTGGTTCCGGCGGACACGGAGATCAGCGGGAGCAGCGCCTCGTCGTACACGCCGACGACCGCGCGGGCGGGCGCGTCGGCCGTCGGGCCGAGGACGGCGAGGACGTCCTCGGCCTCGACGAAGGCGCGGGCCACGGTGGCGGCCCGGCTCGTGTCGCCCCGGTCGTCGGCCGTCTTCAGCGTGAGCGTGAAGGGCTTGTTCTTCCGGGAGTTGAACTGCTCGACGGCGAGCCGTGCGCCGCGCTCCTGCGCCTGTCCCAGGACCTTCCCGGGGCCGCTCAGGTCCGCGTGCAGCCCGATGATCCAGTCCCGGGATCCGCCGCTCGCCCGGTCCGAGCCGGTCGCCTTGTCGTCGTCGCCACCGAGGGCGGCCCAGGCCGCCAGCCCGCCGCCGACCGCCATCGCCGCGGCCGTGGCCCCCGCGATGAGGAACCGCCGTCGGCCGGGCGAGGGCGGCGGTCCGTCCGTCTCGGCGTCCGCCGCGGACGGGGGCTCGGCGGCGGTGGGTTCGATGTCCGGCAGGGCCAGCATGGCCGCCGCCCGCTCGGCGATGATCCGTACGACGTCCCGCGGCAGCCAGCCCGCCGGTTCGCCCGGGGTGTCCTCCATGATCAGCCCGTGCAGCCCGGCCGCCGACGGACGCGCGGCCGGGTCCTTGGCCAGGCACGGCCGCAGCAGGACGAGCAGTTGTTCGTCGACGCCTTCGAGATCGGGCTCGTCGTGCACCGTGCGGTAGAGCAGGGCGTCGACCGCGCCCGTACCGAAGGGCGGCCGGCCGGTCGCCGCGTAGGCCAGCAGACAGCCCAGCGAGAAGACGTCGCCGGCCGGGCCGAGCCCGTCGGCGCGGGCCTCGGCCTGCTCGGGCGCGAGGAAGCCGGGGGTGCCGACGATCATGTCGGCGGAGGTGATCGCCGTGTCGTCGGCGGCCCGCGCGATCCCGAAGTCGATCAGCCGCGGCCCGTCGACGGCGAGCAGCACATTGCCGGGCTTGACGTCCCGGTGCACCAGACCGGCCTCGTGCACCTCGGCCAGCGCCCCGGCGAGCATCTTGGCCAGGACGCGCACACTGCGCACCGGCAGCGGCCCGCACGCGGCGACGGCCTCGGCGAGCGAGGGCCCGGGGACGAAGGCGGTGGCGAGCCAGGGTTCGACGGCGTCCGGGTCCGCACCGGTGACGGGCACCACCCAGGGGCTGCCGACCCGGCGCGCGGCCTCGACCTCGCGCCGGAACCGGGCCCGGAACTGGGGGTCCTCGGCGTACTCGCGCCGGATCACCTTGATCGCGGCCGGCGCGCCCTCGTCCGTACGGCCCAGGTAGACGACGCCCATGCCGCCGGCGCCGAGCCGGCCGAGCAGCCGGTACCCGGCGAGGCGGGAGGGGTCGGAGGGCAGCAGGGGGGCGGTCACCCTTGCACCTCCAGCTCGGTCTCCAGGCGGAGCAGCATGCTGCTCTGCGTCTCGGCCATCGCCTGGGTGAGTTCGGCGTAGGTGCGGCCTTCGGAGGCCCGGCCGGTGGCGGCGACGGTGACCTGGCCGATCCGGGCCTGGGTCCACCCGTAGGGGTAGGGGCCGCCCAGGGTGTCGCTGCGGTACTCGCCGCTCTCGAAGAGCGAGTCCTCGGCGTACTCGTTGTTGTTCGTGCCGAAGGGGATGCCGATGGAGCTGAGGCCCGAGACCCGTTCCCCGGCGCGCAGCGTCTGCTCGGGGCAGCGCAGCGCCTCTTCGAGGGTCGACGCCTGTTCCCAGTCGGCGCCGTCCACGTCCTTGTGGACGGTGACGGTCGCGGCGACCCTGATCGGGCCCTTGCCGTCCGCGGCGGGGAGTTCGCTGTAGCGGGTGATGCTGGCGAGCACGTCGTCGGGCACGGGCTCACGCTGCCAGACGCACGCACGGTCGAGGACCGGCCAGGAGCCCGGATCGCTGTCCGGGCCGGTGATGACGAACCCGGCTCCCCACAGCTCCGGGCCCGCGGCGACCTTCTCGGCCAGGCGCACGGCGTCCGCGCGGGTCTTCGGGGCGCGGTCCGGGTCGAGGGTGACGTCGAGGGCGGTGGGCGCGGCACTGGGGGTGGCCGAGGCTCCGTCGGCCGGGTCGCCCGGGGCGTCCTGGCCCTGTGCGACCGTTCCGGTGGTCGTCCCCGTCGGCTTCGCGGTGGACCTCCCGTCGCCGGAACATCCGGTGATCAGCAGTAAGCCACTCGCCGAAAGGGCGCATAAGCCCCGTAAAAGCCCTCTGTCCATCGCTCCCGCCCCCCGGCGCTCCGCGCCGTCTCAGCCCTCTCCCAGGCCTCACTCACGCACGACAAAGAGTAGGACCGTTGGCCTACGCCTGTCCGGGTTACCGCACGCTTCGAGCCCGTGCCCGGCGGCCCGGGGCGGCCCGCGCCGAACGGGCCGCGCGGGACGCCGCACGCGAGGCGGCACGCCTGGCCGGACCCGCCGGGCAGCCCGAGGTCCGCGCCCGGGGGCCGATCCCGGGGGCCGATCCCGCATGGTCAGGGGCGTCCGGTGGTGCGACGCTGGAGGCAGGAGGCGTCCGACTGAGCGCTCCGCTGGAAGTGCGGGCCATGTGCCGTCGTTCCCTGCGGCGCCATCGTGGCCGGTCGCGCAGTTCCCCGCGCCTCTTCAGGGCGCTGCCGAACGCAGCCGGCTTCGCCCGACCCGCTCAGGACATGCCGGGAGGGCCGATGGGACGTGACGTCCCGGCGCTGGTCTTCACCCGCGAGGACCGCCGCCGGTACCGGATCAAGATGCAGGAGTGCCTCGAAGTGTTCGCGCAGCTGCTGCGCGAGTCCCGGTTCGAGTCCGAGCGGCCCCAGGTGGGCCTGGAGATCGAGCTGAACCTGGTCGACGACCGGGCCGAGCCGGCGATGCGCAACAGCGATGTCCTGGAGGCGATCGCGGACCCCGCCTGGTCCACCGAGCTGGGCCGCTTCAACCTGGAGATCAACGTCCCGCCGCGCCGGCTGACCGAGGGCGGCCCCGACGCCTGGGAGTCCGAGATCCGCGCGGCGCTCAATCACGCGGAAGAGCGCGCGAGATCGGTCGGCACGCATCTGATCATGATCGGCATCCTGCCCACGCTGCGGCAGTCGGACGTGGGCGAGTCGGCGCTGTCGGAGAACGCCCGCTACCGGCTGCTCAACGACCAGGTCTTCGCGGCGCGGGGCGAGGATCTGCACATCGAGCTGGACGGCGTGGACCGGCTGCGGACCTATGCGGACACGATCACCCCCGAGGCGGCCTGCACCAGCACCCAGTTCCATCTCCAGGTCTCCCCCGACGAGTTCGCCGCCTACTGGAACGCGGCGCAGGCGATCGCCGGCGTCCAGGTGGCGCTGGCGGCCAATTCGCCGTTCCTGTTCGGCAAGGAGCTGTGGCACGAGACCCGTGTCCCGCTGTTCGAGCAGGCCACGGACACCCGTCCGCAGGAGATCAAGGCGCAGGGGGTACGGCCCCGGGTGTGGTTCGGGGAGCGGTGGATCACCAGCGTCTTCGACCTCTTCGAGGAGAATCTGCGCTACTTCCCGGCCCTGCTGCCGCTGTGCGACGAGCAGGACCCACGGGCGACGCTGGCGGGAGGGGACGTCCCCGAACTGCCCGAGCTGACCCTGCACAACGGCACCATCTACCGCTGGAACCGCCCGGTCTACGCCGTCGCCGACGACCGGCCGCACGTACGGGTGGAGAACCGCTGTCTGCCGGCCGGTCCGACCGTCGCCGACACCCTCGCCAACGGCGCCTTCTACTACGGGCTCACCCGCGCCCTGGCGGAGGAGGAGCGGCCGGTGTGGTCACGGATGTCCTTCCGGGCCGCCGAGGACAATCTGCACACGGCGGCCCGGCACGGCATCGAGGCCCGGCTGTACTGGCCGGGGATGGGCGAGGCGCCGGTGCCCGAGCTGGTCCTGCGCCGGCTGCTGCCGCTGGCGCACCTGGGGCTCGAACGCTCCGGGATGGACGCGGCCTGGCGGGAGCCGCTGCTCGGCATCATCGAGCAGCGGTGTGTCACCGCCCGCAACGGGGCCGTCTGGCAGAAGGAGGCGTTCCACCGCATCACCGCCGCCGCGCCGGCCGACCGCCACGAGGCCCTGCGGCGGATGACCCAGCAGTACATCGACTACATGCACCTCAACGCTCCCGTCCACACCTGGCCGGTGGACTGACTGGCCAGAGGGGGTACGAGGGCCGACACGAGACCCACTGTGCGACAGCACTCCCCGGACCGTGCAGGATAGAGCTATGACGATCAAGGTTTACTTCGACATCACCATCAACGACGCGCCCGCCGGACGCATCAACTTCAACCTGTTCGACGACGTCGTGCCCAAGACGGCGGAGAACTTCCGCGCGCTCTCCACCGGCGAGAAGGGCTACGGCTACGCCGGCTCCTCCTTCCACCGGGTCATCCCCGACTTCATGCTCCAGGGCGGTGACTTCACCCGCGGCAACGGAACCGGCGGCAAGAGCATCTACGGCGACCGGTTCGCCGACGAGAACTTCCAGCTCAAGCACGACCGTCCGGGCCTGCTGTCCATGGCCAACGCGGGCCCGAACACCAACGGCTCGCAGTTCTTCGTCACCACGGTGGTGACGGGCTGGCTCGACGGCAAGCACGTGGTGTTCGGCGAGGTCGCCGACGAGGACAGCATGGCCCTCGTGCGGAAGATCGAGTCGCTCGGCTCCGGCAGCGGCTCGACCTCGGCGAAGATCACCATCTCCGCGTCCGGCCAGCTCTGACAGCGGCCTCGCACCGCCCGCCCGGCCGGGGCTGTCCCCGGCCGGGCGCGGGCGGTGCCTTCGCACTGGGG